>DATFBW010000317.1:0-4297 GCA_035253645.1 Gemmatimonadaceae bacterium | reverse complement strand
GACGCCCTGGAACGGCTTTGCCACGATCGCCGAGACCTACCAGACGTTCGATCCGGCGGACAAACGGCGCGAGATCTTCCTCACGGGGCAGCAATTCAGCTTCAACACAGGCGCGCCAATCACCGATCGAGCCGGCAGCCCGCTCGTGATCACCGTCGACATCCTGAACGTCGAACAGGCACGCGAACACGAAGGTCCGCGATTCAACAAGTTCCCGCCGGATCCTAACGCGCCTGCAGGCGACGCGCACTCGAACGATTTCCCCTTCTTCCGCCTCGCCGAGATGTATCTGATCAAGGCGGAAGCGCAGAACGAGCTGGGACAGACTGGGCCGGCAATCACGACCATCAACCTCGTGCGGGCGCGGCAGTTCACACCGGCCAAGCCGCTCGCGGCAGGGCTGTCGCAGGCGCAGGTGCGCACCGCGATTCTCAACGAGCGCCTTTTCGAGTTCATCGCCGAAGCCAAGCGACGAACGGACCTCGTGCGTTTTGGTAAATACACCGAAGCGCGGCGCTTCAAGTCGTTGCGTGAGGCGCACAAAGTGCTGTTCCCGATTCCGCAGACGCAGATCCAGGCCAATCCGCTGCTGACGCAGAACCCGGGATATTAGGTGGCGTGAGTTTGCAGCGGGGATCGTTAGGCCGACCCCCCAACATCTTCGGTACTGGATGTTGGGGGGTCTTCTATCGGAAACGCTCTACGGCAGTCCGCGCACTCTGCGCCTGTGTGCTGCTGGGTTGCTCCAATGCGCACAACGCGTCGAGTGATGGCGGAGATCTTCCGCCGGCCGATGGACGTCTGTTTACCCGACTGCCAGCCAGCCTAACGGGCATCGACTTCGCCAACGAGCTGCGAGAGACACGCGAGCTCAACGTCTTTACGTATCGCAACTATTACAACGGCGGCGGCGTCGCGTTAGGTGATCTTACGGGGGACAGCCTGCCCGAGATCGTTCTCACATCGAACGTTGAAGGGCCGCGGCTCTATCTCAACGCCGGAGCTTTTCGCTTCCGCGACGCGACAAAAGACGCGGGGTTGAAGACCGGGCCACAATCCTGGACCACAGGCGTGGTGCTGGCTGATGTCAACGGCGACGGTTTGCTGGACATATACCTTTGCCGCGCAGGCACCGCTCAGCCCGTGCGACGCGCGAACGAATTATGGATCCATCAAGGCATCGATAACGGCGTTCCGCGCTTTCGCGAGATGGCAGAAACGTACGGCGTCGCCGATCAAGGTTTCTCTACGCACGCTGCCTTTCTGGACTACGACCGGGACGCCGATCTCGACCTCTTCATAATCAACAACTCGCCGCGCCCCGTGAGCAGCTTCGGTACTCGCAATACGCGGCATGTGCGCGACCCACACGGGGGACACAAGCTGTATCGCAACGACGGCGGCCGGTTTACAGACGTCAGCTCCAGCGCCGGCATTTACGGCAGCGAGATCGGCTTCGGCCTCGGCGTCGGCGTGGGAGACGTGAATCGCGATGGGTGGCCCGACATCTATGTCGCGAATGACTTCTTCGAGCGCGACTACCTCTTCGTCAACCGCGGCAACGGGACGTTCGAAGAGTCGCTCGCCGATCGCACGGCCCAGGTCACGTATTTCTCGATGGGCCTCGACATCGGGGACGTCGATAACGACGGGTGGCCGGAGGTCTACACGACGGACATGCTGCCGGAAGACGAACTGCGTCTCAAGACGATGGCGATGTTCGAAGGCTGGGATGTGTACCAGGCGAAGATTCGCGACGGCTACCATCATCAGTTCATGCGCAACATGCTGCAGCGCAACAATCGGGACGGCACGTTCAGCGACGTGGGGCAAATGGCCGGCATTGCTCAGACCGATTGGAGCTGGAGCGCGCTCATCGCCGATCTCGACCTCGATGGATTGAAAGACATTTTCGTCACCAACGGCATCGCGCGTGACGTGACGTCGCAGGACTACATCGCGTTTCTGGCCAATGAGGAAACGATGAAGTCGGTAACGAACGATGGGCGGTCGCGCGTGGACTTCGAGCGCCTAACGAAGGCGATGGGGTCGACGCCGCTTCCCGACTACGCGTTTCGCAACACCGGCGATCTGCGTTTCACGAACGAGGCCGCGCGGTGGGGCCTCGCTGATTCTGCGTTTTCGAGCGGTGCGGCCTACGGCGACTTGGATGGGGATGGAGCCCTGGATCTCGTCGTCAACAACGTGAACCGCGAAGCGTTCGTGTACCGCAACAACGCGCGCACGATTCTGCCCGGGAACCACTTTGTGCGCGTACGCCTCGAAGGGGAAGGTAAAAACCGTCATGCGATCGGCGCACGGGTCGCGGTGCATGCTGACGGAACGGAGATCATGCAGGAGCAGTCTCCGTCGCGTGGCTTCCAATCGAGTGTGGATTACGTGCTCGTTTTTGGATTGGGGCCGCAGAAGAAGGTCGATTCGATCGTGGTGGACTGGCCCGACGGCAAACGCACTGCGCGGCGCGATGTGAATCCTAACGAGTCAATCATCCTCCGCCAGACAGAGGGGGCAAGCACGCCGCCCCCGCGTGAAACTGGGACGCCACTGCTCGAGGACGTCACAGCACGAATCGCATTCGACTTCACGCACCGCGAGAACGACTTCGTCGATTTCGATCGCGAGCGTTTGATCCCGAAGATGATCTCTACCGAAGGGCCGGCGCTGGCGGTCGCTGACGTTAATCGCGACGGCCTCGATGACCTCTTCATAGGCGGGGCGAAGGAGCAGGGAGGACGGCTTTTCGTACAAGGGGCAAGCGGCGCATTCACCGCGAGCAACACGGCCCTGTTCGAGCAGGACGCGATCTCGGAAGACGTCGGTGCCGTCTTCTTCGACGCTGATGGCGATCGCGATGCAGACTTGTATGTAGTCAGTGGCGGGAGCGAATACTCCGACGGCGCGCCAGCCCTTCAGGATCGGTTGTACATCAACGATGGCCGCGGGGGATTTCGTAAGGCCGAAGCGAGCGTGCCGACGGAAGCGAACAGCGGCTCACGCGCAGTAGCCGCGGACTTTGACGGGGATGGCGATATCGATCTTTTCGTCGGCGGGCGCGTTGTGCTCTGGCGTTACGGTACGGATCCGACGAGCATGCTGCTTCAGAACGATGGCCGCGGCAGGTTCACGGATGTTACGGAATCAGTGGCTCCCGAGCTCTCAAAGATCGGCATGGTGACCGATGCGGTGTGGCGCGACGTCGATGCCGATGGGCGTCTCGACCTCATCGTCGTGGGCGAGTGGATGCCCGTAACGGTCTTTCGCAATAGCGGCAGGAGCCTAACGCGTCTGGACGTTGCGGGCCTTGCCAAAAGCCATGGGTGGTGGAATCGAATCGTCGCGCAGGATTTTACGGGCGATGGTAAGGTCGATTTCATCGTCGGCAACCTGGGCCTCAATTCTCGATTAGCGGCAAGCGAAAACGAACCGGCCACGATGTACGTGAAGGATTTCGATCGTAACGGTTTCGCTGAGCAAATCCTCGCGACGTACAACAAGGGGAAGAGCTATCCGTTCGCGCTGCGCGACGACCTTATCAAGGCGATTCCGCCGCTCAAGGCGCGCTTTCTCAATTACAAGGACTACGCCTCGCGTACGATTGCGGAGGTGTTTCCTAACGCGGATCTGAGCGACGCGACTGTCAAACAGGCCTACACTTTCGCAACGACGCTGGTACGCAACGACGGCAACGGGACCTTCACGCTCGTGCCGCTTCCGCGCGAAGTACAGATCGCACCGGTGTACGGAATCGTCGCAGATGATGTCGATGCGGATGGCCGCACCGATCTCCTGCTCGCTGGCAACTTCGACGGCATGAAGTCGGATATCGGTCGGCTCGGTGCAGGTTACGGACTGCTGTTGCGCGGGGAGGGAAGCGGTAAGTTCTCGCCCGTGCCCGCCACAACGAGTGGCGTTAGGATCCCCGGGGAGGTGCGTGATATTCAGCGGGTGCGCACCCGCTCAGGGACCCTCTACGCAATCGCGCGCAACGACGATCGGCCAGTGTTCTATCGCCAGCGGCCGGGCGCGCGTACACTCGCCACCGTTCATCAGAGATAGCGGATGCATCGCCGAACATCACTGATCGCGATCGTTGCGTGGCCTTTGCTGAGCGGCTGCGGACCGATGTCGACTGATGTCGTCATCGAGACATCCGGCGCCGCGCCGTTGCACACGGCAATGCAGAACCTCACGAGCGTCATCGTTTACGATATCCTGAATCCGCCACAGGCGAGCCGAGTCTATACGTACAGCAGCATCGCCGCGTATGAGGTCCTGC
>DATFBW010000316.1:0-17471 GCA_035253645.1 Gemmatimonadaceae bacterium | reverse complement strand
CGCACGAGGTGCGGCGGAACGGTCAGCTCATCGAGCTGACGCCCAAGGAATACGCGGTGCTCGAGTACCTGATGCGCCACGCAGGCAAGGTGATGAGTCGCACATTGATCACGGAGTACGCCTGGGGGTATCACTTCGACCCAGGGACTAACATCGTGGACGTCGTGATCAATCACTTGCGCAAGAAGGTAGACGCACGCTTCGACAAGAAGCTGATCGGTACCGTGCGCGGCGTCGGCTACGTGGTACGGGCGTAGCTGATGGCATCGATCCGCGGCCGCCTAACGATGTCATACGCCGCGTCGCTGCTCGCGGCGGTCGTGGTGTTTGCCGTGGCAGTGTATGCAGCTCGGAGTGCGCGCGGGGATCGTGAGCTCGTCCAGGAAGCGATCCAGCGCGCTGAACTTGCGGGATTGATTTTGCGTCAAGCGGCGGCCACGACGACGGCGACCGACACGTCGGCTCCCCGCGTGACGTTCGATTCACCATGGGGGGCGCGGCTCCGAGCGGCCACCACCGTCACGCTCGACGCGATCCCCGGCTACCTCCTCGTGCTCGACGCGAACACAGGCAGCAACCTGTATGAGTCGCCGGCCGTGCAGCGGCTCAAGACCTTCACGCCTAACGCCGATCAACCACGCCGCGCCGAAGACGTACGACTCTTCGACATCGCGGTCTCGGAGTTACGCACGAATCCCGGACCGCGCGACCTGCATCTCGCGGCAGACGACCTGGTCCTCGTGTCCAGACGCGATCCTGACCCAGCGTACCGCGCGCTTTATGTGGTCGTTGGAGTGAGCAAGAGCGAAAAGGACAACGCGCAACGCGAATTGTTAGGCACGATGCTCATCATCACGCCGTTCGTGCTCGCGCTCGCTATTGTCGCTGCGCTGCTTATCGGCCGCCGTGCGGTCGCTCCCATCGATCAGATCGTGAACGAGGTCGAGGCCATCACCGACGGCCGCAGTCTCCACAAGCGTCTGGATGTAAGTGGTGCCGATCAGGAGGTCGAGCGCCTCGCCGGTACGCTCAACGAGATGCTTGGCCGTCTGGAAACGTCCTTCGGTGGCTTACGGCGGTTTACCGCAGACGCCAGTCACGAGCTGAAAACTCCGCTCGCGGTGCTTCGCGCCGACGTGGAACGCGCTATGACGGCGCCGAGCGGTTCGACCGAGCAGCTTGTGGCCCTCGAGGAGGCGTTGCAGGAAACGACACGCATGGCCGACCTCGTCGATTCGCTGTTGACACTGGCGCGCGCGGATGAGGGACGCTTCGACCTGCATCGTGAAGCGGTCGATGTCCGCGCCCTCGCCCATGAAGTCTTCGAAACGGCGGTGATCCTTGGCGAAAGTGCGGGCCTCAAAGTCTCAATGCCCCAGGACGACCAGGCGACGGTGCAGGGGGACTACCTCCGCTTGCGTCAGCTCTTCCTGAACCTGATCACGAACGCCATCAAGTATTCGCAGAAGGGTGGCGAGGTGGAGCTAGCCCTCGCGCGCCGTGATGGGCAGGTGATCTTCTCCGTGCGCGATACCGGAATTGGAATCGCTGCGGCAGAATTGCCGTTCATCTTCGAGCGTTTCTGGCGATCGGACCGCGCGAGGTCGCGTGCCGCGGAGCGCGGCGGTTTCGGGTTGGGTCTCGCCATCTGTCAGTGGATAGCGCAAGCACACGGCGGGACGCTCACGGCTCAGTCGCGTCTGCATCGCGGAAGCACGTTCACGGTGACGCTCCCAACAGCTCCTGAGGGCGGTGTCGTAACGGACTCGAGCGAAAACGCAGGGCAATCAAGCGGGCCGGAGCAGGTGAATACGGCGCGCGAAGGAGCGGACGGGGCAGTCGCGTCTCGTTAGGCAGCGCAACTTTTTCGTGGACAAGCGGTTAACAGCCGCACTTCAAGCGATTGCATATCCATGCATCCGCCAAGGTCGCTACATCGATTACGCAATCGTAATTTCGTCTTCATCGATTCGTAATCTGAGTGCCATAGCCGTGTCATCGAGTGGGCGTAGAATCGAGTTACATCGAGTTTTAGCTCGTTTCCACTCACCGTTCTCCAACCCACGGCAGAGGACGCATGTTTAACAACTTGCTGGAGTCGAAGCCCAGGAAGCCCAAGAGCAGGGGGCTGGTGGTTGCCAGCATGGTGCTGCACGTAGCAATGATCGCCGGCGCCGTTGTCGCGACAGCGCATGCACGGCAAGCGCTCGAGAAGCCGAAGCAGGAAAAGATCGACTTCGTCGAAGTGAAAAAGAACGAACCGGAGCCGCCAAAGAACGAGCCCCCGCCGCAGGTAGCAGCACCTCCGCCGCCGAAAGGCTTCCAGGTGCTCAACGCTCCCGTTGAAATCCCTGACGTATTGCCGGACATCGACCTGTCGAAGAAAGTGACCGACGAGGCGGACTTCACCGGTAAAGGTCAGCAGGGTGGCTCTTCGAAGGGCGTGGACAAACCCGTCGTTCAGCAGGATCAACCGTACTTCGAGTTCCAGGTGGAGAAGCCCGTCGTTCAGGCGCCTGGCTCGTCGACGCCACGGTATCCCGACATTCTCCGTCAAGCGGGGGTCGAGGGCGAAGTGCTCGCGCAGTTTGTTGTGGATACCACGGGCAGAGCCGAACCGGGTTCATACAAGGTGCTCAAGTCGTCGCACGACCTCTTCGCGCAAGCGGTTCGGTCGGCGTTGCCCGGAATGCGGTTTATCCCCGCCGAAGTGGGCGGCCGCAAGGTGAAGCAGTTAGTGCAGCAGCCGTTTGCTTTTGCAATCGCGAAATAGCTGAAAGCGCAGTGGGGGTTGGGTTCGATCCCAACCCCTAACCCCAAACCCCTAACCCCTAGGTCTTATGTCCATTAGTCTCGCGGAGATTTGGGAACATACCCCAATCTTCGGAAAGGTCTTGTGGTTCATCCTGGTGTTCATGTCGATCTGGTCACTCGCCGTGGCCATCCAGAAGTGGTGGGCGCTGCGCAAGGCCCAGAAAGAGACCATCAAGTTCGCACCGGAGTTCTCGCGTTTTCTCGAAGAAGACAATCTGGCCGAAGCGATCAACCTCTCTTCGCGCTACAAGAGGTCTCACGTTTCTCGCGTGTTAGGCGGCGCACTGAAAGAAGTTCAGCCGCTCATTGCTGACGGATCCATCACGGTTTCCGACATCAATACCGCAGAGCGCGCGGTCGAGCGCGAAATGTTGATGGAGCTTGTCACGCTCAAGCGCGGCAACGCGGTGCTCGCGACGGTAGGCGCCACGGCGCCCTTCGTCGGACTCCTTGGAACGGTGTTCGGCATCATCAACGCCTTCAACTCGATGGCGACGTCGGGTTCCGGCGGCATCACGGCGATCGCAGCCGGTATCGCTGAAGCTCTTATCGCTACGGGCTTCGGTCTCATCGTCGCGATTCCGGCGGTGTGGTTCTACAACTACTTCACCACGAAGATCGACAACCTGTCCGCCGAGATGACGTACACGTCGAAGGAGCTCATCGACTACCTCATCAAGGGTGTGTCCGGCGAATTCGGTCGCTCGCGGTTCACGCGCGAGTTCAACACGCAGGCGCAAGGCTCCGGCCCGATCTCGCAGTAGTCCCGCATAGCCTCAGAGGAGTCAGACCATGGGCATGAAAGTAGGGGACGAAGGGGGCGTCAAAGCGGAGCCTAACGTCGTTCCGATGATCGACGTCATGTTGGTGCTGCTCATCATCTTCATGGTGGTGACGCCGGCGCTGGCGCAGGGCTTCAAGGCTACGCCCCCTGAAGGCATTAACATCAAGACGCACCCTGAAGAAGACACAGATCAGGTGTTAGGCATCGCGGTCGATGGGTCGTATTGGCTCAACAAACGCCCCATCGCCGAAGACACGCTCGATGAGACGATCAAGCGGATCTACGATGCGCGCACGGTCGACAAGATCTTGTACGTCAAGGCCGACAAGGACCTCAAGTACAAGTTCGTCGCTAAGGCGATGGACATCGCGGCCAAGAACGGAGTGCGCGTGGTCGGCGCGGTGTCGGATCAGAAAATGGGCACGCAATCGACCGTCGCGGGTGACGTGATCGATCCGAAGAAGAAGTAGGGCCGAACGCCTAACGAAGGAGATTACTTCCCATGGCAATGAAAGTAGGCGGCTCGGCCGGCGGGCTCACGAATGAGCCCAATGTCGTACCGATGATCGACATCCTGCTGGTGCTGCTGATCATTTTCATGATCATGCAGCCGCTGGCGCGAAAGTCGGTCGATCTGCAGTTGCCGGATCCCACGCCGCAGGATACGCCCCCGCCGGAAAAGGCGGATCAGATCATTTTGGAGATTTTCCCGAACGGCACGTTCGCCGTAAACAAAGAGCCCATGACGCGCGATAACCTCGCCCGCCGGCTCAAAGAGATCTATGACCCCCGCCCCGAGAAGATCATGTTCGTGAAAGGCGACCCTGAGGCTGTTTATCAGGACGTCATCTGGGCCATGGACATGGCGCGCGGGTCCGGGGTCAAAGTGCTTGGCATCACGCCGATCGATGTGAAGTAACTGTCGAGCTGGGTCGAAAGTCGTTCTTACGGCGGGTGAACCTTCATGGCTCATCCGCCGTATACTTTTATCCGCACGATAGGCCATAGCTCGTAGCTCTTGGGCCATTGCAACGACCTAAGACCTAAGAGCTAGGAGCTAAGAGCTTGAGTCAAGTGCCTAACGAATCAGCAAAGCCGCCATACCGCCCGCCAGTCGGCATCCCGACGCGCGACCCCGCGTCGGCGCGGCCGACGCTTGCGGCTGCGCTGCTTCATGCTCTCATCGTGGCGCTGATCCTGATGCCGCCGCTGCTCTCTGCGCGTGAGGCGCTCGACGTGAGGAACAGCTCGGCCGGCGGTCGGGGTCCAGCTGGAGGCGGTGGTGGTGGCACGTTTGGGGACGGCGGGCTCACGAACGTTCGCGAGCGACTCAAGTTCATCGTCCTGCCGAAGGAGCCGCCCGCACAGCCGCCGATTCCAGTCCCGACGCCTCCGGTCGAAGTAAAGAAGGAGGAGCCACAACCGCAGCCAGTACGCCCTCCAGAGCCTAGCCCCGATACCGCCGTTAAGGTGGCGGCGGCTGATTCCGCCGGATCCGGTGGCTCCGGCCGCGATGGAACGACGGGCAACGGGCAAGGCAGCGGCGGAGGTGTGGGATCCGGAACTGGAACTGGTCGCGGCTCGGGTGTCGGCCCCGGCACCGGTGGAGGTGACGACACCGTCTATCCGCCGACCGTCGTTTCGCTGCCCGTGTTGCCGCTCCCCATTCCGGGGAAGGTCCGCCCATACAAGATGGTCGCTTATTTCGACGTCGATACTCTTGGCAACGCGACGCTCATCTCGTTCACGCCCTCCAAAGACGCCGCTTACAACAAACGTGTCCGCGAGATGCTGCGTGAGATCCGTTTTCGCCCGGCAGTTCGCGGCAATGGAGCAGCCGTTCGCGACACCGCGGTCGTCACTGCCGAAGCCATCTAAGTTGTGATGCTGGTTCGCCCTAGCTTATCTCGCTAGGGCCGTCTATCTTTTCGCGCGAAATCGATCCCTTGAGCCGGCTACCCCACCCGCTGGCGTCTCCGTTTCAACAAGGAAAGCGACCGTAAGGGAACTGCGTGGCCGATTCGACCTACGCGAGCGCTACAAGTACGGGCTTCGTTCGGGCGTTCTCGCTCGTCGACGCGGTGATGCTCGTCGCTGGATCGATGATCGGCTCCGGGATTTTCATCGTGTCAGCCGACATCGCCCGAACGCTGAGCTCGCCGTTCTGGTTGCTGATGGTCTGGGTGCTCACCGGGATCATCACGCTGCTCGGAGCGCTGGCGTACGGGGAGCTCGCGGCGATGTATCCCCGCGCCGGCGGGCAGTACGTGTTCTTGCGAGAGTCGATGGGACCGCTCGTCGGCTTCCTGTATGGCTGGACGCTGTTTCTCGTCATCCAGACGGGAACGATCGCAGCGGTAGCCGTGGCGTTCGGCCGGTTCCTCGGCGTCTTTTTTCCGGCCGTCGGTCCCGAACGGTTTGCCTGGTTTCCGCAGGCAGACCTGTGCATCGGCGCGTTAGGCTGTCGCGAGCCAGCACAGGCATTTCAGTTGGGACTATCCCCGCAACGCCTGGTCGCGCTGGTCTCGGTATGGATCCTAACGTTGATCAACATCCGGGGCGTGCGCGAGGGGAAGCTGGTGCAGACGTCGCTCACCGCTGTCAAAACTGCCGCTCTCGCGCTGCTCATCGTGCTCGGCCTAACGATTGGGCGCAACGCGACGGCGATCGCGGCCAATTTCACGGGAGACGCCCTCATCGGCTCGCCGCCAGTGGGCGCGGTTTTCGTGCTCGCGTTTGGCGCAGCCATGGTGGGGTCTCTCTTCTCGAGCGACGCCTGGAACAACGTGACCTTCGCCGCTGCCGAGGTGGACAACCCGCAGCGGAACTTGCCACTGGCGCTCTTGTTAGGCACCGGCCTGGTGAGCTTGCTGTACGTGCTTGCCAACGTATCCTATCTCACGACCCTCCCGCTTCTGGGATCACCCGACGGCACCACGGTGCTCGAGCGCGGCATTCAGTACGCAACGCAGGATCGCGTCGGCACGGCCGCAGCGGAGTCGATCTTCGGCGCGAGCGGCACGGCGGTCATGGCCGCGGCGATCCTCATCTCGACGTTCGGCTGCAACAATGGGCTCATACTCTCGGGAGCACGCGTTTACTACGCCATGGCCCGGGACCGTCTGTTTTTCGCTCGCGCAGGGGAGCTGAGCACGCGGCATGTCCCGGCATTCGCGCTCGTCATTCAGGCCATATGGATCTCGCTGCTATGCCTAACGGGCACGTATGGCCAGCTCCTCGACTACGTGATCTTCGCGGCTCTCGTTTTTTACGTGCTGACGACGATCGGCCTCTTCATCCTGCGCTCGAAGCGGCCGGATCTGCCGCGGCCCTACCGCGCGGTCGGCTATCCAATCCTGCCGGCGACGTACATCGCGCTGGCATTCGCCGTCGCTGTCATATTGCTCGTCGCCGAGAAGACCCGGGCGCAGGCCGTGTCTGGTCTCATGCTCGTGTTGCTCGGTATTCCCGTGTACCTCATGTGGCGGCGGCTACCCGCCGGCCCGACGCCCGCCTAACCAGGCGGGCTCTTTATGCACGCAACTTCAAGGAGAACGTTCCCGATGTCATTGATGCGACTCACTCGACGCATCCTCTTGTTAGGCCTCACCGGCGTACTCGCGGCCGGTGCACTCACATCGCCGGTCGCCGCGCAGGACACGGCCGTCGTTGTCGAGCATCGTCCCGGCGGCGAGGTGAATATCGAGCTTCCAGACCTCAATCAGGGGGATTTCCTCGGTTACACGGGGCATGAGATCCTTCTCTCTGGGCTGGTCGTCTGTGTGCTCGGTCTCCTCTTCGGCTGGTGGAGCTATGTGCGAGTGCGCAACCTGCCGGTGCACAACTCGATGGCCGAGATCTCGGCGCTCATTTATGAGACGTGCAAAGCGTATCTGATCCAGCAGGGGAAGCTGCTCCTCGCGCTCTTTGCATTCATCGGCACGGTCATCGTCGTCTACTTCCTCCTCACCGGCCTCGAGATACCGAAGATCGTCGTCATCCTGATCTTCAGCCTGATCGGCATGGCAGGAAGCTACGGCGTGGCCTGGTTCGGCATCCGTATCAACACGCTTGCCAACTCACGCACGGCGTTCGCGAGCCTCACGGGCAAAGCGCTCCCGCTGCATGAGATCCCGCTACGCGCGGGAATGAGCGTTGGCATGATGCTGATCTCCGTCGAGCTGCTCTTCATGCTCGCGATTTTGCTGTTCATTCCGTCCACGGTAGCGGGAGCGTGCTTCCTCGGCTTCGCGATCGGTGAGTCGTTAGGTGCTGCGGCGCTGCGTATCGCCGGCGGCATCTTCACGAAGATCGCCGATATCGGTTCCGACCTTATGAAGGTCGTCTTCAAGATCAAGGAAGACGACGCGCGCAATCCGGGCGTGATCGCCGACTGCACGGGCGACAATGCCGGCGACTCGGTCGGCCCGACCACCGACGGATTCGAGACCTATGGCGTGACCGGGGTCGCGCTCATCTCTTTCATCGTCCTCGCCGTCGCGGACACGAGTCTGCAGGCGCAACTGCTCGTCTGGATCTTTCTCATGCGCGTGATGATGGTGGTCGCGTCAGGCGCCTCCTATCTCGTGAATGCGGCGCTCACGCGGGCACGTCACGCCAACACGGTTCGCTTCAATTTCGAGCACCCCTTGACGGTGTTAGTGTGGCTCACCTCGATCGTCTCGGTCGTCCTCACGTACCTCGTTTCTTATCTCGTTATCCCCAACATCAGCGGCAACACGTCGCTCTGGTGGCAACTCTCCACGGTCATTACCTGCGGGACATTAGCCGGCGCGATTATCCCCGAGCTCGTGAAAATCTTCACGTCGGTGAATTCGCGTCACGTGCGCGAGGTGGTCACCTCGTCGCGTGAGGGTGGCGCATCGCTCAACATCCTCTCCGGCTTCGTCGCGGGCAACTTCTCGGCCTACTGGTTAGGCATGACAATCATGGGCCTCATGGCGATCGCCTATGCCGTGAGCACCATGGGCCTCGGCGACTTCATGAAGGCGCCGGCGATCTTCGCCTTTGGCCTCGTGGCGTTCGGCTTTCTCGGGATGGGGCCGGTCACGATCGCCGTCGACAGCTACGGGCCGGTCACCGACAATGCGCAGTCGGTGTACGAGCTCTCGACGATCGAGCAGATCCCCGGGGTGCGCGAGGAGATCAAGCGTGATTTCGGCTTCGACGCGAACTTCGAAATCGGCAAGGACCTGCTCGAAGAAAACGACGGAGCGGGAAATACGTTCAAGGCTACGGCCAAACCGGTGCTCATCGGCACCGCGGTGGTCGGAGCGACGACGATGATCTTCGCCATCATCATGGCGCTGACGCAGGGCCTAACGAGCGGGATGACGAACCTCTCGATCCTGCACCCGCCCTTCTTGCTGGGTCTTATTACAGGCGGGGCGATGATCTACTGGTTCACCGGAGCTTCCACGCAAGCCGTCACGACCGGTGCCTATCGCGCCGTCGAGTTCATCAAACGGAACATCCGCCTGGAAGGAGTCACGAAGGCATCGGTCGAAGACTCGCGCAAAGTGGTCGAGATCTGCACGCAATACGCGCAGCGCGGGATGTTCAACATCTTCCTCGCCATCTTCTTTTCAACGCTGGCGTTCGCGTTCGTGGAGCCGTTCTTCTTTATCGGCTACCTGATCTCGATCGCAATGTTCGGCTTGTTCCAGGCGATCTTCATGGCGAACGCGGGTGGTGCGTGGGACAACGCGAAGAAGATCGTCGAGACAACGCTCAGGATGAAAGGGACTGAGCTACATGCAGCAGCGGTCGTTGGAGATACCGTCGGCGATCCGTTCAAGGACACGTCGTCGGTCGCGATGAATCCGGTAATCAAGTTCACTACGCTCTTTGGCTTGCTCGCCGTCGAGCTGGGAGTGTATTTGACGGCGGAGAGCGGGGCATCGATTAGCCGGATCCTTGCTGTTGTCTTCTTCCTGGTGGCGGTGGTGTTCGTCTATCGCTCGTTCTACGCAATGCGCATTGAATCGGAAGCTCGGTCGGCTGCCGTCGCCTAACGGTATTCAGACCTCAGACCTCAGACCTCAGACCTCTGACCTCCCTCTTCGCCCGCAAATCCATCGCCGCCCTGACGCCTGACGAAGAGCGTCCGGGCGGTCTGCGGCGCGCGTTAGGCGTCCGTGACTTGGTCGCGCTGTCGATTGGCGCCGTCATCGGAGCGGGCATCTTCTCGTCTATTGGCACGGCGGCCGCGGGGCAAACGCTCCCGGATGGCACTGTGATCCGCTATGGCGCGGGGCCAGGCCTCGTCTTGTCGTTCGCGCTGCTGGGCGCGGTGTGCGCACTGGCGGCGCTGTGTTACGCCGAGCTTTCAGCGATGATCCCGCAGGCCGGGTCCGCGTACGCGTATTCCTACGCCACGTTAGGCGAGCTCGTCGCATGGATCATCGGGTGGGACCTCATCCTGGAGTACGCCGTGGGCAACGTCGCGGTCGCGATCAGCTGGAGCGGCTACTTCAACTCCCTGCTCACGGGCCTGGGGATCAACCTCCCCGAATGGATGGTGCATGGCTATCGCGAGGTGATGCTGAGCTCCGATCCTGCTTTGCGGGCGCTGATCGATACCGCGCCCCGCATCGGCGATGTGCCTGTGCTGGTGAACATTCCAGCGTTCGCCATCGTGCTGACAATCACGTCGCTGCTCGTCCTGGGCGTACGCGAGAGCGCGCGCGTGAACAACATCCTGGTGGTCATCAAGCTGCTCGTTCTCGCGATCTTCATCGTCGTCGGCGCGCAGTTCATCGACACCGACAATTACAAGCCGTTCGCGCCTAACGGTTTCCGCGGGATCTGGCAGGGGGCCGCGATCGTGTTTTTCGCGTACATCGGCTTCGACGCGATCTCCACCGCAGCGGAGGAAACGAAGGATCCGCAGCGCAACATGCCGCGCGGCATCCTGTTGGGCCTCGCCATCTGCACGATCATTTACATCATCGTGGGAGCCGTCGCGACCGGATTGGTGCCATATCGTGAGCTTCTGGCCAACGATCCCTTGGCGGCGGCCTTCAACAAGGCCGGGCTGGTGCGCTGGTCCTGGATAATCGCGTTAGGCGCCGTTGTGTCGACCACTGCCGTGCTCCTGGTCTTCCAGTATGGCCAACCGCGCATCTTCATGGCGATGGCACGCGACGGGCTCATGCCTCCCTGGGCGGCGCGCATCCATCCACGCTTCCGCACGCCGCATGTGATGACCATCATCACGGGGCTGGTGGTCGCGAGCTGGGCTTTGATCGGCGACGCGGGGGAGACATACGACCTCACCAACATCGGCACCCTCTTCGCCTTCGTTCTCGTCTGTCTTGGCGTCCTCGTGCTGCGCGTCATCGAGCCACATCGACCGCGTCCATTCCGCATCCCCTTTGCGTGGCCTGTGGCGCTGCTCGGTGCCGGCGGCTGCCTTTTCGTTATGCGAGGACTACCGTCGACCGCGTGGGTGCGCTTCGCCGTCTGGTTAGCGCTTGGGATCGTGCTGTATTTCCTGTACGGCTTCCGCCATTCACGCCTGCGTAACCCGCAGCCGCCAGCTCCCAGCGTCTAGTCCTCAGGGGTGGTCAGGACGCTTTCTTGACGTGAGCGGCCAGCTGCGGCTCTTCGCCGAGCCCCAGCCGCCCCATGGCGCCGCTGATCGCCGAGGGTTCGAGCGGTCTGGCGTAGAAGAAGCCCTGACCGAGCTGACAGCCGAGCTCCCGCAACACGCTGCGCTGCGCGTCGGTCTCGATCCCTTCAGCGACGGTGCGCAGCGCGAGCGAGTCGCCTAACGAGATGATCGTGCGTGCCAGCGCGGCCTGGTTGCCGCCGCGGACGATGCCGTCGACGAACGACTTGTCGATCTTGAGGATATCGATCGGGAACCGCTGCAAATAGCTCAGCGAGGAGTAGCCGGTTCCGAAATCGTCGATCGCGAGGCGCACGCCGAGCGATTTGAGCTCCTGTAGCCTGTGCGTCGTTGCTTCGGCATTATCGAGCAACGTCCCTTCGGTGATCTCGAGGATGAGGCGATCGGCGGTGAGCCCGCTGTCATGCAAGCTGCTGGCGACGTCGCTGACGAACTCGGGGTGCAGCAGCTGCTTGCCGGCGATGTTCACCGTGACATATGGCGGCCGCGCTCCCGTGGGACTCAGCGGCCAGGTCATCGCTTCGCGGGTGGCTTCACGCAACACCCACCGGCCTAACGGGATGATGAGACCCGTGTCTTCGGCCAGCCGGATGAACGAGTCGGGTGCGATCAAACCGCGCTGCGGATGGTCCCACCTAACGAGCGCCTCGCAGCCCACCATCCGGCCCGCTTCGAGGTCCACGATCGGCTGGTACATGAGCCGGAATTCCTTGCGCTCGACGGCCTCGTACAGATCAGCCTCGGTCGAAAGCCGCGTCAGCAGCGCCGCGTGCATTTCGGGAGCGAAGACGCAATAGCGGCCCTTGCCGCGCGACTTGGCGGCGTACATCGCGACGTCTGCGTTGCGCAGCAGCTCGTCGGCGCCATCGCCGTCAGCAGCCCGCGCGATGCCCATGCTCGCGCCCACGGATACCATTTTTTGATTCAGCTGAAACGGCGCTGAGAGGGCGCTAGTCACCCGGTTCGCCACAACGATCGCGTCCTGATCGTCCCGCACGTTTTCGAGAAGTACGGCGAATTCGTCGCCACCCAGGCGCGCCACGGTATCGCAGCCACGCGTGGCATTCAGCAAACGCGCGGCGACGGCCTTGAGCAAGCGATCGCCTTCATCGTGCCCCAGACTGTCGTTGACGGTCTTGAAGTCGTCCACGTCGAGGAAGAGCACCGCGACGCGCTCGCAGTGCCGCGATGCACGGGCGAGAGCGTGTTCGACTCGGTCGCGGAACAGCGTGCGATTGGCGAGCTCGGTGAGGGGATCGTGATACGCCTGATGCGCGAGCTGCGCTTCGAGCCGCTTGCGCTCGGTCACGTCCTGGACGATTGCGATGAGGCGTGTCGCACCGCCGGCGCTGGCGCGCGAAACCGTCAACGTCCCCCAGGACAACTGGCCGTCCCGCCTAACGAATCGATATTCATGCGTTGCCGATTGCCGTGTCCCGCGCACGACTTCGCTCTTGATCAGCCGGGCCGTCTCGGCGTCTTCGGCGGGAAGAAACGTTGATGCGGGGCGCCCGCGGATTCCGTCGCCCTCGTATCCCAGGAAAGCATGCAACGCGGTATTCGCTTCGATGATCGTCCCCTGCGGATCGAGCAGTGCAATCCCCGCCGCCGAGTGATCGAAGATCGCGCGGAAGCGCGCTTCGGTGGTGCGGAGCGCGCCAACGGCACGGCGCATCGCGCGTTCGGCCCAGGCGGTTGCGTACGTGGCCACGCCGCCGACGATCGCTAGCAGCAGCAATTTCGCGCCTTCGTCAAAAAGCGACGTTCCGCTAAGCCGCGAGCTCTCCAGCGGCGTCCCCCACAGCGCGAGGTCGCCCGCTGTCGTGAAATAAGCGCCGACGAAGGCGTACTGCAGCACCGCGACTGTTGTCGCCAGCGCAGCCCCGGTCGGCGATCCTGTGAAGGGCCGCGCGGCGAGTATCGCGCAGTACGCGACCCAGACAGGCGATTTGACCGCCAAGTCTGCATTCCCTGCCAAGCCGTAGCCGAAGAGCAGCGCCGTTATCGCGGTGATATCGAGTACCGCGTTGAACGTGGACAGATGACGCCAGCGTGCTCCCTTGCGGTGAACGCTGAAATGCTGAAACAGCGTCCACGCCAGCATGGGCACGAGGACCGCCGCATTGACTGCCGTGAGGGCCTGCGGGAGGTTCACCGAGTAGAGCGCTGCTGCGACGCCGAGCAGGGCAAGAACCCCTAGCCGCACGCGGTTCAACGCACGTTCAGCGCTCGCGTGTTCCGCTTCGAGAAGGGCGGCGGTGGGATTATCGTCGATCAGGTGGGCGCTCAGGGCGTCCACCGGACGGTCATCGGGCATCTGGCAAGCGGTAAACGGGAGACTCGTCTCAGTGGTATGCGACGAGTTTCGACCCCTCTCGTCACTGATTAGACGGCTCCTATTACGCCTGGTTGAAGGCGCTTTCTGGAGAGCTTTTTTAGCGAGTCTGCGCTGCCGCGCTACGCAGGGCGAGGCGCACGGCGCCCCGTACGGGGAGGATCTCCTCGGACCGAACGGTTCCACCCGGAACCGCGGTCTTGAGACGGTGCTCCAGGCGCTTACGCAGCAACGAGCCCTTGCTCAGGAGGCCACCGGACATCGCCAAGGGGATCGTTGCACGCTCGTCGCCGAAGAGCCGACGACCCAGAGCGCGCACATGAAGCATCAGCTCTTCAGCCGCCAATGAGACGAGGGAATTGGCGCGGAGATCACCGGTCGCAGCCGCTTCCATCACGACCGGTGCAAGCGACGCGAAATCGGCCGCGATCGCCTGTGACGACCACGGAATGAGCTCCGTCGTTTCGCGCAGCTGTAGCGCACCGAGTATCGCGCTGCCTAACGATGTTTCGGGTTCCCGACCGTCAGCCGCGGCGGTGACGATGCTCAGCGCTCGGCGGCCGATCCAGGCGCCACTCCCTTCATCGCCGCAATTGGGGCCCCAGCCGCCGCAACGCTCCACGGTTCCTGTCGGACCGCGGCCGAAGGCGACTGATCCCGTTCCCGAAACGACGAGGATTCCGGCGCCGTCGCCGAATGCATCTTCGAGCGCGATGGTGGCATCGGGGCACACGATGACTTCTTCAGCCAAGTCGCTGCGCTCGAGTGCGGCAGTGAGAGCGGCCCGCTCTTCTTCGCGGCCGACACCTGCGACGCCTACGACGAGCATTCGTGCGCTTATTTGGCCGCTGTCCAACGCCGCGAGCGCTTCACGCACAACCTGAGTGATGACGGACGCCGATTGTGACGCGGCGCCCGGGCGTACTGCACTTGGTCCGCCTGACGCGGACGACAACTCGCGCCCCTGCTCATCGGCAACGAGCACGCGCGTATTGCTGCCGCCACCGTCCACGCCAATGAAATTGGTCTTCATGCTCGCTGCAAACATATCATCGCGGCACCCTCAGTGCGCGATGAAGTTAGGCGACCGTGTACGCTTCCATCGCGAAGTATTCGGCGAGTCCAAGCCTGTCCAGCAGTGCCGCCGTATCCCGGTTGCGCGTGTCGACACGTTGCCAGAACTCGCGATCGTCGAGGCCGGGGAAGGGCGCCGAGTCCTTTTGCGACTGATGCTTGAAGATCGCCTGGATTTTGAGATGCAGCTCTTCCTGCGACAGCGGAACGAGCCATGTCGCTTCAGTCACCGGCCACTCCTGCCACGCACCGCGGTACAACCAGACCTGCGGCAGGCGTGGTGGATCCTCGTTAGGCGACACTCGGGCGGACGCTCCAGGGACGGCGTTCGGCGGCAAGGCCTCGCGCCACCCCGCGGCACGCAGCTGGGCCAGCGCTTGATCGATAGCGGCCTTGCACATGCGGTGCGTGCCGTGCGGATCGGACAAGTCACCAGCGACGAAAATCAGATCCGGACGCCGCTGCTCCAGCAGCTCGCGGACGATCGCCACGTCGGCGCGGCCGATGGGGTCCTTGCGCACTTTTCCGGTCTGATAGAACGGCAGGTTGAGGAAACACGCGGCTGATCGCGTTAGGCCCAGCGTTTCGATGCCGCTGACCGCCTCGGCCTCGCGGATGACGCGTTTGATATCCTGGATTTCGACGGTGTCGATGTCGCCGGGGCGCTTGGATTCCAGCGCGCGCAACACGCGGTCGTGCAATTGGGCCGCGCTGCGTTCTCCCGACCCGCTCGTCCGCTCCAGACGCGAAAGGAAGTCCGCATACCGCCTAACGTCATGGTCGAACACGGCGATGTTGCCGCTCGTCATGTACGCCACGAGCACGTCGTTGCCGTTCTGCACCAATTTGTGCAGCATCCCGCCCATCGAAATGACATCGTCATCCGGATGTGGCGAAAAGCAGATCACCTGTACGTTGTGTGGCAGCTTGGACCGGCCCCGAATCTTCGCGCCGAGCGCATTGAACGCGAAGCCGTTCGCTTCTCCGGCGGCGCCGAAGCGCGAGAGGAGCGATGAAAGCTTGTGCTCCATGTAATCGCGCGGCTCGAGCTTGAGGATCCCCTTCCGTGTCTCCAGCGATAACCACACGATAGCCCGCAGCGCGAGCGCATCGCTCCAAACGACTTCGTCGATGAGCCACGGTGCGGCGACGGCGGTCAACTCCGCGGCCGCGGCCGTATCGAGATAGAACGTAGTGCTCGGGTGCTGCTGCAGGAACGTGGCGGCGATGTCCACGTGCACCTCGCCTTCCACCGCGCGCCTAACGATTTCCGCCTTGTGCTCCCCCGTGGCCAGGATGGCGATCTCGCGCGCTTCCAGGATCGTCGCCACACCCATCGTGATGGCCTCGCGCGGCACGTTCTCTTCGCCAAAGAAGTCTGCGGCGGCGTCACGCCGCGTTATGGTGTCGAGCGTGACGAGACGCGTCCGACTGGAAAGACCGGAGCCGGGCTCATTGAACCCGATGTGCCCCGTTTTTCCGATACCGAGGATCTGAAAATCGATCCCGCCGGCCTCGCTGATGGCGTGCTCGTAGGCGGTTGCTTCGGCGGCAACAGCGTCGCGGGGTACGTCGCCGCGCGGGATGTGCACGTTTTCGCGTGGGATGTTGACGTGTGCGAAAAGGTTCTCCCACATGAACCTGTGGTACGACTGCACGCTGTCCGGATCGATCGGGTAGTACTCGTCCAGATTGAACGTCACGACATTCGCGAAGCTCAAGTCTTCGTCGCGATGCATGCGGATCAGCTCGCGATACACGCCAACTGGCGTGGCGCCCGTCGCCAATCCAAGCACCGCAGCGCGTCCGTTGGCGGCCCTGTCGCGGATTATCGCGGCGATGCGCTGCGCGACAGCGCGGGCGATCGCGTCATGATCGTCCAGTACGACCACCGGGATCCGCTCACGCGCCGACGCGCGCGGCGTGACGGGAGCGTCAGGCGCGGAACGCAAACGACGAGGCCCGCGACGTGTTTCTTTGTCGCGGGCCTCAACTGGCATGGTCAGCGGATCCGAACCCGGCAACGTGCTGGACGCGCGTTAGGCGGTGAACGAGCTCCCGCAACCGCATCCCCCGGTCGCGTTCGGATTCTTGAACGTGAAACCGGAACCTTGCATGGAAGACACGTAATCGATCGTGACGCCATTGAGGTACTGCGCCGAGAACGGATCGATAAAGAGCTGCACACCCTCCTGCGCCAACACGAAATCGTCTTCTGCAGGTGCGTCTTCGATAAGCAGGCCGTATTTGAAACCGCTGCAACCACCGGGTTGGACGCTCACGCGCAGACCGCCGATGTCGGGAGTCACGCCTTCAGCGTCCATGAACTTCTTGACTTCGGTGGCAGCCACGGCCGATACCGTGACCATCAGGTCAGGCTGCTGCGTTGTGCTCACGAAAAGCCTCCTCGTTCAACTATCGCGGCAAAGTGCGCGATACAAATAAACTTAGGCACCCGACTAAGACGCTTCAAGAACGCTTTAGTTCCCCCCGGCCAAGCAGTTACCGTGCGTCAGGCGGTGTCGCCTGAGCTCGTCCCATCAGTGCCATCACACTGTCGGCGAGTGCGATTCGGACGCCGCTGATTCGACGATTCTCGCGCGTTGGATTCACCCGGTTCGACAGGAGGATCACAAACACGTCGTTGCCCGGGTCGATCCACAGCGACGTCCCCGTGAAGCCCGTGTGGCCAAACGCCAGGTGCGACATGAAACGGCCGCCGGAATTGGCGCCATTCGCGGTCTCCCATCCGAGCGCTCGGTGCGAGAGAGCGGCGTTTTGGACCTTCGTGAATTGCGCGATCGTGCGCT
>DATFBW010000315.1:0-11323 GCA_035253645.1 Gemmatimonadaceae bacterium | reverse complement strand
CGAAGTTGAGGTGCACGGTCGGTGACGCGCGCAGGCCCATCTTGTCTTCCTTCTTCCCTAACGCGAAGCCGGGCAAGTCCGGCGTTACCACGAACGCGCTGATTCCGCGGGCTCCGCGGCGATCGGTCGGTTTATCGGTCCGCGCCAGGCAGATGATCACGCCGGCGTGGGGTGCACTCGAAACCCACGCTTTTGTGCCGTTGAGGACCCACGTGTCGCCTTCCCGCACGGCCCGGCATTGCAGTGCAGTGGCATCCGACCCCGCCTCCGGCTCTGAAAGGGCGAAGGCGCCTAACAAGTCACCGCGGGCGAGGTCGCGCAGCCAACGGTCTTTCTGCTCGGTCGACCCGTACCGCAGAATCATTTGGGCGGGGAGCGAGTTGTGCACGCTCATCGTGATCGCGATGGACGCGTCGGCAGCCGCAATTTCCTCGAGCGCGACGAGATATGAGCACGTATCGAGCCCCAGGCCGTCATACTCCTCCGGCACGAGCATCCCCAGAAACCCGAGGTCGCCCAACTTCTTGATGATTGCGGGATCGAAATGCGCATCGCGATCCCAGTCTGCCGTATGCGGACGGATCTCGTCGTCGGCGAACCTACGCGCTGTGCGCTGAATCTCGCGCTGCTCTTCTGTGAGCGGGATAAGAGCCAGCATTAGCTCGGAGCTCGCTGCTCGGTGCTCGGAGCTCGCTCGCTTTGACCCTTGACCTGCGACCCGTGACCTTCATACGGATAGAACCCTCTTCCCGTTTTCCTGCCTAACCAGCCGGCCGCCACGTACTTTCGCAGCAAGGGACACGGCCGATATTTGGGATCGCCGAGGCCGGAGTGCATGACTTCGAGGATCGCGAGGCACGTGTCGAGCCCGATGAGATCTGCCAGCGCCAGAGGGCCCATGGGGTGGTTCATTCCGAGCTTCATCACCGTGTCAATTGCCTCAGGCGACCCGACACCCTCCATCACGCAATACATCGCCTCGTTGATCATCGGCATCAGGATGCGATTCGCGACGAAGCCCGGATAATCGTTTACCTCGACCGGTGTTTTGCCTAACGCTTTGGCCAGGCTGACAACCTTGGCCGTCGTTTCATCGCTGGTGGCCAAGCCACGAATAATCTCCACGAGCTGCATGACCGGCACCGGGTTCATGAAATGCATCCCGATGACCTGCTCCGGCCGCCGCGTCTTGCCGGCGATCTCGCTGATCGAGATCGAGCTGGTGTTCGACGCGAGAAGCGCGCTCTCTGGCGTTAGGCGGTCCAGCTCGCCGAAGATCTTGAATTTGAGCGGGGCGCTTTCGGTCGCCGCTTCGATCACTACCGTGGCGTCAGCGGCGGCCGCGAGATCGGCGCTCGTCGCCAGACGATTGAGGGTCGCATCTTTCGCGGCCGCGTCGATCGTGCCCTTTTTGATCTGACGATCGAGGTTCGCCGCGATGGTATCGCGCCCGCGCACGAGGGCTTCGGCCGCAACGTCGATCATCGTGACGGGGAAACCGGACTGCGCGAACACGTGGGCGATACCATTCCCCATCTGCCCCGCCCCGATGACCGCTATGCGGTCGCTCATCAACCGATGCGCGAGACGCTCATCGCAACGGCGTCGCCGCCACCGAGGCAGAGCGTCGCGAGCCCGCGTTCTGCGTCGCGTTGCGTCATGGCGTGCAGCAACGTGGTCAATACGCGCGCACCGCTGGCCCCAATCGGATGCCCGAGTGCGATCGCACCGCCGTGCACATTGACGCGGCGCCAGTCCCAGCCTAACGCGTCGCCGTCGGCGAGCGCTTGTGATGCGAATGCCTCATTCGCCTCGATCAGATCGTAGTCGCCGATCGTGGCACCGTCTTTTTTCAGGAGGTTGCGCACTGCGGTCACTGGAGCGAAGAAAAGATCCTGCGGCTCGGTCGCTCCGGTCGCGTACGCGTCGATGCGAGCCAGCACGTTGAGCCCGTGCGCCGCGGCATACTCCTGCGATGCGACAACGGTTGCCGCGGCGCCATCGTTCAGCGTCGACGCGTTTCCGGCTGTGACGGTCAGATCTGCGCCGGGCCGGTTCTCATCCGGAAACGCGGGCCGGAGCTTGCCTAACGACTCGAGCGTGGTGTCCCGGCGCGGACCTTCGTCGGTATCGACGACTGTCGCTCCCTTCTTTCCAGGGATCGACACAGGAACCATCTCTGACTTGAAGAGGCCCGCGTCCATCGCCGCGACGGCCTTGCGGTGCGATTCGACAGCAAACTCGTCTTGCCGGTCGCGGCTCACATTCGCCTTCGCCGCGGTGTATTCCGCGTGTCCTCCCATGTGCACGCCGCAGAATGAGCACCACAGTCCGTCTTTGATCATGCCGTCCACGAGCGTCTGGTCGCCGATTTTTACGCCCGCACGCATTCCATATACGTAGTGCGGCGCGTTGGACATCGATTCCATTCCGCCGGCCACAGCCACCTGCAGATCACCCGCTTTAATTGCTTGCGCAGCAAGCATCACAGCCTTGAGACCCGACCCGCACACCTTGTTGACCGTAACGGCCGAAACAGTGGCGGGGATGCCGCTGCGGATCAGCGCCTGACGAGCAGGTGCCTGTCCCACACCACCCTGCAGCACGTTTCCCATGATCACTTCCTGGATCTCTTTGGCGGGAACGCCACTGCGCTCGACGGCAGCACGGATCGCGATGGCGCCGAGCTGGGGCGCAGTCAACGGCGCGAGGCCGCCCAGGTAGCGGCCAATAGGCGTGCGCGCGGCGGCGACGATTACGGGAGTACGTGCTGGATCAGCCATGTGCCTTACGGATAAACGGCAAATGCTTCGATTTCGATGAGCCAATCCGGGTTGACAAGTCCCGCAACGCCGACGGTCGACCGCGATGGTTTCGTCGGGTTGGCTTGCGTTCCGAAAAACTGGGCATACGCGTCGAACCAGCCCTGATAGTCGAAGGCGTTCCCCTTGCTCTTGTCGGCCACGATGTAGACGCGCAGGTAAATGACGTCTTTCATCGTTAGGCCCTTGTCGCGCAGCTGAGTCTCGATATTGCGCAGGATGCTGATGCCCTGAGCCTTCGTGTCGCCAAAGCGCGCGGGAGAGCCCGCCGGTGCGCTGTTGTCGGCGACGGCAGGGACCGTACCGGACGTCCAGAAGTACGCCTTGTTGGCGGGCACGGCGACATTCGACGAGATCGGCGATTGCGGGGAGCCGCTAAACACTACCGACGTCGGTGCCTGTGCAGACACGGTGCTTGTCATCATGATGCCTAACGTGATTAAGAATCTCATTTGGTCTTTAGCTCCTGGCTCTTAGCTCTTAGCAGCTATTAGACTAAGAGCTAAGAGCTAAGAACTTGTTAAGGTACCAACGCCCTCGTTTTGATCTCGCCAAGAAGCCGCTGAATAAAGGAATCCGTCGATACGACGTCTTGTTTCTTCCCGGTACCGCGGACGCGAATTGCCAACGTGCCGGATTCCGCTTCGCGTTTACCCAGAACCGCCATATACGGAATCTTCATCAGCTCACCCTCACGGATGCGATAGTTGAGCGTATCGCTGCGCTCGTCGATCCGCGCTCGGATCCCAGCGGCCTTCATACGCGCCGTGATTTCACGTGCTTGACCTGCAAGGTCGTCAGAAATCGGCAGGACGCGCACCTGCTCGGGCGCCATCCACACTGGAAACGCGCCTGCAAAGTGCTCGATGAGAATGGCGATAAATCGCTCGAGCGATCCGCTCACCGCGCGATGAATCACCACCGGACGGTGCTCGGCATTATCGTCGCCCACGTACGTGAGGTCGAATCGCTCGGGGTTTTCGTAATCGAGCTGGATCGTCCCGAGTTGCCAGCTGCGTCCGATGGAGTCGCTGCAGTGGAAGTCGATTTTTGGTCCGTAAAAGGCGCCGTCGCCGGGATTGAGCTCGTAAGCGAACCCCGTTGATTCGAGCGCGCCGAGGAGCATCCCCTCGGCACGATCCCACTGTTCGTCGCTCCCGATGCGAACTTCCGGCCGAGTGCCAAACTTGAGATGCGAGCGCAGGCCAAACGTTTCGTAATAGTCGAGGATGAAGCGGATCAGGAACTTTACCTCATCCGTGATCTGGCTCTCAGCCAGAAAGACGTGACAATCATCCTGCTGGAACTGACGTACCCTCGTTAGGCCCGCAAGCGCCCCCGTCAGCTCGTTGCGATGCAGGACGTCGAACGTGACGTAGCGCAGCGGCAGCTCGCGGTACGAATGTTTTTTCGCGCCGTAAACCAGGTAGTGGGACGGGCAGTTCATGGGCTTGAGCGAGAAGTCGTGCTCCTTCGTCTCTTTGTTGAGCACGAGGAACATGTTCTCGCGATACTTGCCCCAATGTCCCGACTGTTCCCACAACGACTTGTTGAAGAGGAGCGGCGTCTTGATCTCCTTGAACTCCTCGGCCTGCCGCTCGCGCACGAACTCGAGGATCACGTTGTACAGGGTCGTACCGCGTTCGGTCCAGAACACCGCACCTGGCGCCGACGGATGCATCATGAAGAGGTCGAGCGTCCTGCCTAACGCACGATGGTCCCGCCGCTTGGCCTCCTCGATGCGATGCAAGTACGCGTCGAGATCCTCCTTGGACCAGAATGCCGTCGCGTAGATGCGCTGGAGCATCTGACGCTTTTCGTCACCACGCCAGTACGCGCCGGCGGTGGTGAGAAGCTTGAAGTGCTTGAGGTACGACGTATCGGGGACGTGCGGTCCGCGGCACAGATCGATGAACGGCCCATCCGTATACGTCGAAATCACTTCGTCGGCGCCAAGATCCGCGATCCGCTCGAGTTTGAGCGGATCATCGGCAAAGCGCCGCAGCGCTTCCTCGCGATCGACCTCCTCACGGACAAATGGAAATCGCTCGGCGATGACCTTCTGCATCTCGGCTTCAAAAGCGGCGAGATCGTCAGGCGTGAACGGTTGCTTGACTTCGAAGTCGTAGTAGAAACCGTCTTCGATAGCGGGACCAAAACCGATCTTGGCCTCAGGGCGCAGCCGCCGCACCGCCGTCGCCAGGATGTGCGCGCCAGAGTGACGGAGCACAGCGAGCGACTCCGGATCCTTCTGTGTGAGCACGCGAAACGCTCCGCCACGACGGATGGGCGTCGCAAGGTCCTGCACTTCCCCATCGATCGACACCGCGATCGCGTCGCGCAGGAGTCGCTGGCCGATTGTGGCCACGACGTCCCGCGGCAACGTGCCCGGAGCAATTTCGCGCGTGCTCCCATCGGGGAGCGTCAGCGTTAGGGAAGCGGCGCTCATTGGTGGGGCGTGGACCGACATGATTACCGGCTGACGTCGAGGAATGGCGTAACGCGCGGGCCGTAGATAAAGGCGAGCGCCACCCCGATGACGATGGCGCCAAACACGACGAGCCAGAGAACGAATCGTCGAGTACGACTAGGCGCGGAAGTCTGTGCGGGGCCGGGTGTTGGGGCAGTCATGAGGGCAACTTATTGAGCGTCGGGGACCCTTACAATGTACCTGACGGCTGGAAAGCCGATGGCTGGCTGCTGAAAGCTTTAGTACCACAGCCGACGGCTATGAAACCAAGCTGTGAGTTACCCGCTAACAGCTATCCAGCTTTCAGCGAGTGCCTGAATAAGCGTGCACGACCTGGATAGATTTGCCACGCATGAGCGCGCGCGACGCCATTACCGATATCCCGCCGCAGTACGACCACGCGAGTCTCGACGCTGAACGATACGCGGCGTGGGACCGCGCGGGGATCTTTCGCGCGAACGCCGACCGCTCCGTGCGCGTCGGCGGTGATCGGACGCCGTTCGTCATCGTGATGCCGCCGCCAAACGTGACCGCGGTACTGCACATGGGTCACGGGCTCAACAACGCGGTGCAAGATGTCATCGTGCGTTGGCGGCGCATGGCTGGTGATGAGACCCTTTGGTTGCCGGGGACCGATCACGCCGGAATCGCCACGCAAAACGTTGTCGAGAAGGCGCTGGCCAAAGAGGGGAAGACGCGCTTCGATGTCGGCCGCGATGCCTTTGTCGCGCGGACGGTCCGCTTCGTCGAGGAAACGGGCGGGACGATCCTCGCGCAGCTGCGCGCGATTGGCGCATCGGCAGACTGGTCGCGAACGGCGTATACGCTTTCGCCGGACCTTTCGCTCGCCGTGCGCGAAGCCTTTGTGCGTCTGTTCGAGCGCGGTTTGATCTATCGCGGACATCGGGTGATCCATTGGTGTCCGCGCTGCCTAACGTCGCTCTCGGATGAAGAAGCGGAGTTTCATGAAACGACGGGGCAGCTCTATCATATTGCGTATCCCGTCACGCCGATTCATGCCGGTGAAACGCCGCGTTCGATCGTCATCGCAACGACGCGTCCCGAGACGATGCTGGCTGACGTTGCCGTGGCGGTCAATCCAGAGGACCTCCGTTATCGCGACCTCGTCGGCCGGACAGTGCGCCTGCCGATCGCCAACATCGAGATACCAATCATCGCGGACTCGTATACGGATCCTGCGTTTGGCACCGGCGCCTTGAAGATCACGCCCGCGCATGATGCCAACGATTTCGATGTCGGTCAGCGCCACAACCTTCCCATGCCCGTTGTGATTTCAGCAACCGGCGAGATGCAAGGAACGGGTGATGACGCCGCGCGCATCCCTGCCGAGTTGGTCGGCGTGGATCGCTTCGTGGCACGCGAGCGCATTGCGGAACGACTGCGGGGGATGGGGTTGCTCGTGAAAGTTGAGCCACACCATCACGCCGTGCGCCGCTGTTATCGCTGCGACACAGTGGTCGAGCCACGGCTCTCGGATCAGTGGTTCGTGAGCATGCGGCCGCTGGCGGAGCCCGCGCTCCAGGCGGTCCGCGATGGCCACATCCGCATCCTTCCAGAGCGCTGGGAAGGCGTCTACGTCAATTGGCTCGAGAACATCCGCGACTGGAACATCTCGCGGCAGCTCTGGTGGGGGCACCGGATTCCCGTCTGGTATTGTGACGGGTGCGGCCGCATAACGGCGAGTCGCGAGGATATCACGCGCTGCCCGGACTGCGGCGGACCTGTGCGGCAGGACGAAGACGTCCTCGACACGTGGTTCTCATCGGGGCTCTGGCCGTTTTCCACGTTAGGCTGGCCCGATACGAGCAGCGATCTCAAGGCCTTCTATCCGACCGACGTGTTGATCACCGCGCCGGAGATCCTGTTCTTTTGGGTCGCGCGCATGATCATGCTCGGGTACGCGCTCATGGGCGAAGCTCCGTTCCATAGCGTGTACCTCCACGGTACGGTGCGCGACACGAAGCACCTGAAAATGTCGAAGTCGTTAGGCAACGGCATCGACCCGCTCGACGTCGTGCAGCGGTATGGCGCCGACGCCCTGCGCTACACCGTGATCGCGGGGATGGGACTTGGCGCAGATACGATCCTCGACCCTAACGACCTGGAGCGATCGTTCGCCGCGGGCCGCAACTTCGTCACCAAGTTGTGGAACATCGGACGTTTTCTGCTCACAAACGTCGGAAGTGATCCGGTGCAGCCGCTCGAGCGCATCGGCCCCGAGCGCCTGACGAGTGCCGACCGCTGGATCCTCGCACGGCTGGATGCCGCCATCGCCGCGTCCGATGCCGCGCTGGGCCCCTCGCGTCCCAAGGCCGGTGTCGCCACGTGGGCGGAGGCTGAGCGCGGAGCGGGACTACGGCTCAATGAATACACGGAGGCGGCACGCAGCTTTGTCTGGAACGATCTCGCGGACTGGTACGTGGAGACGAGTAAGAATCGGCTCGCGTCGAACGGGCCGGACCGCGACGTGGCGCGCACGGTCCTGATCCACTCCTTCGATCAGGCGTTGCGGCTCTTGCAACCGATTGTTCCCTTCGTGACCGACGAGCTGTGGCAACGGTTGCCGGGACGGCGGCCTAACGAGTTTCTCCCGGTCGCGGCGTGGCCAGTCCGGCGGTCTCCTGCAGGAGCGGATTCGGCTGCTGATTTCGAGCTCGTGCGAGAGATTGTCACCGCGCTCCGCCAATTGCGTGGCGAGTACAGCGTTGCACCTGGAAAGACCGTGGACGCCATCGTCGTGGCACGCGACGGTACGCGTGCCACGCTGGAACGTGAACGCGCGACTATCGAGCGGCTGGCGCGCGTCACATTGCAGATCGGTGACGCTCCAACGACGCCCGGCCCGGCCGCCCATCAAGTACTGAGCGGTGGCCACGAGGTCATCGTGCCGCTCGAAGGCGTGATCGACGTCGCGAAGGAATGCGCGCGCCTCAAGGCCGAGCTTTCCGCGCTCGACAAGCAACTTGCCGGGCTCACCCAGCGACTCGCCAACGAGCAGTTCGTCTCGCGCGCGAAGCCTGAGGTCGTTCAGGCCGAGCGAGAGAAGGCACACGAGTGGCGCGCGCGGAGTGAGCAGTTGCGTGCGAAAGTGCACGCGCTATGCGGCGCCTAACGCTCATCACGTTCCTGTCGGCGTGTGCTTCACCGGGAATCCCGCCCGGGGCGCCTCCGGATGAAGTGCCGCCACGTGTCGTCAAAGTCACGCCGGATAGCGGCACCCTGAACGCGCGCGTTGGCGGCGTCCAGTTCCTGTTCAGTGAAGTTGTGAGCGAGCGGCCACAAGGTGCGGCCGACCTCCCGAACATGTTCCTCATCTCGCCTTACGACGGTGAGCCGCGCATCTCCTGGAAACGGTCTCGCATCGAAGTCGCGCCGCGCCGGGGCATTCAACCCAACACGACGTATATCGTCCGGATGCTGCCGGGGATGACTGACTTGCGTGGCAATGCGGATAGCGTCGGTCGCACGATCGTGTTCTCGACCGGCAGCAGCATTGCCGCCGGCGCGATCCGCGGGATCGTTTTCGATTGGACCGCGCAGCGGCCATCGCCCCGGGCGTTCGTGAGTGCGACCTCGCTCCCCGACAGCACGATGTACGTCACCCTTCCGGACTCCATTGGGCGCTTCGAGATCCGTGGCCTCCCGCGCGGCCGGTATCTGATACGGGGGCTGGTCGACGAAAACCGGAATCGTCAGCCCGACCCGCGAGAGATGTTCGATACGGCAACCGTCACGCTCACAGATACGCTCTCACGTGAACTGCTTGCGATCGTGCGCGACACGTTGGGCCCAGGTATCGCATCTATTAATAGGGCCGACTCGCTCACGCTGCGTGTGACATTCGATCGTGGCCTCGATTCGACGCAGCGTCTCACTACGGGCGACTTCTCGCTCAAAGCACAGGATTCATCCGTGGTCCCGTTTGCGTCTCTGACGATGGCCCGCGAATTCGAGCGACTGCGGCAGGACTCCGCTCGGGCAAAGTTTGTCGAGGATTCGCTCAAACGTGTGGCCGAGCAGGATTCCATCCGTCGCGCCGACAGTGCGCGTGCCGCGGCAGCAGGTCGCCCGTTAGGCAGGCGGCCTGGAGCGGTTGCGGCAGCTCCTCCGCGCACCACAGCACCGCGCCAGGAGTTGCCGAAGCCGCGCGTCCTGCCGCCGGAAACCGAGGTTGTACTGCGGCTGGTTCGGCCGCTCCGCCCGGGAACGAACTATCGCCTCCGTGCCGCGAACATCCGCAGCTTCCTGGGGTTCCGCCGGACCTCCGAACGACAATTCCCGGTGCCGCGCGAGGCACCGCGTGACACCACGCGGCGAGACACGACGACGCGCCGGGACACAGTGCGCTCGCGATGACGGACGTGCGGCGTGCTCTCCCGGCTGTGCATGTGCTGCTCGAACGTCCGCGCGTGCGCGATCTGCTGGCGACGACACCGCGGACCGTCGTGCTGGACGCGGTACGCGCGGTCCTGGACCGCTTGCGATCGAGTGGCAGCATGCCTAACGACGTAGCGCTGGACGACGCCATCGCCACCGAGGTAGCTCTGCGGTCACAGCCGTCCTTACGCGCGGCTTTCAACGCAACCGGCGTCGTCCTGCACACGAACCTGGGTCGCGCCCCGCTGGCGCGCGCCGCCATTGAGGCCATAGGGCGCACGGCTGCTGGCGCGAGCAACCTCGAGTACGACCTCGCGCGAGGGGCGCGCGGCTCCCGATACGGACACTGCGTAACTCTCCTCTGTGAGCTTACGGCCGCTGAGGATGCGATCGTCGTCAATAACTGCGCGGCGGCACTCGTGCTCGCCCTCAACACATTCGCCGACGGCCGCGGTGCCATCGTGTCGCGTGGGGAGCTCATTGAAATAGGCGGTTCGTTTCGCGTACCGGACATCATGGCGAAGAGCGGGGCGAAGCTCATCGAAGTCGGGACGACGAATCGCACCCACGCCGATGACTATCGCCGTGCCCTAACGAGCGACGCGGGCGCCATCGTCAAAGTACATCGCAGCAACTTCGAGGTCCGTGGTTTCGTCGCCGAAGCCACGCTTACGGATCTCGCGCCCATCGCACGCGAAGGAACCATTCCACTGCTCTTCGATTTCGGCAGCGGGTTGCTGGTCTCACTCGAGCCGTTTGGATTGTCGGGCGAACCAACGGCGCGGGATGGGGTTCAGGGCGGTGCCACCCTCACGCTGATGAGCGGGGACAAGTTGTTAGGCGGTCCGCAAGCCGGGATCATCGTCGGCGAGGCGGCGGCGGTGAGCGCCTGTCGCAGGAATCCGCTCGCTCGCGCTGTGCGCGTGGACAAGCTCACGCTCGCGGCGTTGGAAGCGACGCTGCAACTGTATCGCGATCCGGAGCGAGCGGTGCGGGAGGTGCCCGTCCTCGCCATGCTGAGCGCCGAGGCCGACGTCATCCGCCAGCGTGCGGCGCGCATCGCGGGCCGCCTAACGAGCACCCGGCACAGACTTGGCGTCGAGGCCTCGGTCGCGACCGTCGGCGGCGGCGCTTTTCCGACGGCGCGCATCCCCTCGTATGCCATCGTGTTGAGTGGCGGTGACGCCGCGACGGAGATCGAAGCGCGGCTCCGCGCCAACGATCCGCCGATCATCGGCCGGCTCGCCGATGACCGCGTTTGGCTGGATCTGCGGTCGATCCTTCCGGAGCACGATGACGCGTTCGCGGCCGCACTGGAGCGCGCTATCGCATGAGCGGGGCAGCCGCCGAGCGCCGTGCCGCGTTTCTCGATCGCGACGGAACGCTGATCGAGGACCGAAACTATCTGGCCGATGCGGACGGTGTTCGCCCGATGCCTAACGCGATAGCCGCCGTTCGCGCGCTCAACAGGGCCGATGTCCTTGCGATCGTCGTGACAAATCAGTCGGGCATTGCGCGCGGATTTTTGACGGAGAACCAGTATCTCGCCACCGCGGAGCGTCTGCGCGACCTCTTTGCGAATGACGGCGCGATTATCGATGCGATGTATCACTGTCCCCACTTCCCCGACATC
>DATFBW010000314.1:0-9665 GCA_035253645.1 Gemmatimonadaceae bacterium | reverse complement strand
CTCCATCAGCAGCTCGTCTTCGCGCGGATTGTGACCGCACGGTTTTTCGAGGTACACGTGTTTGCCGGCGGCAAGCGCCATTAGCGTACCGGGCGCGTGCCAATGATCCGGTGCGGCGATCACGATCGCGTCGACGTCTTTGTCATCGAGCACACGCCGGATGTCGGCAACGCCCTTTGCCGCCGTCGATTGAAGCTGCCCCGCTTCGGCGACTCCCTTGGCGAGCACAGTGGAATCGACATCGCACACATAAGCGACAGTCGTATCGGCGCCCCGCGCGAAGGACCTAACGAAGACCATGCCGCGTCCATTCACGCCCATCACGGCGACCCGCATCTTCTCGCTAGGCATCCCGCTCAGCACCAGGAGCGGCCCCCCCTTCGATACCGCTATCGCACCGATTCCGGCAACCGAAGCGCTTTTGAGGAAGTCGCGCCGATCGAGAGACGTCTCTTTTTTCATAGTGGGGGGGGCTCGCTAGTTCAGAACACGAATTCTGATATTGCGGAAATAGACTTCTTCACCATGGTCCTGCAGCACGATGTGCCCTGCACGCCGGGCTCTAAAGTTCTGAATGTTCTTGTATTTGCTCTGCGCGAACAGCGAATCGAACTGCGCGGTGCTCATATCGAATTCGACGATCTTCTTGCCGTTGAGCCAATGTTCACCGCGATTCCCGTTGAACACGAGCCGCGACTCGTTCCACTCGCCCGCGGGCTTCACCGTACTCACACTCGGCGCAATCATATCGTACAAGCTGCCGGCGCGATGTGAGGGGATCTTGTTGTCCTCGGCGAGGCTGTCGTCGAGCAGTTGATACTCCCATCCTAACGCGGCGTGGTTGGGCGAGGCTGCGACAGACAGAGACTCGGAAACGTTATATTTCACGCCGCTGTTGCCACCGCGGCCAATCTTCCACTCCCAAACAAGCTCGAAGTCGCGGAAGGTGTCCGTCGTGATGAGGTCACCGCCGCTAGCGGGCTGGCCGTCCGGCATCCGTTTCACCTGGCCGCGCGGGACCTTCTTGATCGTGCCGTTTTCGATCACCCAGTGCGCGCTAGGCACGCTGTCGTATCCCAATCCGCGCCAACCAGCGAAGGTCTTGCCATCGAATAGGACACGCCATGCACCGTTCTGAGCGGAGGCGCTGGCGGAAACGAGCATCAAAGCAGCCAATGATGTGATGCAAATCTTCATCGTTAGGGCTCCGGGATACTTCACTTGCTCCTTACCCCTCGCGCCTCGCTCCTCACTAGATCCGCCGGCTCGAGGCGCGGGGCCAACAGATGTATGATCAACAGGCCGCTCACATACGCAAGACCGCAGACGACGAATATCGGCGTGTAATTGCCGCCGTTGGCCTCGAGCACGCGTCCCGTGATCCGTTGGAAGAGCACTCCCGCCATCGCTCCTGCGAAGGCACCGATGCCGACGACCGAACCGACCGCGCTCTTGGGGAACATGTCGCTCGCCAGCGTATAGACGTTCGCCGACCATGCCTGATGCGCTGCCGCGGCAATGCCGACGATGATGACGGCACCCCACATCCCTGGTGCTTGCGACGCCAACGTCGTCGGCACGATCAGCAGCGCCATCGCGAGCATAACGGTTTTTCTTGCCCGATTCACAGACCAGCCGCGTTTGATGAGCGAGCTGGAAAGCCAACCGCCACCGACCGATCCGACGTCAGCAATCAAATAGATGACGATGAGCGGCATCGCCACCTGCGCGAGCTGCACACCGTATTTCGCATCGAGAAACTTTGGGAGCCAATACAGATAGAACCACCAGATCGGATCGGCCATGAACTTGCCGGCGATGAAAGCCCACGTCTGGCGGTAGCCGAAGAGTTGTACCCACGGAACCAACGGGGTCCGTTCCCTTTGTTCGTCAGTACTTACTTCCGGATCTCGGTAAATTGGGATCCAGAGCAGGAGCCAGAAGAATCCGAGCAGGCCGGTCGCAATGAAGGCCCACTGCCAGCCCCAGCGCAGTGTGATCCAGGGGACGAGCAGCGGCGTTAGGATCGCGCCCGTGTTCGTCCCCGCATTGAAGACCCCCGTGGCGAGCGCGCGCTCCTTTTGCGGAAACCATTGCGCGACGGCTTTGATCGATCCGGGGAAGATCGCCGATTCACCGATACCTAACGCCGCACGCGCTATGGAGAATCCAGTGGCTGTCCGAGCGAACGCGTGCCCTATCGCGGCGACGCTCCAGGCGATGACGGCGGCCGCGAGTCCTCGCTTAACACCGATCCAATCCATGATACGGCCCGCGGCAAGGAACCCTAACGCGTAGGCGAAGCTGAACCAGGAGACGATATCGCCGTAGTCCGTCTCGCTCCAGTTGAGCTCGCGTTGCAACGTGGGGGCGAGGATGCCGAGGACTTGGCGATCGATGTAATTGATCGTCGTCGCGATGAAGAGCAGCGCGCAGATGGTCCAGCGGAAGCCTATTCTACGCTCGGCCACTAATCCCTTCCCAGAGACCGTGGAGGTACATGGCACCTAACGCGCGATCGTGGAGCCCGTAGCCGGGCCGGCCGTTCTCGCCCCAGATCATGCGGCCGTGGTCGGAGCGGATGGGCCCGTTGAAGCCGGTCTCGTGCAGCACTGAGAGCACCGCACGCATGTCCACGTCCCCGTGATCCGATGGGTGCGCGGTCTCTTCGAACGAACGAGGACCCGTGCGTTTGATGTTGCGGCAGTGGGCGAAGTGGATACGTCCGCGCAGCGCACGCGCTATTGCAACGAGGTCATTGTCCGCGTTAGGTGCGAGTGAGCCCGTGCAGAACGTGATCCCATTCGCCGGATTATCCACAATGTCGAGGACTCGTTCCAGCGCCGGTCTATCGACGATTATTCGAGGCAAGCCGAAGATGGACCACGGGGGATCGTCCGGGTGCAGCGCCATGCGCACGTTGTATTCGGCGGCAACGGGGACAACTCGTTCGAGGAAATACGAGAGGTTCTCCCAGAGCTGGCTCTCGCCCACATCGCGGTAGGCGCTGAGGAGCGCGCCCAGCTCGCTCGCGGTATAGCGCGTGGCCCAGCCCGGGAGGTCAGCCGTTCCGCGCGAGAGGTCGATCGCTCTTAGCGCCTCGTGATCGTAGGCGAGCGCCGTTGAGCCGTCGTCGAGCGGACGCGCCAGCTCCGTGCGCGTCCAGTCGAAGACCGGCATGAAGTTGTAGCAGAGCACAGGGATCCCCGCGCGACCGATGCTGCGCACGCTCTCACAGTACTGATCGACGAGCTTGTCCCGCGTTCGGCGGCCCAGCTTGATGTCTTCGTGCACGGGGACGCTTTCGATCACCGCGAGAGACATGGCGCAGTCTTCTACGTCATCGCGGAGCTTCGTTAGGCGATCTAGAGCCCAGGATTCACCGACGGGGATGTCGAACAGCGCGCTGACGATTCCGCGCACCGCCGGGATCTGCCGGATGTGCTTTAGCGGGATCGGGTCCGTCGCGCCAAACCAGCGGAAGGTGATCATTCAGTCGCGAGTTTCTTTACCGCAGGACGGAGAGAAAGGCCCATCGCGGAGGACGCGGGTTCAACAATTGTTGTTAGGTTTTTGTCTTTCATTCTGCCGTTGCTTTTCTGCGTCCTTTGCGTGTGGATCGTCTCTGTGTCCTCTGCGGTTAAAGCAGTTCAGGAACTCGCGCTGCGCACTGGACGCGCCGCGAGGAACTTGCGCGCCATCGCTCCAATTGCAGCGTAGTCGCGCCGAGCTATTGCATCACGCGGTATTAGCTCACTACCAACGCCCACGGCTACCGCACCGGCCTCGAACAGCTGGCCGATATTCTCCAGCGTCACTCCGCCGGTCGGCACAAGAGGGATATCGGGAAATGGCCCGCGCAGACTGCGCACATACGCCGCCCCTGATGTGCCGATCGGAAACACCTTGATCATGTCGCCGCCCAATTGATGCGCGGCGAAGATCTCCGTCGGAGTGAATGCCCCCGGAAGCACTGCGACATCGCTATTTCGGGCGGCTGAGATCACCTCAGGGACGAGGCATGGCGTGACGATGAACCGCGCCCCTGCCCCGAGTGCGCGTTGCGCGCCGTCGGCGTCAGTCACAGTACCGGCTCCAACCAGCACCTGATCGCCATATTTCTTGACGATCGACGTTATGACTCGCTCCGCGTTAGGCACGGACAGTGTCACTTCGGCGATGGCGAGTCCGGCCGCGAGTAGTGCTTCCGCCACACATTCGGCGGTGTCCGCGTCACCGACCCTTATGACGGGGATGATGCCCACCTCGCGGATCGTCGCCAGCGCGTGCGCGCGCGCGTTAGGCATCGTTATCGTCCAGCCTTCGCGCTGTGCCGTTGCACGAGATTATCGATGTCGGAACGGCGCCCCGTGAAGAAATCGCCCCGCATCGTTAGTTTGAGCGCCGCTGACGCCGCAGCCAGGCGCACAGCATCCGCCCAGCTCTGATTCTGGATCCGGCTCACGATGAGCCCCGCCGTGAAGGCGTCACCCGTTCCTACGCGCTCGACCACATCGACGGCATAAAGCGGTGCGCTGGACGCAACACCATCCGCAACGACGGCAGCACTCGTCCCGTCGGCAGCGTCCCGATCCGTCACCACCACGGCGCCAATACCGAACCGCTCCGCGAGCGCTCGGGCGACACTTTCGGCCGACGCGTCGCTGACACCGAACACAATGCGTGCGTCGTCCCGGCTCACGATGAGCACATCCACATGCCGCATCAGCGGCTCCTGCACCTCACGCGCGCGCTTGGCATCCCACAGCTTTCCACGGTAGTTCACATCGTAGCTCACCGTGAGACCGGCCTCCTTTGCGTGACCTAACGCGTCGGCGCTCATCGCAGCTGCGCTCTCACTCAACGCTGGAGTGATCCCGCTCATGTGAAACCAGCGCGCACCCCTCAACAGAGAAGGCCACTCCAGGCTGTCTTCGGCAAGGAGACTGAACGCGGAGCCGGCACGATCATAGACGACGCCCGATTGGCGCGGAGCACTCCCTTCCGTCAGGAAATACACGCCGACGCGGCCCTCCTGCGCCCATTCTATACGAGTGTCGACGCCGTGAGCCCGCGCGGTCGCGTCCAGAAAATGCCCAAGCCCGGTGTCCGGGAGGCGCGAGATCCAGCGCGTGGACACCGCGAGGTGCGCCGCGGCCACAGCGACGTTGAGCTCCGATCCAGCAACGTACGCCGCCAAATGCGCCGAGTGCGCGTCGGTCGCCGGGGGTGCCGGGGAAAGCCGGATCAGCCCTTCGCCGAAGGTCACCAGATCCATGCGCAATCTTACGACGATTGTCTATCTGGTGCGATTGCTGTCCGTGGCGAACTTGTAGGTCCATGCCATTCGACGCTTTGGATCTGTCCAACCGCACCGCCGTCGTCATCGGCGGCACGTCCGGCATCGGCCGCGCGATCGCACTCGGCCTCGCTGACGCCGGCGCTGACGTTGTGCCGAGCGGTCGGCGTGAGGCGTATGCGAAAGAGGTTGCCGACGAGATAGAGAACAGAGGCCGCCGCTCGCTCGTTAGGAGCGTCGACGTGACCGATGCAGGTTCTGTTACCAGGCTCGCGGAAGACGTGATCTCGGAGTTTGGCAAGGTCGACATCCTCGTGAACGCCGCAGGGATCACAAAGCGCAACCCAACTGTGGATGTCGATGACCACGAGTGGGAAGCGATCCTCGACACGAACCTCACGGGGGTGCTGCGTGCCTGTCGCGTGTTCGGGCGGCACATGGTCGGGCGTCGTTATGGTCGGATCGTGAACATCGGATCCCTAACGTCGGTCGTTGGATTGCTGGAAGTCGCGGCGTACGGCGCGAGCAAAGCCGGCGTGGCTTCGCTCACCCAATCGCTGGCGGTTGAATGGGGGCCTTATGGTGTTTGTGTGAATGCGATTCTGCCCGGCGTATTTCGCACAGCGCTCAATGAAGGACTACTCGACGGGACCGATCGCGGCCGTGAGCTGCTGATGCGCACACCGATGCGTCGCTTCGGTCAGCCGGACGAAGTCGCCGGCGCCGCTGTTTTTCTCGCCTCTGATGCAGCGAGTTTTGTCACCGGGCATTTGCTCGCTGTGGATGGCGGATTTCTGGCAAGCGGTGTGAATCAATGATCTCCAGGCCGATGACTATGAATTCTGCCGCCCGCATTTTGCTGACGCTTTGTGTTGCATCGCCGACGATCGTGAAATCACAGGCCGTCGAGTATCAGCGCGCAGAGCAATTCCTAACGTGGAATGCGCTGCGTCATGTGACAGGCGACCAGGTGCAACCGATGTGGTACCGGGACAGCACGCGGTTCTGGTATCGCGTGATGACACCTCGTGGCGCGGAATTCGTCACGGTCAACCCGACGGCCGCCGCACGATCACTGTTATTTGACAATGGTCGACTCGCCGCCGCGCTTTCACGCGCTGCCGACACCGCGGTCGCCGGCAGCAAGCTGCCATTTCAGACGATCGCCTTCGAAGACGACGGTCGCGACGAGCGGCGCATCCGCGTCAAGCTCGGAAACCGCGGCTTCTCCTGCACGCTCGCGACGTATTCCTGCACCAAGGCAGACACGCTACCCACGCGCACGCGTTTCGTTAGGTCGCCTGACGAGCAGTGGGACGCGTTCTCGTCAGGCTACAACCTCTGGGTGCGGCGTGTAGGCACCACGGACTCCATGCAGCTTACAAACGACGGAATCGCCGGCTATGCGTATGGCATAACGTCGCCTTCACCCACGCAGATACGACAGAAGCTCCCTTCCGTGCCTCAGGTGACGTGGTCGCCGGACTCGAAGAAACTCGTGGTGCCACGGATCGACGAACGCGGTGTCGCCAAATTCGTCGTGTACAGCTCCACGCCCACACGCCCCACGTTTTACGAGTATCCGTACGCTCTGCCAGGCGACTCCGTCGTTCAAACGTCTGTGTACTACGTCATCGACGTCGCGTCTAAAACAAGCAAGCGCATCGAAGGACCTGCACAGCCGTACATGACGTTCTATAACTTCGGCGGACGCGGGGTGCAGTGGAGCCCGTCGTCGGATCGCATCTACTTCACGCACGTCGACCGCGGCCCCAAGCGCGTGCAGCTCATGACCACTGACGCGTTAGGCAACGCCCCTCGACAAGTCACAGCAGACAGTAGTAAGGCGTACGTGATCGGCAGCCTCGATATAGTAGGCGGGCGCACGAACTGGCGACCGCTCAAGAACGGCGACGTCGTGTGGTTCTCCGAGAGGGACGGTTGGGGACACCTCTATCACATCGGCTCCGACGGCGCCGTTAGGCATCAGCTCACGAGCGGCGCCTGGGTAATAACAGGTTTGGTCACCGTGAACGAGGCGACGGGACGTGTTTTCTTCACGGCGCGCGGGCGCGAACCGGGACGTCATCCTGAGTATAACTTTCTGTACTCCGTCGGTCTCGACGGCTCGGGCCTCACGCTCCTCACACCAGAAGACGCCGATCATCAGATAACAGCCGTGCCGGGCGCCTCCATGTTTCTCGACACGTATTCCCGCGTCGACAGTCCGCCAGTTACCGTCATCCGCGCGGCGGACGGACGTGTCGTGAAGGAGCTGGAGCGAGCAGACATCGCAGCTCTCAAAGCCATCGGATGGCGGCCTGGGGAAGTGTTTCGCGCCAAGGCACGTGATGGCGTTACCGATATCACCGGTGTGATCTGGAAGCCGAGCACTTTCGATTCGACGAAGTCGTACCCCGTGATCGATCACATCTATCCGGGGCCGCTCATTACGCCGGTGAGCCACGAGTTCTATCCGACGCGCGCTTCGTTCAGCTACTCCGCGTTCGGCCAGGTGCAGGCGCTCGCCGAGCTGGGCTTCATCGTCGTTGAAATCAACGCGTTAGGCAACTCGGCAAGCAACAAAGCTGTGTACACGACGTGGTATGGAAACATGGGAGACAACGGCATCCCCGATCACGTCGCCGCGATCAAGCAGCTGGGCGCACGATTTCGCTGGATGGACCTGACGCGGATCGGCATCTATGGCCACTCCGGTGGCGGCTTTTCTTCGACCGACGCGATGCTGCGCTATCCGGATTTCTTCAAAGTAGCTGTCGCCACATCGGGGAATCATGACAACCGCACCTACTATCACGGATGGGGCGAGCGCTTCCAGGGGCTGCTCGTGAAGGATACTCTGCGAGGCACGGACAACTTCGCCGCCGCGGCCAACAAGACGATTGCGGGCAACCTCAAAGGCAAGCTGTTCCTCATTCACGGCGATTTGGACGACAACGTGCATCCTGCGCACACGCTCGCCCTGGCCGATGCGCTGATCAAGGCGAACAAGACCTTTGATATGTTGATCCTGCCTGACGCGACGCACGACCTAACGGGTAATCCGTACGTGATTCGGCGCACGTGGGATTATTTCGTCGAGCACTTGATGGGTGCGCGCCCTCCCGTCGACTACGCGATCGCTCCACCACCTAACTACTAGGGGTTGGGGGTTAGGGGTTGGGGGTTAGCCTAAAACGTCCAATCGTCACCTGGGTGTAAGCCATGCGTGCCATAACTCGCATTAGGCTAACCCCTAACCCCAAACCCCTAACCCCTAGCTTTTAGCAGCCACCCGACCCACGACCCGGATCCAATTCACTCGCCCGCTCGAGTCGCGCACGAACTCGATCGACTGCCCGCGCTGCGGCCCATCCATCACGATCGCCCGATCCGGCCCGAAGAATGCAAGCGGCATCGTGGCCCCTGGCTGCGCCTCGTTAGGCCGCTCCTGGAAAACGAGCCTGCCGCCTTCTATGCGCACGACGACAGAATTGCTCGGGCGCAGATAGGTCCCGACATAGGGCGCGAGGTCGGGTTGCTGCGCGAGGGGCTCCGCGGTGGGCAGCGTCTCCACGAGCCCGCGGTGCGCGATCGCCTGATTGGGCGCGTACGTGGCGCCGAGGTATGACTTGAGTGCCTCGCGCTCGACGTCCTGAATGAGACGCCAGCCTGTGTTCGAATTCGTCAGGATGGCAATGGCGAAGTTGCGTTCAGGGACGATCTCCAGGAGCAGGATGTGTCCGCCTAACGTGCCACCGTGCGACGCGGTGCGAATGCTGCCCATTTGTCGCAGGTGCCAGCCAAGCCCGATGTCGTCCTCCGTGCTCTGCTTGCGCATCTGCACCGCGCGCATCGCTTCGAGTGACGCACGTGTGAGCACGCGAGTCCCGTTATGAGACGTGCCGTCGCCCATGTGGAACCGCGCGTACGCGAGTAGATCGGTCATGCAGAGGCCAACGCCGCCGGCGGTTACGGAGACCGAGGGGGTGAACGGCCGGTTAATGGCAGTTCTGCCATCACGCGTCGTATGCCCCACCGCGAACCGCTGCACGATGAAGTCGCCCGCCGTCGTGCCAGCGTGTTCGAGTCCGAGCGGCTCGAACACGAGATCCCGAACCGCGCGGTTGATTGAAGTACCTGTCACCGATTCGATGACGCGCCCCGCGATACTGAATCCGGCGTTGTTGTAGCTCCACGCCGCGCCAGGTGGCGCGACCTGCATCAAGTCGCTTATCGAAACGACAAAATTCTTGAGCGTTTCAGAACCGCGATCGGGCCCGGATACCTGACCTTCCCAGCCTCCGAGATGTGTGAGGAGGTGCCAGACAGTGACATCGCGGCTCGCCATTTCATCGCGCACTCG
>DATFBW010000313.1:0-21118 GCA_035253645.1 Gemmatimonadaceae bacterium | reverse complement strand
CGCGCCGCTGAAACGTTAGGCATCGATCCTTCGACGCTGCACCGAAAGCTTTCACGCTTCGGGAGCGAGGCGGCGTGACACACGCGGCGGCGGCGCTCCCCGCGCCGGCGCATCGCACGATGGCGCGCGAGTGGGTGCGGGGGAATCTCTTCTCCGCGGCTGCGCTGGCGCTGCTGGCTTCGCTCGTATTCGCAAACGCGCTGGCCAACGGGTTCGTCCTCGACGATCGCGGCATTATCCTCGGGAATCCGCTGGTTCAGAACTTCGGGAACACCTGGCGGGCCTTCACGCTCCCCTATTGGCCCGAGGCGTTAGGTGGTGGTCAATATCGACCGCTCGCGATCCTCCATTTCGCTCTTGATTGGCGCCTGAGCGGCGGCGATCCCGCGTGGTTTCACGCCGTCAACGTGATGTGGCATGCGCTCGCGACAGTGCTGGTGTGGCGGCTCGTTGCGCTGCTGATGCAGCCCAGGATGGCCTTCATTGCCGCGGCGTTGTTCGCCGTACACCCTGTTCACGTCGAGGCGGTAGCAAACGTCGTCGGGCGTCTGGAGCTGATGGCGACGGTGTTCACGTTAGGTGCGCTATTGGCGCACCGCGCGTCCCACTGGCTCGCGATATTGTTTTTTGCGCTGGGTCTCCTCTCCAAAGAGAACGCGATCGTGTTCTTAGGATTGGCAGCCGCTCATGACGTGTTGCTCAGACCTCAGACCTCAGACCTCAGACCTCGTAAGCGACTATACGCCGGATACGCCGTTGTTTTGCTTCTGTACGCAGCCATCGTATTCCTGGTGTTCAACGACAGGCCCTTTCATGTCGTGACCGGAACGCTGGATGGTGAGCCGCTTGGGACACGGTTATGGACGATGGCCAAAGTCGTGCCGGAGTACGTACGGTTGTTGCTGTTCCCGGCATCGCTCTCGGCCGATTACGAACCGCAAGTCATCCGCTCTGCAAACGGCCTCACGCTGGCCGGCGCAGCCGGTTTGTTGTGCGTTGCCGCATACATTGGCGCGCTCGTGATAACGTGGAAGCGCAACCGCGCACTCGCGTTGGCACTTGGCTGGGTCGCGATCGCGATCGCACCCGTCGCGAACGTCTTCTTCGTCTCCGGCGTGACGCTGGCCGAGCGCTCGCTGTATTTGCCGAGTGTGGGGGTGGTGCTGGCGTTAGGCATCGTGGTGGACAGTGCGCTGGCGCGACGGAATATGTTCGTGTACGCGGCAGTTGCGGCCCTCACTGTCGCCGGCGCCCTGCGGACCTGGACGCGCACGCCGGCCTGGCATGACGATCGCGCGTACGTCCTGACGCTGCTCGCGGATCATCCGGAGTCGTATCGCGGACATTGGGTTGCGGCACGGGCGTATCGTGCGGCGGGCCGACTGCCTGAAGCACATGCGGAGTTTACGATGGCGCGGCGCCTCTTCCCGCGGTCGCGGGAACTGTACAGCGAGTCAGCGACTCTGGCCGCCGCTATGGGATCCCCGCGTGAGGCGCAGGCTCTCAGCGACACGGCGGCTCAGCTCGCGAGGCGGCGATGACCGTCACGTGGACGCGCAGGGACGACTGGTGCTGTGTAGCACTCGCTGCACTGGCGCTGATCGCGGTTGTGATTGCTATCTCGCCGCATCCAGCGGGCGTTGTGCAGGACGACGGTGCGTACGTCATCCTTGGCAAAGCGATCGCGGAAGGGGAGGGCTACCGATTCATAAACCTGCCTAACGAGCCATCCGCGACGCACTTTCCGCCGCTCTATCCGCTCATCTTGGCAGGGCTTTGGAAGGTGAGTCCACCCTTCCCGGCAAACATCGTCGTGTTCAAGATTGCAAACGCGGTCTTTCTCGCCTGCGGCGCGTTGGGCGCGTTCTGGTTCGCGCGGCATCACCTCCAGCTCCGCCCAATCACCGCGGCTATTGGTACCGGCGTGTTCGTGATCTCCGCGCCGCTCGTCTCGCTCGCCACGATGGTGCTTTCTGAAGCACCCTTTCTCGCTCTGCTCTTTCCGACGCTCGTGCTGGCTGAACGGGCTGTCGCGCGCGAGGGCGATACGCGCGCACTGATGGCCGGTTTGGCCGCGGGCGCCCTCGGACTGCTGCGCACGTTAGGCATTCTGGTTCTGCCGGCGCTTGCGGTCGTGCTGCTCGTGCAGCGCCGCTGGCGTGCTGCCGGTCTTGCAATCGTTGGAGCCGCGGTGATTGCGCTGCCCTGGCAGCTATGGGCCCTGGCACATGATCACGAGCTCCCCGCCGCTCTCGCCGGGAAATACGGGAGCTATCTCGGCTGGTTTTTGGGCGGAGTGGGTATGGGCGGGGGAGAGTTTTTGCTGGCTGTTTTGCGCGAAAACCTGCGTCATACCGGCGATTTCTTATCCGCGACATTCGGCGCCGGCGGCGCACACTGGTTGCTGCGCGCGCTTCTCATCGCGACCACAGTGGCGGTCCTTGTAATCGGCGCACGCGATATGATCCGGCGCGCATCTGTGAGCGCCACATTCGTCGGCGGCTATGTCGCCGTCGTGCTCCTCTGGCCGTTTCCACCCGACCGTTTCTATTGGGCGATCTGGCCACTCCTGGGCTTCGCGTTCGTGTTAGGTGTGCAGCGCGCGGCGCAGAGCGTTGCGTCCAGTGTGACGCTCCGAGCTTCAGTATACGCCGCAACGGCGCTACTTGTCGCCCTGTACGCGAGGCCGCACTTGCTGGGCGCACCGGACCTCTGGATTGGCCAGGTGCAAACCGCTGTCGCCGAACGCTCGGCGCCGATCGTCGAATGGGTGGGAGCCGCAACCAGGCCTAACGACATCATCGTCACGGAGGACGATGCGCTGGTCTATCTGTACACCGGACGGCACGCGGTTCCGGCGGGAGCGTTTACGCCGCAGGAGTATGTGAACCCGCAATCTGCGCTGTTCGCGAGTGCGACGCTCCATTCGATTATCGAAGCATACCCGATCCGCTGGGTCACGCCATCCACCGATATGGGGGTACAAGCATCGCTCGGCCTCGTTAGGCGGGACCCGCCGGCGCTGCGGTTCGTCGGTGCCCTCACGCGCGGCGCCGTATTTCAGCGCGTCGCCGCGACGACGGAGCAACCATGAGCTCCGCCGCCGTGCCACTCACGAGGGAGCTATCCCTGGCTCCTCGCTCCTCACTCCTGGTTCCTGGTGTCATCGGCGCTCTCGTTTTCATTGTGGCCGTGAGCACCGTGACGCCATGGCCAGTCGGCGCCTTCGAGGACGATGCGATCTATACTGTCCTGGCCAAAGCGCTCGCAGAAGGAGAAGGGTACAGGCTGGTCAACCTTCCGGGGGCACCTAACGCGACGCACTTCCCGCCGGGCTATCCGGCCTTCCTGGCGCTGCTCTGGCGCGCCTGGCCGGTGTTTCCCGACAACCTCGTATTGTTCAAGTTCGCCAACGCCTTGTTGCTCGCCGCAGCGGCGGCGGGAACGTATGTCTTCGCGACCGGCCGGCTGGGCCTAACGCGAGCCTGGGCAGCGGTCAGCGCGCTCGCGGCCACCCTTTCGGTCGTCATCCTGCTGCTCAGCGGGATGGTGCTATCCGAACCGATGTTCCTCGCGCTCCTTGCCCCCTCGCTCCTTATCACAGAGCGCGCGATTGAAACGGGGCGGGTACGAACGGCGCTGCTCGCAGGAGCATTGTTGGGCGGACTCGCACTGGTGCGCACCCTTGGCTTGTTCGCCGTGCCGGTCGCGCTCGTGCTCCTGCTCTGGCGTCGTCGACACATGGCGGCCACCGCGCTCGCGGCCGGTGCTGCGTTGCTCATTGTGCCGTGGCAGGTCTGGGTCGCGCTGCATCAGAATGAAATTCCGCCGATCATCGCCGGGAAATACGGCTCGTACACGGGTTGGGTGGCACAAGGTTATGCCCAGGGAGGCTTTGGGTTCGTGTGGGCGGTGCTCGCACGCAACGCGAGGGATCTATTCCAGGTTCTGAGCTTCCTGCATGCTCCCGTCGACGTCCTGTGGCCGAGGATCGTCGCCTTTGCGGCATTGGTCGGCATCTTTGCGTTAGGCAGTCGCGCGCTCTGGCGCCGTGCGCCGGTGACGCTCGGGTTCGTGCTGGTCTATTTCGCGGTCGTGCTCATCTGGCCTTTCGAGCCTAACAGATTTCTCCTGGGCATCTGGCCGATTCTCGCGCTCGCGGTCGCGTTAGGGGTCCGTGATCTGGTGCGCTGGCGTCCGGCCACCATGTATACCAAGGGTCTGCGCATTGCGGCGTTTGCGCTCGCCGCTGGCCTCGCCGTCGGCTACGGCACGTACAACGCGCGCGGTTACACAAATTCCTGGTGGGTACGTGTGCAGCGGCAGGGCGGGGAACGGCTCAAGCCGATCGCCGAATGGGTGGCGCACAACACCGCGCTGACCGACGTGATCGCGACAGATCATGACCCTGCTGTCTATCTCTACACGGGGCGCCGAGCGGTGCCTACGAGCACGTGGATGGTGCGCGAGCGGATCAAGCCACTGACGCCTGAAGAAGATGTGCAGGCGGTCCGTGCGCTGCTCCTCGAGCTCGCGCCTAACTATTACGTACCGACCTCCGTGATCGGGATGCGCACGGCCACCGCGCTCGCCCGGGAAACGCCTCCGGTGCTGCGGTATCTCGGTCCCACCCCCAACGGCGCGGCCTTCGCGTTCGTTAGGCGATGACAAACCGCCTCATCCCGGTGCTCGCGGTGACGCTCGTGCTCATCGCCGCCATCGTCTCCATCACGCCATGGCCCGTCGGCGCGATTCAGGACGATGCGACCTATGTCATCCTCGCCAAGAGTCTCGCGACCGGCGAAGGGTACCGGCAGCTCAACCTTCCGGACGCGCCCCGAGTCACTCATTACCCACCCGGTTATCCGCTCTTCCTTGCGGCACTCTGGAAGCTGTCACCCGATTTTCCGAACAACGTCGTCCTGTTCAAATACGTCAACGCGGTGCTCCTCGCAGTCGCCGCGGCGGGGGTCTACGGCCTGGCGCGTAAACGTGCGGAGCTTGGTGCCATCAGCTCGGGTGTTGCCGCTGTCGCCGGTTTGGCGTGCGTTCTGGTCCTTTACGTGACAGGTGTTCCGCTGTCCGAGCCGCTCTTCCTGGCGTTGCTGTTCCCTGCGTTGATGACTGCCGAAGCAGCTGTGTCCGAGGAGAGCCTTCCTCTGGCTGTAGCCGCAGGGGCGTTAGGCGGCGTCCTTGCTCTCGTCCGGACGATCGGAATAGCGCTGCTCCCTGCGGTTGTGCTCGCCTTGATCATCAAGCGTCGCTGGAGCTCAGCGATCGCGGCCCTCGCCACGGGGTTATCCGTCCTTGCCCCCTGGCAACTGTGGGCGACAGCGCACGGCGCGGACGTCCCGGAGATCGTCGCGGGAAAATACGGCAGTTACCTCAGCTGGATGATCGGTGGATACCGCGAAGGCGGATGGCCTTTTGCGAGCGCTGTCGTCAACAAGAACATCGCCGACTTGCAGCACCTCCTCGACTATCTGGTCATGCCGATAGCATCGGGCTGGGTTCGAGGTGCGACTTTCGCATGTGCGCTGGCGCTCTTCGTATATGGCCTAACGCGGCTGGCACGGCGCATGCCTGTAACCGTGCTCTTCGTGATGGGCTACAGCGTAATCGTTCTCCTTTGGCCTTTCGAGGTCATCCGTTTCGTGATGGCGGGCTTCCCATTACTCGCCTTCGTTTTCATTTACGGCATCGTAGAGTTGTGGCGGGCCCGACCGCCATCTCTTTTGCTCCACGCTCCTCGCTCCCTTCTCCTAGCTGGGGGGGCGGCTGTGACCATCGGTTTCATCTGGTACAACGTGAAGGGTTATCGCGAGCAGTGGTGGACGTCGGTTCAACGCGATTCGGGAGAGCGCATCGGGAGCGTGGTGAGCTGGGTCCGGCGCAATACTTCGGCGACCGACGTGGTCGCCGTGCAAGACGATCCCGCCGTGTACCTGTACACGGGGCGTCGCGCCGTGCCGGTGAACGACTTCGAGGCGACTGACCACGTGCGTCCCAGTGCGCTCGATCACGATGTTGCCAATGTCACGGGCATTCTGCAGCGCTATCGCCCGCGGTTCTATATTGTCGCCTGGCCGAACACGCTGCGCGCGGCAGATTCGCTGGCGCGCACGCGGCCAGCGATCATACGTCCGATCGATCGTATCGGCAGTGCCACCGTGTTCATGAATCTGGCTCAATGACGACGCACCGCCTAACGCCGGCCAGCTTGCCTACGCTGGATGAACCTGCGATCCCGCGCTTGCGCGGACGCACACCGCTTGACAGGGATTCCGTCGTGCTCTCGGTGTTGATCCCTGTGTATAACGAAGAGCGCACGATCGAGCTCATCGTCTCACAGGTGCATTCGGTTCCCGTTGTCAAAGAGATCATCTGCGTCAACGATTTTTCCACCGATCGTTCGGCGCAGATCCTCGATCGCCTTCTTGCCGAAGGTCGCGTCGACAAGGTCATCCACCAGCCGTACAACCAGGGCAAGGGTGCGGCGATCCGCACGGCGCTCGCCAATAGCACCGGCAACGTCGTCATCGTGCAGGACGCAGATCTCGAATACGATCCCGCGGACTGGCCCACACTGCTGGAGCCGATCATCGAAGGGCAGGCGGACGCAGTGTTCGGCTCACGTTTCCTCGGCGGACCGCATCGCGTGCTGTACTACTGGCACTCCGTGGGCAACTCGGTCCTAACGACGGTGAGCAACATGTTCACGAACCTGAACCTCACCGACATGGAGACGTGCTACAAGGCGGTGCGCGGCGAGATCGCGCGCAGTCTCGTCCTCACGGCGGATCGTTTCGGTTTCGAGCCGGAGATCACCGCGCGTTTGGCGCAGGTGGGGGCCCGCGTGTATGAGGTGCCCATATCGTATGCCGGGCGTACGTATGCCGAGGGGAAGAAGATTGGTTGGAAGGATGGTGTGGCGGCGTTCTGGCACATCATGCGCTTCAATCTGTTTCCACCCGACGGCGTGCGGAAAAAGGCCTAACCAGGCGTTGGTTCGGTACGCGCTTTGTGTGATTGAGCGCCTACTTTCTCGTGTGGGGCACGCGACTCGTCAGGCGTGACCGTAGTCACCAGTGCCACAACTGTTACAGGTTGGGCAAAGCACATGAGTGACGCGGAGTTGCAAGAGTCGTCCACGGGATAGACTCGAACGACCGGTTAGGCATGTCTGGCAACGGCGCTCGTGTCCAGCCACAGGCTCGGATGCCGCTTGGCATACAGGCAGGTTGCAATGGAGGGCGCAAAACACTCGCGTGCTCGCCCCCTGCCGACCGCGCAACAGCATCCGTAAGTGTCGCTACGTCAACGCGATGCCGAATGCCTGTGCCGCTGGTCCGCACGTTGCCTTCAACAGCCGCGACACGACTCGCCTCGAGTTTAGTTCACCTTCACGGCACCTACCCCGGAGACCGCACCATGCAGAACCGTAATCGCAAGGGCTTCACGCTGATCGAACTTCTGATCGTCGTCGTGATCATCGGCATCTTGGCCGCGATCGCGATCCCGAAGTTCGCCAACACGAAGGAGAAGGCGTATCTCGCTTCGATGAAGTCCGACCTTCGCAACATGGCGACGACACAGGAGTCGTACTTCGCCGATAACCAGGTCTATACGTCCGGCCCCGCGTCGAACATCGGTGGCGCGACGGTCTCGCTGTCTGGTTTCGTTCCTTCCACTGGCGTGACGGTTAACGCCACGGCGTCAGGTGGTGCAGGCTGGAGCACGACGGCCAGCCACACCGCGACGACCCGCACCTGCGCGATCTTCGTTGGTGTCGCGCCAGTTGCGCCGGCCCAGGTCGAAGGCGAGCCGAAGTGCCAGTAGTCTTCGCCTAACGCTATACAATCGGGGGTGGCCGCAAGGTCACCCCCGATTTCTTTTTATCACACCGTCTCGGCGCTTTTCCGCGGCGAAAGCTGATCGCTAATTGCGCAGGTACTCGTCGAACCACGCGCGCGCTTGCTGAGCCGCCTGGGCAAGCGTGTCCCCCTCCTCGAACAAGTGCGACGCGCCCGGAATGATCTCCAGGTGCACCGCCGTATTCATCCGTGCCATCGCTTGACGATTCAGGTCGATCACGACCTCGTCGTCGCCGCCCACGATAAGCAACGTCGGGACCCGCACGACGCCTAACGTCTCACCTCCGAGATCCGGCCGGCCACCTCGCGAGACGACTGCCCGTACCTCATGCCGATGCGCTGCCGCAATCAACGCCGCCGCCGCGCCGGTGCTCGCTCCGAAGAGACCGATGGGCACGCCCCGCATCCGCGGATCGTTATGCGCCCAGTCGATTGCATATTCGACCCGTCGCGCCAACAGCGCGATATCGAACCGGATTTGTCCCGTGCGCTGATCGATGAGCTCTTCTTCCTGCGTCAGGAGGTCGAGAAGCAGTGTCGCGAAACCGCCCTCATTGAGCACCTCCGCGACGAACTTGTTTCGCGGACTGAATCGCCCGCTGCCACTCCCGTGCGCAAAGATCACGAGACCATGTATGTGCCTGTGCGTGGGGACTGTCAGATCGCCCGTGATCTCGACGTTGCCCGCCGGAACGAGAACGGGGAATTCGGTAGTGGTGAGCGGCATACGACCCTCCTCGTTAGGCGCCCGATCCGACGGACGCGTTCGGAAATTCCACCCGCGATGCCGCCAACAATGCCTGGACTTCCTCGTCCGTGGTCTGATTGAAATCGTGGTACCAGACGCCCACCGCGTGAAACGGCTCCGGCATCTCCCCACAAATCATGAAATCCGCTTCGCGCTGCAAATCCGAACACGCCTCAGGGGCCGCGACCGGAACAGCCACGACGATCCGATAGGGATTGCGTGTACGTAAAGCGCGGACTGCGGCCAGCATCGATGCCCCAGTCGCAAGACCGTCGTCGACGAGGAAGACGGTCTTTCCCACGACCTCGATGGGCGGCTCATTGCCACGGAAGCGGCGTTCACGTCTCTCGAGCTCGCGCTCTTCACGCTCGATTGCCTCTTCGAGCTCACCCGCTGTAACTCCATGGCTGTGCGTCGCCGCGTAATCGAGCACGCGAACGCCACCTGATGCGATCGCCCCAATCGCCAACTCCGGTTGCCATGGGAGCCCGATCTTGCGCACGACAAAGACATCGAGCGGCGCGCGCAACATCTTGGCGACCTCATACGCCACCGGCACACCACCCCTCGGCAATCCAAGAACAATCGCGTGGAGCCCGTTGATCCCTTCGAATCTGGCGGCAACGACCTCCGCTAACCGCCGTCCAGCATCGTGCCTGTCGACGAAAAGCATGACTCACTCCTGCTAAATCCGCCTGCACGCATCGGACATACCACCTCGTAACGATGAGATCGGCGCGATTACAGGAACTCGAGCGCTGGAAGGATCACGCTGGAGCCGCGGTGGCGCGCTAGGGTGCGCCCATGCGCCGTCATCCAAGACCTGGCTTTACTCTGCTCGAAGTGCTCGTGGCACTCGTGCTCTTCGCCGCGGTTCTCCTCGGCATCGTCGCAAGTGGCCAGGTCATTCTCGCGCGGCTTTATGAGAGCGATCTGCGGCTCCGCGCAGCGCTCTCCTCCCAGAGTGTTCTTGATTCGCTTCGCTCAACCGCCTGTGCACGCCTCGCGAGCGGCGGCGGCACCAATGGTATCCTTGCGACTGCGTGGGCCATCACCGACGGAAGGGACGTCGCGCGGGTCGACCTGACGGTCACCGTCCCACAGCGACGCGCGGCGTCCCGCACATCCGCAATAACGTCGTTGCTCCAATGCCTCGAGCCCTAGTGCCTAACGGGGCCACGCGAGGGCGCGGCCGCACGCTGCCAGAGCTGCTCACTACGCTCGTGATCAGCGGCATCTTCTTCGCGTTGCTGAGCGCGGCGTTCATCGGTCACGAGCGCCTGGTTTCCGGTACCGCCGCAATCGGTGAGGCGCGCGCCCAAGTGCGCCACGCGCATCAAATACTCCCCGCAATCGTACGCGGCGCGTCGGTGCCGGGCGCGGATGTTCATGCCGTAAGTGACACGATAGTGGAGCTTGGCTATCCCATAGCGACCGCGGTCGTGTGCCGCGCATCGCCCGCAACGCAGCTTGTATTGGCTCCTGATACGATCGCCGCAGGGCAGCGGCTCGCGGCATGGGCGCATAGGCCCAGTCCAGGAGACTTGGCGCACATCTTCGATCCGGGCCTCGCGACAGGCACGCGTGACGACCGTTGGTATACGGCGGCCGTAAATGGTCTGGGCCTGGCGCCTAACGCGTGTGCGGGTTCCGCGCTCCTACATCCCGTCGCGGATGGCGTACACGTCGCGCACACTCTCGCACTCGGTGCGTGGTTAGGTGCCACGCCTATTTCTGTCCCCACCGGCGCGTTAGTCAGGTTCACGCGCCGAGCCCGGGTGGAGCTCTATTCCGCGTCAGGCAGAGAACATCTCGGCTACAGCGACTTCGACGGGTCGCTCGGCCGCTGGTCTCCCATACAGCCAGTCAGTGGTCCTTACTACGGCGCCACGAACCCGGGCATTCAGTTCGCCCTGGCCGATTCGCTCGGAGTCGCGCTGCCTCCCGGAACGACGGCCGGTGGAGTGCTCCTGCGCATGGACGTGCGTTCTCGCACGGCGTCGCAAATCCGCATCGTGGGGATGCGTCGCGGTCTTCGCGCCGAATCCCTCACCGCCCACATCGCGCTCCGTAACCGATGAACAGGCGCGGTATCGCCTTGGTGCTCGTTCTCGTTGCGCTGCTCATCGCCTCGGTGCTCGCGGCCGGCGTGCTCATGACGACGGCGACGACTACACGCGCATCCGGAGACGCCCAGCATGCTCTGCGATTGAACGAGAGCGCGGAGCGTGGCGTGATCTCGGCGGCCGCAAGCTGGCCCTCCGAATCCACCCTAACGATGCCACTCGGCGCTACCTTCGGCCCGCATGTCGTGCGCTACGCCGACAGCACAGTGAGCACCACGTGGATAACGCGTCTGTCGCGTGGCAGCTTCTGGATCACAGCGCATGCGCGAGGCGTGGTACCTGGAGCTCCGTCACAATTACAACGGCGTGTAGGGTCGCTCTACGTGCTCAACGTACCGGAGCCGAACCTAACGGCGGCAGTGAGCGTGGCGGATTCGCTGCTTGTTGCCGGGTCGGCGCGAGTCGAGGGAGGTGACGCATCACCCCCTCTTTGGGGTGCGCTCTGCAACACCGGTTCGGGAGTAGCGGCGGTAGCCGCAAGAGACACGAGCCGAGTGTGTGATGGCTCCTGCGGTGCGCCGGCGGGAACGCATATCGTCGGCTCTCCTCACAAGTTGCTCGACACCACGCTGAGCACGTCGCTGTACCAGCTCGGCCCTGTTACGTGGACCTCGCTCGCGGCGCACGCCACGCGGGGGTTTCCGGGGCCTTCTGCTGTAACTCCGGGCCCGCGCCTAACGGGTACCCAGTGCGACACGTCGTTTGCCGGCAATTGGGGTGATCCCACACGCGCAAGCGCCTGCGCGAATCACTTTGTGATCCTACACGCGCAAGGACCGCTCGTTATGGATGGCGGGATAGGGCAAGGAGTCATCTTGGCCGAGTCGGACGTCGAGCTACGCAACGGCGCGCAGTTCTACGGTCTCATCCTGGCACGCGACGATTTCGTGGCGACGGCCGGTTCTAATCGTGTGTGGGGAGCTGTCATTGCGGCCGACCGCACGTCGTTGCCTGGCGATCACTCCGTTATCACAGGAAGCACGGTCGTCACGTTCTCGTCCTGCGCGGTCGAAATGTCGCTCGCTGGGACGGCCCATTTGCGGCGTGAATCGCAGCGGGGATGGGTCGCACTTCACTGACCCAAACTGCGAGCCTGCGGCCCCTCGCAAGACGCAACCGTCCGTGCAAGCTGCCGTTACCACGCTGGTGGGCCGGTCGTGTACTGACGGATTCGACCGCCCAAGCGGTCAAAGTGTCTGGCACCCGCCGTATACCAGCGGTACGCCCGTCCGACAGATCAACCGACCACCGCTCACGCACCTAACGTATGTCGCTCCTTGGTCGCAAGAAGACAACGATTGGCCTGGACATCGGTTCAGGTCTTATCAAGATCGCGGTCGTTGATCACGGCCGTGGCGACCCGGAGCTCACGAAGGTCGTGATTACTCCGCTACTCGCTGACGCCATCGTTGAAGGTGAAGTGATGGATCCCGGCATCGTGACCGATGCGATCCGCAGCGCGATGGAAGAAGCGGGTGTGAAGTCGAAAGCAGTTGTCACTGCTGTCGGCGGCCGCGACGTCATCATCAAGAAGATTCAGATCGAGCGCGTGAAGGAACAACAAGCGCGCGAGCTGATGCGCTGGGAAGCCGAGCAACACGTCCCCTTCGATATGGAATCGGTGGAGCTGGACTTCCAGATCCTCGATCCCGATGGCGACGGCATGGAGATGCAAGTCCTGCTGGTCGCTGCGAAGCGTGAGCTGGTTGAAAGCAAAGTCCGCATGCTTACAGATGCCGGTCTCGCGCCGAGCATCGTCGATGTAGATGCATTCGCTCTGCATAACGCGTTCGAGATGAATCATCCGGATGCGATGCGCGGCGTCGTCGGTCTGGTGAACATCGGCCACGATATCACCAACATCAATGTGCTCGATCAAGGCGTTCCGATCCTCACGCGTGACATTACCGTCGGAACACGCCGTTTCCGTGAAGACCTCCAGCGCGAACGTGGTGTGAGCTCCGATGAAGCCGAGCAGCTGCTCCAGGGCTTCGATCGCTCGCCCCACCTCGATGCGGTGATCGAGAGCCGCGGTGAAGAGATCGCGGTCGGCGTGGAGCGCGCTGCCGCATTCCTCGCCTCTTCTTCGCGTTCGGCCTCACCGCTGCGTACGGTTTACCTCTGCGGCGGCGGCGCCCGCGTGCCAGGTCTCGCCGAAGCGTTAGGCAAGCGCCTGCGCATTCCGGTTCAGCTGGCAAACCCGCTGGCAAGGCTGCGCGTTCGCGACGGTGCGCTCGATTCCGTCGCGACAGATGAAGTCGCGCCGCTGCTGATGCTTCCCATCGGCCTCGCCCTCCGGCAGGCTGCCTGAGTCTCGTTCGACGGAACCCTAACGATGATTGAAATCAATCTGCGCCCAGTCGGCGGCAAGAAGGGAAGAGCCAAGAGTGGCGCTTCCATCGGGTCGGCGTTTTCGGGTATCGGCCAGAAGATAAAGAGCCCGTACTTGGTCACGGCCGTGGCGAGCCTTGCGATCGCGCTGCTCTCGGTCGGCGGGCTGCATTTCTCGCAGCAGGCCGAAGCCGCGGAGCTTGCCGTGCGCGAAGAAGCCGCACTGCGCGACAGCGCGCGTTATGCGGCCGTTATCGGCGAACGGCGCAAGCTCGAAGCGAAGCGCGATTCCGTCCTGCGTCAGCTCAACATCATCAAATCCATCGACAACGAGCGCTTCGTCTGGGCACACCTGCTGGACGAAGTGAGCCGCGCGCTGCCGCCATACACATGGCTCAGGACAGTCGCGGCGCTCAACGCAGTTGGCGCGCCAGGGCAACCCACTCCTGCGCCCGCGCCGCCGGCGCCTGCGGCAGACGGAAAGGCCGACACGACGAAGGCCGTGAAGCCGGATGTGGTGCCTATCGTCAGCCCCGTGAAGTTCAAGATCATAGGCCTAACGGTAGACATTCAGGCACTCACGCGATTCATGAAACTGCTCGAGACGTCGCCCTTCATCGCGAAGGTGCAACTCTCGAAGTCCGAACTTGTAGTCGTCGAGGGGAAGGAAGTCACCGAGTTCACCCTCGAAGCTGAGACGGAGCGTCCTCCTCCGGACGCGATCGTCACCGCACCCGTCTCACTCTCGACGAGGTAACGCTCATGGGACTCCTGCCAAAAACCCAACGCGACCAGGCGATGATGCTCGTCACGGTCGTATCACTCGCCCTCGTTGGCGTCTACTACCAGTACGTCTGGACGCCCAAGGGCACTGCGATGGCGACACTCTCCGAACGCATCGACACGCTCGAAACGCGCAACAACCGCGCGCGCCGGGAAATGTCGAGCGGCAGCATGGATTCGCTGCGCGCGCAGGCAGAAGCCGCCCAGAAAGACCTGGCGATCATGCGCCAGCTCGTCCCCACGAGCAACGAAGTGCCGCTCTTGCTGGAGCAGGTGTCGACGGCAGCGCGCCGCGCGGGCCTCGACCTCTCCGGTGTGGAACCACAGCCGGTTGTCGAAGGTGAGCAATTCGACACGCACAAGTTCAAGGTCTCGGTCATCGCGAGCTACCACCAGCTGGCCGAGTTCCTAACGAACGTGGGGAGCCTAACGCGAATCGTAGCGTCCATCAACCTCGCGCTGGCACCTACAACCAACACCACCGTGCAAAAGCGTATGCGGGTCGATGGGGCATTGATCGACTCGAAGTTCGAAATACAGACGTATGTCGCCAAGACCGCCGCTGTTGTCGAGCGCGGAGGGAAGTCCTAATGCGCTATTTCGCTCTCCTGCTCCTCGCGCCGTGCTCCTTGCTCCTCACGCCACCGGCTGAGGGGCAATCGACGCCAATTACGCGCCCCAAGCAATCGGCTCAACGCGCGGTGGACGCCACGAACAGGCACACCGCGACGATGACGAGCGACACATCCATGGGAAGGGCGGCGACTCCGCCGGCCGACCCCTCTGCGCGGAGCGCGACGTCGCCTAACGGTGATACCACGCGCACGCGGATGACGACCTCCAAGGGCGTGACGGAAAAGCCGTCGCAAACCACGTTCGAACGCGAAATCTTTTCGTACGAGCGCGGCGGACGACGCGACCCATTCATCTCGCTGATGAAAACGGGCGATATCCGTCCATTGCTCGCAGATCTTCGGCTCGTAGGCATCGCGTTCGATGCGAACGGGCGTAACTCAGTCGCCGTGCTGCGCGAAGACGCGCAGGAAGTGGCCGCCGCCGCCAACAAGCAAACCACCGGCGCGGCGCCTACGACGAAGGCGACTGTCGATATCCCGATGTATCGGGTCAGGGAAGGGCAGCAACTCGGCCGTATGCGCGTCGCGCGCATCGGTCAGAAGTCGATCACGTTCACGATCGAAGAGTTCGGGTACAGCCGTCAGGAAACTCTGACGCTAAGCGAATCCAACACGGAGAAGAAGCCATGAGGCGAGTTTGGTCGCTCGTCGCGCTTTGCACGCTCGCGTTAGGCGTGAGTGGCGTGCCGGCGCGCGCGGCGTTCATTGAATCCGACGGTCTGCAGGCTCGCGCGTTGAGCCAGGTCACCGCCGTCAGCGTTGTGCCGGGCTCCGGCCGCGCCGAGGTCGTGATCGCCGTCCAGGGACAGGTCAGCGTGCGCGATTTTGCGATTGTGAATCCACATCGCATCGTCCTCGACATCTCGGGTGCCCGCATGGGTGGCCCTGGACCGAGGTACGACGGCTCCGTTCGCGCGGGCATCGCAAACGTGCGGATGGCGCAGTACAACCCCGAGATCGTCCGCGTAGTGCTCGACGTGCGTGGCGCGCAGAACTACACGGTTCAGCGTGGCACGAACGAGATCCGCGTGATGATTCCGAGCAGCGAGCAGTTTGCCGCGTGGCACTCCAGCGGTTCGCGGGTCGCCGTCGCGTCGTCGGCTCCGGCACCACAGCCCACCGTGACGCCCGAGCGTCCGCCGAACCCCGCGCCCGAGCGACCGGTCAACCCGGCACCCGAGCGTCAGCCTAACGCGGATTCCATGCGCGCCGATTCCATCGCGCAGGAGCGCGCACGTGCCGATGCCATGGCCCGCGATCGCGCCGAAAGCGACCGCGCTGAACGTGAGCGTGTCGCCCGCGAAATTGCCGCACGAGAACGCGCCGAACGTGAGCGCGCTTCCGCCGGTTTAGTCGACGCGGCCATCGCGCCGACGTTGCAGGTGCGTCAGCGTCCGCAGGCACAGCGCATTACCGTCACCTATAACGAGGCGGACATCCGCGCAGTGCTCGCGGCCTTCGCCGGCTTCTCCGGCCGTACCATCGTGGTCGGAAAGGACGTGCAGGGAACGGTCAGCGCCGAAATCAAGGATCAACCGTGGGACGTCGCTCTTCAGGCGATCCTAACGGCGCAAGGTTTGGCGGCCACCGAAGATCCTTCAGGGATCATCACGGTCGACAGCTATCAGAACATCCTGCAGAAACAGGCGAGCGAACCGCTCACCACGCAGATCATCAAGATCAACTACTCCAAGGCCGCGCAGCTCGTGCCCACGATCCAGGGGCTCCTGTCGAAGGATTGCCCGCAGGGTGCGATGCAGACAGCCAATACGAATCCGCAGCAGCAGGCCATGTTGCAGAGCGCCCCGCAGTGCGTGACGCGCGGTAACGTCTCTGCCGATAGCGCGACGAACTCGTTGATCGTCACCGAAGTCACGTCGCGTCTGAATTCGATCCTCAGCTATGTCCGCGAGCTCGACGTGCGTACACCGCAGGTCGCGCTGAACGCTCGTGTGTTGTCGCTCAACCGGACGAGCATCGAGTTGTTAGGCGTGAGCTACGACTTCGGCTCGCGCGGAACGTTCTTCAACACACTCCTCCCGCGTATTCCGGAAGGCAGCACCCAGCCGTTGAACTTCGAATCGCAGGTCACGGTTGATGGTCAGTCCTTTGCGGGCGTCGGCAATGCACGTCGCCGCTTCTCGCAGACCGGTGCGCTCAACCTCCTCTTCTCGACGGCAATCGGCGGCTTCTCGATCTCGTCCTTCCTGGACGCTCTGACCGAGCAGCAGCTCCTCGAGATTCAGGCGGAGCCGAGCATCGTGACGCTGGACAATCGCGAGGCACGGATCTTCGTCGGTCAGGAAACGCCGGTGCGCGTCATCGACGCAGGATCGGTCGGTCAGATCGGCCAGCCGGTGCGCGCCAACGTGCAGTTCAAGGAAGCTGGTATCCTCCTGCGCGTTACACCGCACATCACCAACAACCGCCAGATCCAGATGACGCTCGAAGCCGAGCAGTCGGACCTAACGGTGGTCGGTGGTGAATTGGGTTTCGTCATCAACAAGCGCAACGCCCGCTCACAGCTCCTCGTCAACAACTCCGAGACAGCGGTGATCGGTGGCCTAACGCAGAATCAACACCAGAAGGTCAAGGCAGGCATTCCGCTACTCATGAACCTCCCGCTCATCGGCCGCTTCTTCTCGCAGACCGACGATCGGACTGAAAAGCGCGATCTGCTCATAATGATCACGCCCACGATCATCGACGAAGGTCAGCCGGTTCGGCCGCGCGGCCTCGAGCCTCGCTAGGACAAAGGAGACTAGTCCCCATGCACCGAACCATGCGACGCGCACTCCAACTCGGCCTCACGATCCTGGCGGTCGTGAGCTGCGAGACGACAGACATTGCCTCGTCGACGGGTGACCGCGTCATACCGGAAGTGAGCGTTGCCATCACAGACAAGATCGACGGCGCGGGCGCGGAAGACTCCGTGTCCGTGCGCCGTCTCCTGCGCGTGGCCGTCAACGCAGAAGACAACGCAGGCCTCATCAACGTCCTAACGAGTGTGTACGCCGATACGGGACGCGTGCGTTTTGACAGTGCCGGGCTGGCTGCCGGCGCTGTGCGGTACGCTCGCGAGCTCACCTTCGACATCACCGGTGTACGCTCAGGCCAGCGCGTGCGTGTCGTCACCGTCGCAACCGACGCTGGCGGCAACACGGCCACGGCCGAAGCGTTCGCCACGGCGTTCGATCCGTTCGTTCCCAAGGTCGGCCTGCTGGCACCCGACGTTTTCGTCATCCAGGGCGGGACGTATTCAGTAAACGTGCTGGCGTCGGACACCACAGGCCTAACGAAGATCGGTTATCGCGTGAACGGCGCAGTGGTGCGCGCCGATTCTTCGTTGCTCACGACGAACCCGAGAAGCGACACAGCGAACTACAACTTCTCGGTTCCAGGGTCAACGCCGAGCGGTTCCATCTTCACGGTCTCGCCGTTTGCCGAGAACAGCAACGGGCTTCGCTCCGTCGGGACGCCCTTTACGGTTCGTGTGCAGTCGCAGGGCGTCGATCTCATCCCGCCCACGGTCTACCAGACCGTTCCGGCGCGCCTCGAGACGACGGACTCGCTCGAAATCACGGCGCGCGATTCGGATGGCCTCATCCGCGTCGTGGGCTTCATCGCGAAGAATACAGCGGGCCAGATCCTCTACAGGTCCGCGGATACATTGACGCAGCCCGCGCAGCAGATCGTGCGCAAAAAGATCTTCAACGCGCCGACCGAGTTCCGTGGGCAGACGCTGTTCATCACAGCGTACGCGACGGATATGTCCGGCCGCACAGGTTACGCGATTCCAACGGGAGCGACAATTCCGGTCGCGGCCGATTCGCTCGCCAAGCGTGACCAGATCGTGTACGCCTACGGCCTGACGTTTGCCCTTCCGCCTAACGCATTGGGCGGTGACATCGCGGTGGACACCGTGCGCAACACGGTGTACGTCTCGAACATTAACGACAACAAGTTGGAGGTATTCGCCTACAGCTCCACCCTGACCGCGCTGAGCTCGATCTCGGTCGGCTCGATGCCGTGGGGGATGGCGATCGACAATAGCGGCTCTGTGCTATTCGTCGCGAACTCGGGCGGTACCAACATCTCGCGCGTCAACCTGCTCACGCGCCGCGAAGATGGTCGCGTGAAGACGTCGAACGAATGGGTGTACGACATCCAGTGGTCCACGGTCGACGGTGGTGGCTTCAAATATTCGGTGCGCGGACCCATCGATTACTCCGACCGGCCGCAATACATCGCCCAGTCGGCCAGCGGCGCGTTGTACTACTCGACGCGTCCGACGTCCGAAGCTGAACCGGGAACGCTGCGCCGCATCGATAACTATCTCGATTCGCGCTCCGAGCCACGACAGCTCTGGCAATATGGCTACCGCCTGGCCAATCACTACGTCGTCATCAACTCCGATGGCGTGTACCGGATCCCGGGCGGACCGAGCGCACCCGACTCCATCATGATCTGCGAACACACGCCGGGTCAGGAGCTCAACACGTCGACGTGCGTGATCGACGCTACGGTCCCTGGCGCCGTCGCAGCTCTCAAAGCTGCGCCCGTCAACGGCAACGTCGAAGCGGTCTTCGAGCTCGACGTGGAGTCGCTCGCACTCCCCGATACCAACTTCGTGGCCGTCGGTGGCGATCGCCGTCGTGTGGCATTCGGTGAAGCGAATACCGAGAGTCGCGCAGGCCGCGTTATGCTCGTCACCGATCCACAAGGAACTCCGCCAGATCTCGCGGACTATTCGGCTGGCATAGAAATACGCGACCTAACGAATAACGCCTCCGATCGCGTGTTCGGTATCGCGATCAACGGCAATAGCACGAACATCGGTGTGCACGGGGCGGAAACGTTCTTCGCCGACTCGTCGCTGCGCTTGCAGGGGAAGTTCGCAACGTTCAACGACGGCGCCGGCATCGCATTCCATCCGCGCAACGTGCAGGAGAACACGCCTGACTTGTCAGCGCGTGTGGTCTTCGTCGCGTCAGGCGACAAGTCGATTCAGATCGTCGACAGCTACAGCTACCGCCTGCGTGGCCGCATTCCGATTCGCACGAACCTCTACGGGCCGCTTCGCGCAGTGGTTCCCACCGCCGCCGAACGGGCTTCCGACCCATCTCTCGTCGTCAAGCTCTTCGGTCTTACACCCGAAGGGATTGTCGTGGTCGATGTGCGGCAGGGCGATATCCTACCGCCGTAACGGTTGCGCCGAGGCGTAACACGTGTCAACTTCGCGAGCCCGGCCCATCCGCCGGGCTCGCGTCGTTAGGGGCACCACGGACATACGCGGACACAACAGCAACGAACGGCGGACGCTGCGGTGTTAATTCCAAGTGTTGTCCGCGCCGGTTCGCGGTTTCTCCGCGTTGGTCCGCGCTGACGCTTTTTCTCGACCGCACACGATGCTTCGATTCACGACTGCCGGCGAATCGCACGGTCCCGCGCTCGTCTCGACTCTCGAGGGGATGCCCGCGGGGTTGCCGCTCCTTGCGCAGCACGTGAATGAAGAGCTGGCGCGCCGCCAGCAAGGCTACGGCCGCGGGCGCCGCATGCAGATCGAACGCGATGAAATCGAATTCCTGAGCGGCGTGCGCGCAGGGGAGACGTTAGGCTCTCCCATCGCCATGCTGATCCGCAACCGCGACTGGGATAATTGGCGTGACGTCATGGACCCTGCGCCGCGTGAGAGCGATCCCGACCCGCGCCGGCGCGCCGTCACGCGTCCGCGTCCCGGCCACGCCGACCTGACCGGCCTCCTCAAATACGATCGCGCCGATGCGCGCGATATCCTCGAGCGCGCGTCAGCGCGCGAGACGACAGCACGAGTCGCCGCTGGCGCGATCTGCAAGCGGCTGCTCAAGGAATTCGGCATCGATGTCGGCAGCCACGTCGTCCACCTCGGCGGCATCGACGCGGCGCGGCCCGATATCCTTCCCGCTGAAATAAACCGCGTCGCGGACGCGTCGCCGGTACGCATGCTCGACGCAGCAGCCGCGGAACGCGTGATCACGCGTATAGATGAGATCAAGCGGGCCGGGAATACGTTAGGCGGCATCTGCGAAGTTGTCGTCAGCGGCGCCCCTGTCGGCCTCGGCTCCCATGTGTCGTGGGACCGCAAGCTGGACGGGCGCATTGGCGCCGCCATGCTCTCCATTCCGGCCGTCAAAGGCGTGGAGATCGGCATCGGCTTCTCGGCGGCGCGCCTAACGGGCGCCGAAGTGCACGACGAGATCGAGGCGGCGGGAGACCGCCCGCGCGCCGGAAACACGCGCCGGCGCAGCAACCGCGCCGGTGGGCTCGAAGGCGGGATGACGACGGGAGAGCCGCTCGTGATTCGGCTGGCGATGAAACCGATCAGCACGCTCATGCGCCCGTTAGGCACCGTCGATGTAAACACGGGTGAAGCAGCAGCCGCGGTGGCCGAGCGCTCTGATGTGACCGCGGTGCCCGCGATGGGGGTCATCGCAGAATCGATGGCGGCATTCGTCGTCGCGCAGGCGTTCCTCGAAAAGTTTGGCGGCGACTCGCTCTCGGAAACTCGCCGCAACTTCGACGGATATTTGGCACATATAGCGGGAAGAATCGACTCAGCCAAAGCGCAAAAGCCGCAAGCCG
>DATFBW010000312.1:0-7247 GCA_035253645.1 Gemmatimonadaceae bacterium | reverse complement strand
TGGTGTCCCTTGCGGGAGGTCGAGTGGTTCAAGGTAGGGACACAACCGGTGGAGCGTTGCCGCGAGCATAACGAGCCCCCGCAGCACAATATCGACGAGTGGATAGAAGAGCTGGGTCGCGATCTCCCCGATGCGCTGCGTGAGGCGATCCGGGAGCGCTTGCCCGAGGTGCGACGGCGCGTCGAGCGGTTACCGCGGTACATCGAGCGGTTCTGGCGTTAGGCGCCGTTCGTGGCGGCTTGGTCGCTAGCGTCCGACTTTGGCAGCTAGCACGCGTTTGAGGCCCGATGCGGTGGCATCGGTCGGCGAGGCATCCCGCTTCGGCGGCTAGCACGGCGCGCGGGCTCGGCTGCGCCGGCCCGCGTCCATTATCGCGAGCGCCCGTTAGGCAGATCGAACTCTTGCACCGTGACGCCGCCTTCGGGGATGCCTCGCCTCCCTGTACCGAACGTGATCGACAAGGCGCACACAACAACCATGCCCGCAGGGAGGTGGGGCGTCCCCGTAGGCGGCGTCACGCTGCCAGACCGGCGCGCCTCGCGGAGACATATAACGGTTTCTCGGGCGCGCGCGGGCGCAGCCGAGGCGCAGCAGCGTGCTAGCCGCCGAAGTGGGACGCCCCACCGACCCAAAGAGCTCGTTAACCGCCGGAGCGTTGTTCTTTCCGTTCTCGGCGGCAAAAGTCGTTAGGAACGTTAAAGGATGCCTAACCAGTCGAGCCGATGGCCAGCGAATCCGGGGAAAATCTTCTCCAGCTGCTCGCCGCCCAGATGTTTCGACACGACTTCCGCAAAAACCGACCGGAAGTCAGACGTAAGCGCCAGGTCCCGGCCTTCGAACAGCTGCTCGCGCTCGAGCCCGGGCCATTTGCCCAACACCTTCCCACCTTTCACACTACCGCCTAACACAAACATCGCGCCGGCGTGACCGTGGTCTGTGCCGCCATTGCCGTTCTGGCGCGCCATGCGGCCGAACTCCGTCATGCTCATGATCACGACGTCGCTCATACGCGGACCGAGATCCGTCACGAGCGCGGCGATCGATTGCGCAAAGTCTCTGAGACGCGTCGCGAGCTGTCCTGTCGCGCCGCCTTGATTCACGTGCGTGTCCCAGCCACCGACGTCGGCGAACGCGATCTCGAGTCCGACGTCCGATTTGATGAGCTGCGCGATCTCGCGCAGCCGCTGGCCAAATTGCGAACGCGGGTAGTCGGCGCCGTGCTCCGGCTGATACCGCTGCGGGTTCGCCGTCTTGAGCAGCTTGACTGCCTCGAACATGTCGCGGCCGGCACCGTGCACGAGATCGGCCTGGCCACTGCGATACAGCGCCTCGAGCCGCGAAGCGGCGTCGCCGTCCGCGCGCACCGTAAACTCGCCTAACGACGCCATGGCGACAGTCGGCGCCGGCCCTTCCAGGATGCGCGGCATCTGCGACGTCATGGCAACCGCGCGGAACGGAGACGCTTTTTCCTGGGTGGTCGCGCACTCTTCGCACGTTCCTTTCGTCGCGAGGTAGCGGTTGAGCCACCCGTCCGGCGTCGATTTCAGGTCCGGCGTCCCGCTTTCCATATAGTCCTGAGCGTCGAAGTGCGAGCGCGTCGCGCTCGGACTTCCAACGGCGTGAATCGGCGCGAGGATCCCGTCCCGGTAGAGACGCTCGAGCGGTGCCAGTGACGGGTGCAACCCGAAAAACCCGTCGAGGTCGACGCTCGTTAGGTCGTTGCCACGCTGCGGCCGCGGAACGGCGATCGTGGGACGCATGGCGTAATACGCGGCTTCGCCATGTGGAACGATCATGTTGAGCGCGTCCGCGGCGCCGCGCTGGAACAGGCAGATAAGCACCTTCCCGCGTCTCGTGCGCGGCAAGTCCATCGCGAACGCAGTGCGCCGTAAGAACGATGGGCTCAACCCCATCGTAACCAGCGCTAACGCCCCTGATTTAACGAACGCTCGACGTCCAGTACCCATTTTCGCTCCTCGCTCCCGCTTTTAGCGCCTTTGGAATTCTGGCGAGCCTAACGCCAGCCCGACCAACTGCGCGACCCCGCTCAACTTTGGCGGCGCTCCGAAACCTGCGCGCCGCATCCCCATCGGACGGCCTACGCCGATCATATCGGTCGCCGTGTCATTGCTCACAGGCTCATTGGCACTGTCTCCAGCGGCCCGCTCCAGCAATGGATTGCGCCCGGACGACAGGATCTCGCGCGTGGGCGCGGATGCGTGTCCTCCCAGGAGTCTGTTGACCACGAGATCGATCTGAGCGGGACGGGAGAGCCGCCCCACCGAATCACCCGCCCACGTGCGCGCTGACACTCCAGGCAAACGCCCCGCAGCCAGCGCCAGGGCGAAATTGATGCGATTGAGGATCGCCCCCGTGTTGAGCCACGCTTCGCCGGTCTCAGGCCAGCCGTTAGGCGCCTGATGACCGTAAATGGGCTGGCCGAGTAGAGCGACGACACCGGCGGTCCGCGGTGTGGTGTCGGCAGACGCGCCTAACGCGCGCAGCGCACTCACGACGACCTCGAACGGCGACTTCACCTTGGCGCGATACGCCGCCCGGGAGAAAAACTCGTCGGACGTGACGATCGTGCGCACAACTTCGCGGATGTCGCCCCGCGTGCGTGTGAACGTTGCGGCCGCGCGGTCCACCAACGCGGGCGGCGGCGAGTCCGACACGAAGCGGACAACGAGCTTCCGCGAGATATGACGAGCGGTCGCGGGGTGCGTGGCAACGATGTTCAGGACGTCTTCGCCATCTTCGATCCCACGTCCCGCGGCCAGGCGGCGTCCGAGGACGACCTTCTCACCAGCGTCGTGCCGCATCGGCACGAAACGGAAACCGATCGTGCCCTGCCGGGCTCCCGGAACGGTCCAACCCGTGAGCGCGCGTGCCACTTCGATGACATCCTTCTGCGTGTAGCCGCCATCGACGCCTAACGTGTGCAGCTCGAGCAGCTCGCGCGCGTAATTTTCGTTGAGCCCGCGCGGCATGCGGGCAAGCATCGAATCGATCCCGGGCGTCGCTTGCGGCCGCCGGTTGAGGCGCCCTCGCGCGTTCTGTGCGCGGGTGAACCGGCCACCCAGTGTGGGCTGCGTAGAATCGGCGACACTCTGCGCGTTATCGAGGTACAACAACATCGCGGGGCTCTTCGCGACCGCGCCCAACAGCTCGCGGAAGTTGCCTAACGCATGCGGCCGGATCGCTTCCCGTTCGTAGTCGGCGATGTAGTAGCGGACGATGTTCTTGCCGGCGAAGACGGTGAAGTGGTTGAGCCAGAAATCCACCATGACCTCTTCCAGCTGCCGCTCGGAGGCCACGGCACGCGCAACGCGTGCGCCAACAACGTCGCCCACGACCTGGCGCGCTTCACGTTGCACCTGCCGAAGCATGACGGAGTCTTCTCGCGTCATGACCGTGTCGCCGCGACGGCGCGCCTGGCGCCTAACCACATTTGGGGGCGGCGCTTCATCGAAGAGCCGCTCGGCGGTGAGGGACACGGATGGAAATGCCGCAGCGATCAAACGCTCGTTCGCGTCGTTTCGGATCCGTGAAGGGTCGAGCTGCTGCGCGATCCACCGATCCACGCCGATTGCCTTCACGCGGTCGACGTCACCCGGGCGGGGACCGAAAGCCAAACGATTGAGAACGTGATGGACCTGCTCTGAGCCGCTGAGCTGACGCTGTACCACAGGGGCGGCAGCCAACGCGACGACCGAGGTCGCAAGCAGGAAGGTTCCGAATGCAAGGCGGCGCATCGTACAGGAGCTCGAGGACTTGGAAAGGAGCAGGAAGCGTGGCGTCTACTCCGTACTACACCCTTTGACGAGCCCCTGCCAGCTCCCGTTAAGGTTCCTGTCGCTATGCCGCCGTAGGCGGTCCGAACCAAATCGTCATGGCGTCACGAAGTCCCAGATGAGTCGAGTCTCCCGCGTCCACCCAGGCGACATATCCGTCGGGCCGAATCAGTACGGCGGTGGGAGCAGTGACCTCCCCGATCGCTGGAAGCTCCCACATGCCGTCGTACGTGGCGTCGCATAACTGGACGCGATCCGCCCAGGGAGTGATGTCGATGCCTCCCGGTTCGCCGAGGTTGAGGAGTACCGGGCGAGCAGCGTGCAGCAGGCCGAAGACCCGCAGCGGGCCGTCGGCCGTGACCAGGTCGAGATCGGGCATGCGACGTCCGAGCAGCGGGTGTCCCTCGCCGAGGTCGTAATGGATGTCCAGGCCGGACATCATCGCGGTGAGTCGTCGGCTCGGCTCCTCCAGCGAGAGGATCTCGTTCATCGTCTCGCGCAGCGCCGTCGTGCGAGCGTCGGGTCGCCGAAGCATCACCTGCGCCATGTTCGTGCGCAGAACCCGAGCAGCGACCGGGTGACGCTCGGCGTGATAGGTATCCAGCAGGGTATCTGGCGATATCTCTTTGACCACCTGCGCCAGCTTCCATCCCAGATTCACCGCGTCCTGCACACCCGTGTTCAGCCCCTGTCCACCCACGGGGGAATGAATGTGCGCAGCGTCGCCGGCCAGCAGAACTCGACGGTCTCGATAGGCCGCAGCCTGCCGCGTCATATCAGTGAACCGCGAGATCCAGTTGGGACTGTGGATCCCGTAATCAGTTCCGTATGCGGCGATGAGCGCCTCGCTGACGTCGCGAAGGGTGGGCTCACTCGTGTGTTCGACCTCTCGCTCCGTCAACACGATGCCCACCACGCCCTCACGCTTCCCGATCGCATGAGTGCCCACGGCGTCATGGCGGAATCCCCACGCCGGCTCCTCGGTCGTCTGGACCTCGGCGATCAGCCAGCTCGTGGTCGGATCCCAGCCCGGGAAGTCGATGCCGGCCGCTTTTCGGACAACGCTGCGCCCTCCGTCGCACCCGACGAGGTACTGCGCGCGCAGCGAACTGCCGTCCGCGATCTCGACGGTGACACCGGCATCGTCCTGCGTGAACCCGGTGACCTCATGCTCGCGATAGATCTTCACCCCAAGCTCACCGATCCACTCGGCGAGGATGCGCTCGATGTGCTTCTGCACCAGCGCGAGCACGTAGTTGTGCCGCGTCGGAAGGTCGCTGAACGAAGCCCCGGCGAACATCGAGGCCCGATGCTTCTGTCCCTGCGAGACGAAACGATCGGCGATTCCGCGCTGATCGAGCTCCTCGAGTGAGCGCGAGAGCAACCCCCCGGCCCGCGATCCGTCGAGATCCTGATTGGCTCGGCGCTCGACGATCGCGACATCGACTCCTGCCAGCGACAGCTCGCCGGCCAACATGAGCCCTGTCGGACCGCCTCCGGCTATGAGCACCGCATGGTCGGTCATCGTTGCACTTCCGCCCGCATCACGCGCCTTCGGCATACGAATCCTGTTGAATTCGGCCGGCCATGATGCGACATGCCCCCCGTCTTCCAGCAAGCCCCCAGGTACGCTATAACTTGGGAGTGGCGAGAGGGGTTGCTCAGGTCAACGTTGAGCTCCGGTCGTTCCGTGACCCTCTTTGCCGATCGCGATCAGCGGCTCCCTGAAACGCTCCCAGACTCGTTCTGCCTGGTGGTTCGCGACGCTCGAGAAGATCGTTAGGTGCGTATCTGCGTCGATCCAGGAGACGTGCAACGCGTTGAAGATCCCGTTGCCACCCGCGTGCGCGAGCGCTAGTCCACCAACGGTCCGCGATTGACCTGCCGCGATCGCGTAGAACTTGGCGAGCGCTTCCTTCCCCAGAATCTTCCCGTCGAACAAAGCTTGATACCAATCGGCCAACTCCCGCGTGGTCGCGAACATTCCGCCGTTCCCGCGCAGGTTCCAGCCGGGTCCATCGGGAAGCCAGGTATAGTCGAGGGGCGTCCCCCAGCGCGAGCCATCGGCGCGATAGCCGACGGCCAGGTCGGTTGTCTTCCATCCAGGCAAGCGGTAGCCGATGCGCAGCGTCCCCGCGCGCCGCAGCACTTCCTCACGCACGAACGCCTCGTAAGGCATGCCTGAACGCTTCTCGACGATCGCTGCGAGCACGCTATAACCGGAATTGGAGTATCTGTTGGTGTCACCGGGCGTGTAGAGCAGCGGCGCGGAGAGAACCTTCTGCACGATCCACTCGCGCGACACGGGGTCGTAGTCGCTGCCGAATGTATCCGGGAAGCCGGCACGGTGCCGGGCGATGAGCTCCAGCGTGATACCGCGCTTGTCCGGCGGCGTCTCGGGAAAGTGCGCGCCTAACGAATCGGCCAGCGAGAGCTTCCCCATCTCCTGCAGGCGCAGCAACGCCGTCAACGTGATCGGCTTTGTGATGGAGCCGATCTCGATCCCGGTTTCGAGAGTCATGCGCTTGTTGGCTTCGCGATCCGCAAAGCCATACGCCTTGTTCAGGAGCACGGCGCCGCGCTGCCTAACGAGGATAGTGCCGGAGTAGCCTCCCGCTTCGGCGGCGGTCATCACGCTGTCGATCGTGCGCACTCGCGGATCGGTGATTCTTTGCGCAGTGGCGCTCGCCGCCACAAAGAAAAGAACAGCGAGCGCGGGCAACAACGAGCGGCGCACGTTAGTTCTGACGTTCGGCGAAGCGCCGCACCGCCGACATCGCGCGGCCGTATTCATAATCCGACTTTATCGTCGCCGCAGCTTTCTCGTACGCCGGACGCAATGTGTCGTCGACCTTTACTGCGCGCGCGAACGCGATCAACAGCTCAGCGCATTCGTAGTCGCTCTCGATTGTCGCCGCTGACGTCAGGATGCCTTCCTGCACGGTGCGCGAGAGATCGCCTTTCTTGAGCAGCGTCTCGAGCACGCGCTTCCGCTCGTAATCGGAGCCGACATTCTTCGTCGCCGCGAAGAACTCGGTGCTCGCTGCCTGGTCCAATGTTCCCTTCGACGCCACCTCGATCAGATACTCGGCGAGCTCATAACCCTTCATCGAGCGACCAGCAACGGCGATGATTTCATGCGTGATGCCGGCCGACAAACCGCCGTTCTTCGTGACTGTGCTGAGGACACGGCGCTGCTCGTAGTCGGATTGGATCGTTGAAAGTGCACGCACGTAATACGGCCGCGTGTTCGCATCGATTGCATAACGACGCTCGATGCCGATCAACAGCTCGGCGAGCTCATAGTCCGATTTCATCCCTTCTGTCGCTTCGAGCATGCTGCGCACGACTTCGGGTTTGAGGTCGCTGCGCGAGAGCAGTGCGCTCAGCGCGCGGCGCTTTTCATAGTCTGACGCGATGCCTTTCGCCATCTGCGCGTACGCAAGGTGCAGC
>DATFBW010000311.1:0-3756 GCA_035253645.1 Gemmatimonadaceae bacterium | reverse complement strand
CGCAAGCTGATTGCGCGCCCTGAATAGGCGAGGTAACGTGACCTGTCGGGGAGGAGACGACCATGTACGGCTTGGGTTTGCGATTCGCGGTCATCGCATCCATGGTGTTCGGCGCACCCCCGGCGTGGCCTCCGGCCGCTGCACAGTCCGCTTCGAAAGTCTTTCGCGTTGGTCACCTCGCGGCGCCAGGTCGAACACCCGACGGCGCACCGCCGCGGGCGCTACGTGAAGCGCTGAGAGAATTTGGCTACGTCGAGGGTCGTAACGTCGTTTATGAATCCCGCTTTGCCGAGGGGAAGTTCGAGCGACTGCCGGACCTGGCTGCGGAACTTGTTCGGCTCAAGGTGGACGTCATCGTGGCGCAGGGAGGCAAATCGACGGAGGCAGCACGGCGCGCGACGACGACAATTCCCATTGTCATGGCGCCGGCATCAGGGGATGCAGTCGCCGTCGGCTGGATCGCGACCCTCGCGCGTCCGGGCGCAAACATCACCGGGCTGAGCGACGAATCCATCGAGCTGAGCTCGAAGCGCATGGAACTTCTCAAGGAGGCGGTGCCGAACGCGGCATTGATCGCGATCCTCTGGAACGAAGCCGACTACGGGATGACGCTGCGCTATCGAGAGATCGAGAAAGCTGCGCGCGCCCTGCGGGTCGAGGTTCAGGCCATTGGCATGCGCGGACCAGAGGATTTTGCTACCGCGTTTGCAACAATGAGCCGCCGAAGGCCGGACGCGATGTTCCTGATCGCGGATGCGCTCACGAACATCAATCGCAAGCAATTCGTTGACTTCGCGGCGGCCAACGGCATTCCCGCAATGTATGAGTCCAGTCTCCTCGTTCGCGAGGGCGGGCTGATGTCGTATGGGTCCAATCTCGACGACGAATTCCGCGAGGCAGCCCGCTACATCGACCGGATCTTCAAGGGGGTGAAGCCGGCGGATCTGCCGGCCGTGCAGCCCACCCGGTATTCCCTGGTGATCAACCGCAAGACGGCGAACGCTTTGGGATTGGCGATCGCGCCGGCGCTGCTTCTCCGGGCCGACCAGATCGTCGAGTAGAGCGACGCGGTGACCTATTTCAACGGCGGCTGCACATTCCCCGGCAGGGGCAGGCCGGCGTTGTTGAGCACCATCGCCATCAGCGTGTAGTAGCCATTGAGCGCAATGAGCTCAAGCGCTCCATCGAGGCCGAAGCGCTGCTCGATCTCAGCAAAGGAGTCATCGCCCGCGCGTCCGCTCGTGTGTACTTCGCGGCAGAACCCGTAGACGGCCTTTTCGTCCTCGGACATGGCGCTCGGCTCTTTGCCGGCCCGGATCGCGTCGACGACCTCCGGTGCAAGGCCGCCTTCTAGCGCGAGTTTGGAATGCATGACCCACTCGTGCTGGCAGGTCCAGCGCCGCGCGGTGACCAGCACGGCAAGCTCTTTCAGGCTGGGCGGGAGCTTGCCATGCCAGCGCAGATGCTCACCCAGTCGCTGCACATGACGCGCGAGCTCGGGATTGTGGAGGAGCGCGATGAACGGGCCGCGTACCTCGCCACGCGGACCGGCGGTGATCTCGGCAGCGACTGCGCGCTGCGCGGCGTTCATCTGCTCGAACGTGAGCTTCGGGAAGCGTTGTGCCATGCTTGCGCGATGATGGCCGACCTGATCCTCGTCGTCCACTTCTTCATCGTCCTCTTCATCGTCGGCGGACTCCTTTCGGTGTGGATCGGCGCAGCAGTCGGATGGGCATGGGTGCGCAATCGCTGGTTTCGTTATCTGCATCTCGGCGCGATCGCGTTTGTCGCGGCCGAGGCGCTGCTCGGCGTGATGTGCCCGCTTACGGTTTGGGAAGACGCGCTGCGCGGTGGCGTGCGTGCAGAATCGTTCGTTGGGCGCTGGGTGCGCTACTTCCTTTACTACGACGCGCCGGAATGGGTCTTCACGGGCGCCTACGTCGCGTGGAGTCTGGCTACGCTGGCGACATTACGACTCGTTCCGCCCAGGCAAAGAGCTGCCTGAATACCTCCTCGCGGATCTTTGGATTGGAGAGCGTCACATCGTGCATCGCACCCGGGAAAGAGAGCACGGTGACGTCGGGCCCGAGCGAGCGGGACCAACGCGAGATGTGGCGCCAGTCGAGAACAATGTCGGCCTCATCGGAGTGCATGGAGAGCACCGGGCAGCGAATGTCGAGGCCGCGATGCACTTTGGCGTGCGCATCGGCGATTGCGCCCAGCCAGCCGTAGTACACCGGAAAGCCCTCGAGCGGCTTGAGCGCGAGGTCGAACTGCCACCCCGCGTCGAGGAGCGAGCGGCCGTAGTCGGGAAGGAGCGTCTTCCGGTCGCTCAGGAACGGGAAGAAGCGTCCGAAGGCCGCCGCCATGTGCAGTTGCGCCTTGCGCCAGTCGGGAAGCTTCCAGTCGAAGAACGGACTATTCAGCCAGAGCGCCTGCACGCGCTCGCGGTGCGGGCCTTCGTGCGCGTAGAGCGACGTGATCAGTCCGCCGGTGGAATGCCCGGCAAGCAGCACGGGCTCACCGATGACATCGATCGAGCGGGTGATGTCGGCGTAATACTCGGCGATGTTCCTGCAGAAATTCGGATGCTGATGGGGCCGATGTGAGCGACCGTGCTTGCGCAGGTCAAGCGCGTAGAACGCGTAGCCTTCGAGCGCGAAGCGTTCGGCGACATGGCGCTGGAAGAAGTAGTCGATGAAGCCATGCACCCACAGCACCGAGCCGCGCGGCGCGTTGCGCACGGGCAGGCGTACGAGCGTCGCCAGGACACGGCCATCGTAGTCGTCGGGGAACTCGAGCTCTAGCGCCTCGAACCCGGGCAGGAAGTGGTCAGGCTGCCAAGCTTGCATGGCGCGAGAGTGCCCAACGGACGTGTTCCCGAACTAGCGGGGAGGCATGGTCCGCTCGGGCGCGCAGTGCGGCAACGACCTCCGATGTCGTCGGCGCGTTACCCAGCCCGACCGCGAGGTTACGCAGCCAGCGCTCGTAGCCGATGCGCCGGATCGGTGAGCCGCGCAGACGCTCGTCGAACTCCTCTTCGGTCCAGGCGAAAAGTTCCAGCAGCGTGGCGCGATCCAGGCCATTGCGCGTCCGGAAATCCCCTTCAGGACTGAGCTTGGCGAAACGGTTCCAGGGACAGACGAGCTGACAATCGTCGCAGCCATAAACGCGGTTGCCGATAAGCGACCGCAGTTCCTCCGGAATCGCGCTCTTGTGCTCGATCGTGAGATACGAGATGCAGCGCCGGGCGTCAAGCTCGTACGGCGCGCGGATCGCCTGCGTGGGACACACGTCGATGCAGCGCGCGCAGGTGCCGCAACGATTTTTTTCGGGCGCGTCCACGTCGAGGGGAATATCGCAGTAGATCTCGCCCAGAAAGAACCACGAGCCGGCATCGCGGCTGAGAAGCAGCGTGTGTTTGCCGCGCCAGCCCAGCCCGGCGCGCGCTGCCAGCTCGACCTCCATCACCGGAGCCGAATCGGCGAAGACGCGATAGCCAAAATCCCCGACCTGCTCGCGAATGCGATCGCAGAGCTTCTGCAGGCGGTCTCTCAGGACCCTGTGGTAGTCGCGGCCGCGCGCGTATCGCGCGACGAATGCGACCTCGGCGCCCGGCAGATCGCCCTGTGGCGCATCGTCGAGGTAATCCATGCGGCAGGAGATGACGCGCAGCGTTCCGGGCTTGAGCTCGGCCGGGCGCGCGCGAAGCGCGCCATGGCGCGCCATATACTCCATCTCGCCATGCCAGCCCCG
>DATFBW010000310.1:0-8554 GCA_035253645.1 Gemmatimonadaceae bacterium | reverse complement strand
CTCGGCCTGCGGTTCGAGCACCGGCTGGAAGCGGGTTTCGGCTTATCGTTGAGCCGCGAGCCCGCATCACAGAGCGTGATTTGTGGTCTCACGGGCACGCGCACACTCACCGCAACTCCGCCACAATACGGGTTGGATCTCTTTCGCGCGTGGCGGTATTAGCCGTTAGGCGCGTACTGCTTGTCGCCAACCCCGCGGCGCGCACGGGGTCGCGCCGGATTCACGCCGCTGAGCGGGCCCTTGCCGCCGCAGGCTGCGCCGTCGATCTGCGGCAAACGACCGCGAGTGGCGACGCCGAGCGTTTTGCGATGGAACGGCGCGACGCCGATGCGGTGTTCACCCTCGGCGGCGACGGAACGGTGATGGAAGTGTTGCATGCGCTGCGGCATACCGGCATCCCGGTTGGAATCATCCCAGCAGGCACCGGAAACCTCATGGCGCGCGCACTCGCGATCCCGCTCGACGTCGACCGCGCGGTTCATAGTCTGCTCGGCGGCATTGTCCGGCACATCGATCTTGGATGCATCCACAGCGAGCCCATGCGGCGGTTCGCGTTCGGCGCTGGTGTCGGCATCGACGCCACGATGATCGAGCGCACGACGGCACAGGCGAAGCAGCGTCTCGGCGTGCTGGCCTATGTGCTTGCTGCGGGCGCCGCGGCGTTTCGTCACGATCGCTTTCACGTGCGCATCGTCACAGAAGAGGGTACCTACGAGCACGACACGTCGCTGACGCTGATCGCGAACTTTGGCTCTGTGCTGTATGGTCACTTTGCGTTGGGGCCCGGGATCACACCTGACGACGGGCGTCTCGACGTATGTGTGTATGCGCCGCGCAGCGGCTGGGACGCGGTGCGCCTGGTTTGGCGGATCATGCGGCGGGATTATCGCAGCGATGGTCGAATGTATTTCATCCCTGCCCGTGAAGTCGTCATTGAGTGTGATCCGCCGCGTATTTTTCAGGCAGATGGTGAAATCGTCGGGATGTCTCCGGTACGAATCAGCGTCGATGCCGGCGCGGCCGCGCTGCTCGTTCCCAGAACGGCGGCATCGGCCCGCGCCTAACGAGTATCCCCCCCGGTGAGCGAGTCGTTTTCTTCCTTCGAATCGGTTACGACCCCGTCGCCGCTGCGCGATGCCGATATCCTGTTGTCGCGCCTTCAAGTCGCGTCGATGTCGCTCACGCGCGCCGAGGGCGAACGCGAGATCGTCGAAACGCTGGGCCGGGGCGCCCTTGGGCTGCTCGACGGCGATGGTGTCATCGTCGCGGATCCACAACTGGACCGCGGCACCCTGCGTCTGCTCGTCCATCACGCGCGCGGTGTAGATGCCGAATCGCAAATCCTGCCCGCGGGCGATGGCGTCATCGTACAATGCGGGCGGAGCGGCGAGCCGGTGCTCATCACCGACTCGGAAGACGCGGCGCTCTTGCACCCAATCGTCGATGCTGCACGCGGCGGGATCGCGCGGTCGCTCGCCTGTGCGCCGCTAACCCACGGCCGACGGCTTTACGGAGTTGTTGCCGTGTACTCGGCGCAGGCCCGCGCGTTCGACGAGCGCGACCTCGACGTGCTACGCACGTTTGGCGCGCTCGCAGCGACGTTGCTCAGCAACACGCGACTGTACACGGAGAGCGAGCGTGAAAGGCGCCAGAGCGATGCGCTCGCGGAGATTGCGCGGGCTGTAGGGGAATCGCTGCGCATGGGCGAGGTTTTGCGCCTCATCCTGCGGCACAGCATGTCGCTGTTAGGCGTCGAAGGCGCGTATGTCGCGCTCGTCCGTGACGAATACTTGCACATCGTGTCCTCGTTAGGGAGCGGTGACTTGCTCAGTGGCCTGCACCTTCCCGTGCGGACCACGCTCGACGGCAAAGCCGTGCGCGAAGGATCGGCGATAATCGCGAACGAAGCTCGTGCCCATCCCGGAGCGTACCGCCCGGCCTACGAGGTCACGACTATTGAAAAAGTGCTCACGGTACCGCTCGTGACCGTGCGGGGAACGATCGGCGTCCTCACCGTTTTCAATCGCCAGGCTCCATTTACAGACGACGACGCTCGCGTGCTGCGGCGTCTCGCGGACCAGGTTGCCGTAGCAATCGTCAACGCGCGCTTGTTCGAAGAAGTCAGCGAGGCGGGGAGAGAATGGAGCGCAACGTTCGATGCGATTGGGGTGGGGATGGTGGTCGTGGACGATGGTGGGGCGATATTGCGCTACAACTCACGCGCCGTGCAGCTGTCGGGCCTCGAGACGCCGCGGGAGCTCGCTGGTCGCTCCTTCTATGAGGCCGTGTTGCACGAGGATCGCGCGGGTGACGAAAAGGCGCCGCTCGCGCGGGTGGCGAGAGAAGGACGTATGGTCCGCGCGACGCTCGCATCCACAGTGCGCGGCCGCGTTTTCGACGTAACTGCCGCGCCGCACCCTAACGGCGGCGCGATCGTCACGTTCGACGACATCACCGCGACGCGTGCGTTGAGTGAGCGCAACCGGCTCGTGGTCGAATCCGCAGTGGATGCTCTGCTGATCGCGGACCCCGACGGCGTTATCACGTTCGCAAATCGTGCCGCGCACGAGCTGCTCAGCCGCGAGGAGCTCGTCGGCAACGCCTTCTCCGAGCTCGTGATTCCGGAGACGAGCGAGGAAGTACACTCGCACATCCAGTTGGCCGCCGAAAGCAATTCATCATTGACGTCGCAGCGGCGCGAATATTTGGTTGTGCGCGGCGACGGTGAGCGACGTGTCGCCGCGGTGAGTCTCGCGCCACTTCGTGAAGCAGATCGAACGACGGGCGTTGTTATCGCCATGCGCGACGTGACCGAAGAACGCCGTGCGCGCGATGCCGTGTCACAAACCGAAGCGCGGTACCGGAATCTGTTCGACACCGTGAACGATGCGCTCTTCACGCTCGATGCGCGTGGGGCCGTCACGTCGGCGAATCAGGCTGCCTGCCAGATGCTCGACGCTGCACAGGAGGAATTGCTAGGACGGAGCATCGTGCCCTACCTCGACAGCGACGACATCGACCGCGTCACGGCGTATGCGCGCGACGCGTTGGCCGGCGTCGTTAGGCGCTTCGAGTGTCGTGCCGCGCGGCGCAGCGGCCTGCGCCGTCTCCTTTCCGTGACGATGACGCCGCTGCGGCAAGGGCGCGTGGTTGTCGGAGCGCTGTGTGTGGCGCGCGACGTGAGCGAGGAGCGCAGCCGCGCGAATGCGGTGGCAGAGGTGGAGGCACGGCTCGAGCAGCTCGTGGAGATCACATCGGACGGCATCTGCACGGTCGATGAAGAGGGGAATATCACGAGCGCGAATGCGGCGTTCGAGCGCGCCATCGGCCGAGTGCGCGATGCAGTGCTGGGCGATCACTTCACTGTGTTTGTCGATCCGCGCGACCGCGATGCCGTGTGGGGGATATTCGTCGGCGCGCTGCACGGCGTGCGCCAGCATGGAGACGTGCGGTACATCGCGGCGTCGGGAGAATCTCGCTGGGCTCATGTCATCGCGGCGCCTCTTTTGATCCAGGGTCGTGTGGGCGGTGCGTTGGCCGTGCTGCGCGATATCACAGAAGACCGTGCGCTGCGCGAGCGCGTGGCTCGCTTCGAGCGCGACCGGGGGACTCCGCTTTCGCCGCCGACGATCGATGCGGTGCCCGAAGAAGCTCCCGCACAGTCAGGTGTGTCTCTGGCAGTACTCGTGGTCGACGACGAAGCCGCCATCCGGACCGCCGTGGCGCGTTACCTTTCCTCGTTAGGTCACATTGTGGACGTCGCGGCGTCGGGCCGCGAAGCACTCGACAGGCTCGCGAATCGTTCCTTCGACCTGATCCTGCTCGACTTGCGCATGCCCGACATCGCCGGCGACGCGCTCTATCGCGAGCTGGTTGTGCGCGATGCTTCCCACGCCGGGCGTATCGTCTTCGTCACGGGCGAGGATGCCACCGCGCCCGACACGCACGCCTTTCTGCAGGCATCCGGCCGTCCGGTTATCGGCAAACCGTTCAGCCTCGACGACCTGCGCCGGGCATTGGCGCTGGCAACTCTATAGCTCCGCTCTACCAATCGACCGGTTCCCGCGATACCGTTAGGCAGTCCTGCGGGAGGAGGACCAACGATGCAGATGCAGGAACGCGATTTGATGGTGTGCCGCGCATGCGGACGGCAGGAGCGTGCGTCCGAGGGGTATCCGTGCGATGGCTGCGGCACATTCATCTGCCAGATCTGCTCCATGCGCGGCGTAACGCGCTGCGCCAAATGCGCCGCGCTCCAGAACGAGGCGCCGCCGTCGGCGAAGGCGTGAGCACCAGCGACTTCAGCTCGTTAGGCATCGCCGTCGGACATGCGACCGACGGAAAGGGCGCGACGGGGCTGACGGTCATCCGTCCCGTGGACGGCACCACCGCATGGCGCGGCGCGGCGGCCATCGTTGGCCGAGCCACCGCCACGCGCGAAGTCCCCACGGTTGCCGTGGATCATATTTCCAAACGCATCGACGCAATCCTGTTGACAGGCGGGTCGGCGTACGGACTCGACGCAGCGGCCGGCGTAATGCGCTGGATGGAGGAGCGTGGCCGCGGTTTTCCAATCGCTGGTGGCGTCGTCCCCATCGTCCCCGCCGCCGCCGTATTCGACCTGGCCCCCCTCGGTCGCTTCGACTCCCGGCCATCACCGCAGATGGCTTACGATGCTTGCGACAGAGCATCGACGGACGACATCGCGGAGGGCAGCGTCGGAGCAGGGACCGGATGTACGGTTGGCAAGGCAGCAGGACGCAACTACGCGATGAAAGGCGGCGTCGGCCGCGCGATCGAGCTACACGGCGACGTCTCAGTGGCTGCCATCGCTGTGGTGAATGCGTTCGGCGACGTCCGTGACGCCGAGGGTAAAATCATCGCCGGCGCGCGCGATGCAGATGGCCGCTGGCTCGATTCCGCGAGCATCATCGGCGATGCGGCGTTAGGCGTCGCGCCGCTCGCAGTGCAACCAGATCCACAAACGACCCTGTGTGTCATTGCCACGAATGCCGTTTACACCGGCGCGGAACTGCAGCAGCTCGCGCGCGCCAGCTCCGCCGCGCTGCACCGGCGCATTACGCCGGCCGGAACGTCGTTCGATGGCGACATCGTCTTCGCCATTTGCCCGCAGGGTGGCGACGGTCCCGTCCCCGCATTGCCGGGAATTGAAGTCATCGCGGCGCGTACGCTGGAAACGGCGATCGAGCGCGCGGTGCGCCTGGCGAAAGGACGTGAGGGGATTCCCGGTCTGGCTGACTAACTGAGCATGGCGCTGCCCGGAGCCATCGGCGCCGGTGCACGCACCTGAAGCGTCAAGTCAGCGCTCGGCTTGCTGTCGAGCGCGATGCGCATCGTGTACGAGCCGGGGACATCCAGCGGGAGGTCGATATTCGCGATGAGCGGCATATCCATCTCCGTCACGTTAGGCGGAGGGGCCGCGACATCCAGCTCTCCAACCGATGACCAGAGCTCGACTCCCGCCGGGTTGAGCCAGTGCAGCGACACGGTGTGCGTCCCGGATTCTATGCGCGCACCCTTCAGCCTGACGACCAGACTCGCACGCGGATGGACGGTCGGGAGGGTTGCGACCTGTAAGGCGTCGAAAACCCCCAGGATATTGAGCTTGCCTTCCTGAGACAGGTTGGCCGCGTCCGCGAACATTGCGAATGTGACATGCATGGGTGTGAAAGTACCGCCTGACGCTTCGTGGCGATATCGCAACCCGTGTGGCTGCAGTGCGCCACGTTCGGTGGCTACTTTTCGTCGATGACCGTCGGCGTGCAGCAGAAAGCTCCAATCGGATCGCCAAACACCGCTGGCGCCCACACCGGCGATCGAGTCGAGCGGCGACCAGGCATTGGCAGCACCGATGTTCTGCTCGCGAGCATGGCGCTCATCTGGAGCATCAACTACAGCGTTATCAAGTACGGAACGCGGTACGTCGAGCCTCTTGCTTACAACGGAGCGCGGATCGTCCTGGGAGCCGCGGCCGCGTACCTGGCTCTGGTGCTCTGGCGCGACCGCAACGCACTCGCCACGCGCCACAAGGGGCGCCTCTTCTTGTTAGGCATGTTCGGCAATGGCCTGTATCAATTCTTTTTCATCGAAGGCCTCGCGCGCTCGCGTGTCGCGACGACGGTGCTGTTGATGGCCAGCACGCCGGCGGTGATCGCGATCTTCGGCCGCGCACGCGGCGTCGAGCGGATCGCCGGACGCGGATGGTTAGGCATCGCACTCCAGTTGAGCGGTGTCGGCGTTCTGTTGATTGGGACCGGCGCAGCAGCAACGGCGGGACAGGATTCAATGGCCGGAGCGCTGCTGATCCTGGCTGGGGTCTGCAGCTGGGCGTTCTACGCCGTTTCGTTGAAGCCGATCGCTACGGAGGCAACCTGGCTCGAGGTAATGGCCTACACGCTAGCGGGAGGGGCGCTCGTATCAGCTGCGTTAGGTGCGCCCGCCATGCTGCGCGCATCGTGGGGAGAAGCGCCTGCGGCTCTCTGGCCGGCGATCGTCTATAGCGGCATTGGCGCGCTTTTCGTCGCCACAGCCTTTTGGTACATCGGTCTCAAACGCCTGGGTCCCACGCGCACGTCGATGTACTCCAACCTGCAGCCGCTGTTCGCGATGGCAATCGCCTGGATCGCGTTAGGCGAGGTCCCCACGCAATGGCAGTTGGGTGGCGCCCTGCTCATCATGACCGGTCTCCTCCTCGCCCGCGTGTGAAGGTCGTCCTCTTCGACATCGACGGCACGATCCTGCGCACCGAAGGTGCCGGCCGACGCGCGATGGAACGCGCGTTGCTGCGTGTGTTCGGCACCAAGGGCGAGCCGCGCTATCGCTACGACGGCAAGACCGATCAACAAATCGTACGCGAGCTCATGCGCGATGCAGGGTTCGACGATGCAACGATCGACAGCCGCATGGCCGAAGTGATCTCCACATATGTCGCGGAGCTGCACGAGGAGCTGCGCCTGGGCGCCGATCGCGTGCGTTGTTACGCTGGCGTGGTCGCTCTTATCGACGCACTGGAAACGCGGAGCGATCGCGTGATCGGTCTTCTCACCGGCAACGTAGAACCGGGAGCGTTCGCCAAGCTCAAGGCAGCAGGCATCGCTGGGCAGCGATTCCGTATCAACGCCTTCGGGTCGGATCATGAGAGTCGCTCCGAGCTGCCCGCAATCGCGCTGCAGCGCGCGCGGGCAACGCTCGCGGCCGAGATGTCGGGCACTGCCCTGGTCCTCATCGGCGATACGCCGTCCGACATCGCGTGCGGGCGTGGCGTCGGAGCACGCGCAATTGCGGTTGCCACGGGCAATTATTCCGTGACCGACCTGCAAGCACACGACCCGCACGCCGCGTTCGGCGATTTGTGCGATACCGCCGCCGTTCTGCAGGCGATCGACGATGCCTGAGCTACAGCCCGATGAGCCGATCCTGATTCCGCGGGCACTCGCCTCAGGCGCGTGGCGTGGAGCCATGGTCGAGGGTGAAGCGCGCGTTAGGCTTCACCAGCGCGGGATCGTGCTCGCCTGGTCCGACGGTCGCGCGGAATGGCGCGTCCCCTTTGCGGACCTTTCCGGATTTGCCCTTCGCGCAGACGCGTTATGGCTTTTTGGTGTTGCCGGCAATGTCTCTCTAACGAGCACCTATCATCTGGCCGGATTATGCCGCGCAATGCAGGAGCGCGCGTGTGCGCTGCCGGAGCTGGCGCGTGGAGCGCGGAGCGTTGGATCTCGGCGCGGCGGAGATCCCAATACGCAGGCGCGCTTCTTCGCGCCGGTGCTCGACGCGCGCCGCCGTGCGGAGATGGAGGGTACCGCCGAAGGAAAGATCCGCGCGCTCGACGGGCCGACGATCGCAACGCAGGTGAACCAGTTTTTGGCGGAGGTGGCGCGCGGGCGCTGGCCCGAGAACCTCCCCGAGCAGCGCGCGTTAGGCGCCGAATTGGAGGAGTGCTGTGAAGTGCTCTTCGCAATGTGCGAAGGGCTGCACATTGCGGCGAGCGCATGGTTCGAGTCCCCTGAAGAGCATCGCCTTACCGCCTGGCGCGATTGGGTCCTCGCTGCGGCACGTGTGTTCACCGCGTCGGATCGTGCGTGGGGCCAAGTGGCCCTGGTGCTGCAGCCGGCGGCGGACCGATAATGGTCGTTGGACTCGGTGTAGACATCGTGGAGATCGGCCGCGTCGAGCACATGCTGGATGCACACGGGAAGCGCGCGCTGCACCGGCTGTTCACGCCTAACGAGACCTCCTACTGTCAGAGCAAGCGCCGTCCGGCGCAGCATTTTGCCGCGCGGCTCGCGGCCAAGGAAGCGACGTTCAAGGCGCTCAGTGGGAGCGAAGAGGCACGCGCGATTTCCTGGCGGGAGATCGAAGTGTGCGTCGATGACGGCGGCCGGCCATCGCTGATGCTCCACGGCCGCGCCGCAAAACGAGCTGCCGAGTTAGGCGCATCGGTGTTCTGGCTTTCGATGACACACGATGCCGGCTCCGCGCACGCGACGGTGATCCTCGAAGCACACAGTTTCGACAGATAGTGCGCAGACTTACG
>DATFBW010000309.1:0-4355 GCA_035253645.1 Gemmatimonadaceae bacterium | reverse complement strand
TGCACGATCCACAGTGCCGGCAGGAGCGCGGCCTGCTTCGTGGGGTAGCGTGCGAGGAGCTCGTCGAGCTTCGCGCGCCGATCACCGGTGAAGACCGGCTGATAGGGCTCGTCGTGGTGGCCGTGCGGGGACGCCTTGATGGCGGCGCTGCTCCCCGCGCTGTGGATGGTGCAGAACGCACGCGGCTGGGTGAGCGAAGCCGGGATGGCCGAGGTCGCGGAGGCCCTGGAGCTGACGCCCGCCTACGTGAAGGGCGTGGTCACGTTCTACACGATGTACCATCAGCACCCGGTGGGGCGGCACTTCATCCAGGTGTGCACGACCACGCCCTGTAACGTGTGTGGCGCGGAGGACGTCGTGCAGGCTTTTCTGAAGCACACCGGCTGCGACGAATTAGGCGTTACGTCGCCAGACGGTAAGTTCACCGTGATCGAAGTGGAATGTCTCGGTGCCTGCGGCTTCGCGACACCGGTCATGATCAATGGTGAATTCATTGAAAGTGTTACGCCACAAAGAGTGCCGGAAATAGTGCGAATGCTTGCTAGCTCTTAGTCCTTAGCTCTGAGCTGGCTTTGACCTTTGACCTGTGACCTTTGACCTGTAGTTAATGGGCTTCCCCCACAAGCCACATCCGCGCGAAACGCTGGTTCTCTCCGAGTACTTCGGGGACCGTGAAGCGATCGGCATCGAAGGGTGGCGCAAGCGCGGCGGCTATCAGGCCCTGCGAACGGCGTTAGGCATGGAGCCCTTGGCGATCACGAACATCGTCAAGGACTCGGGCCTTCGTGGACGCGGCGGCGCCGGCTTCCCGACGGGTCTCAAATGGTCCTTCATGAAGCTCGGCGACGGCAAGCCACACTATCTGTGCTGCAACGCCGACGAGTCGGAGCCGGGAACGTTCAAAGACCGCGAAATCATGCGCTGGACGCCGCACGCCTTGATCGAGGGCTGCGCCATCGCGTCGTATGCCATCGGAGCCGAAACCTGCTACATCTATATCAGAGGCGAGTTCACTGAGCCGCTGCAGAAAATGGAGGCGGCGGTCAAAGAGGCCTACGCGGCCGGGTTCATCGGGCCTAACGCGATGGGTTCCGGCAAGACTCTCAACGTCTGGGTACATAAGGGCGCCGGCGCATACATCTGCGGTGAAGAGACCGCGATGATGAACTCCATCGAAGGGAAGCGCGGCAATCCGCGAATCAAACCTCCATTCCCTGCGGTGTCCGGCGTGTTCGGCATGCCCACCACGATCAACAACGTGGAGACACTCGCGGCGGTGCCGCACATCCTGAATAACGGCGCCGAGTGGTATAAGAAGATGGCGCGGCCCGATAACCCCAAGAGCACGGGCACCAAGCTCTGGAGCGTGTGTGGCAATATTGCACGACCAGGGAATTACGAAGTCCAGATGGGATTCCCCTTCAAGGACTTCTTGTATGAAGTCTGCGGTGGACCACCACCCGGCCGGCGCTTCAAGGCGGTGATCCCCGGCGGCTCATCGGTTCCCTTCATGAACATGGCCGAGGCAGAAGCGGCGTTCATGGACTACGAGGGGATGGTCGCGCAGGGGACGATGTTAGGCTCGGCGGGATGCATCGTGTTCGACGACGCGCAGTCGATACCGAAGCAAGTTGCGCGACTCGCTCGCTTCTACGCCCATGAAAGCTGCGCGCAGTGTACCCAATGCCGCGAAGGGACAGCGTGGACGACGAAAATCGTCGAACGCATCGTCGCCGGAGACGGGACCAGCGAAGATCTCGATACGCTGCTCGATATCGCCGAGCAGATGACAGGCAAAACGATCTGCGTGTTGAGTGACTCGTGCGCTGCGCCCGTAGTGAGCGCGTTGCAGCGGTTCCGCGGCGAGTTCGAGGCGCTCATCAAGCGAAGGTCGGTGCCGGCCGTACCAGTGGTGGCCTGATGGCGGACGCGCCGCTCGTCAACCTAACGATTGAAGGGCGGACGACGTCCGTGCCGACGGGGACCACGATCCTCGAGGCGGCGAAGACTGTCGGCGTGCTCATCCCGCATTACTGCTACCATCCGGGACTGCCGATCGCGGGCGTCTGCCGCATGTGTCTCGTGGATGTCGAAAAGTCGCCCAAGCTCATGCCCGCTTGCGCGACCTACGTCGCTGAAGGGCAAGTCGTCACGGTACATAACGAGAAGGCACGTTCGGCGCGGACTGGCGTGCTCGAGATGCTGCTCATCAATCATCCACTCGACTGTCCGATTTGCGATCAATCGGGTGAGTGTGAGCTGCAGGATTACACGTTCGCCGAGGGGAGGGTCGATTCGCGCTATAAGGAGCCCAAGCGGTTCAATCCGGTCGAGGATTTCGGCGGCGATGTGCTCTACGTGCCTAACCGGTGCATCCTCTGCACGCGTTGCGTGCGGTTCATGGAGGATGTCGCCCAAGAGCCGACGCTCAACGTGAGCGAGCGGGGCGACAGAGCATACATCGGCTGTTTTGAAGGGAAGGACCTCACGCATCCGTGGGCCGGCAATGTCGTGGATCTGTGCCCGGTCGGCGCACTCTTGTCCAAGGACTTCTTGAACAAGGCACGCGCGTGGGAGCTGGACCGCACGGCTTCCGTGTGCCCTGGCTGTACACAGGGCTGCAACACGATCGTCGAGACGCGTGACAATGTCGTCATGCGCTTCAAGCCGCGTCCTAACGAAGCAGTCAATGCGTACTTCATGTGCGACTACGGTCGCACGACGTATCGCAAACTGAACAGGCGCGACCGCATGGAAACGCCGTTCGTTACCGGCAATGGCGGCCTAACGACGTCGGCGTGGGAGCCTGCGATCGCCGCCGCAGCGGACGCCCTTCGCGGAAAGAGCGTCTTGGTGCTCGCCTCGCCCGGTCTGTCCAATGAGGCGCTCCACCTGTTGTCGCGCGTTGTACGCAAAGCGGGTGGCGGCCGTGGCGCGTTTCGCGTCGAGCGTGGCCCGGAAGCGCCTTTGGCAGCCGTGGAAGATCTCGCCTTGCGCGCGGAACGGGCGCCTAACGTCCGCGGCGCCGAATTGATGGGCTTTCACGAGAGCGATTCACCGTTGACGAGCCTCACCCGTGAAGACGTGCTCGTCATCGCGGACCACGAGCTCACGCAGCAGGACATCATGCATGTTGCGCGCGCGGCTGCCGTGATTGTCATCGGCACCGCGCTCCCCGAGGGGTTGAGTAACGTCGTGGCCGCGTTGCCAATCGCGAACATGTCGGAAGAGGAGGGGACGTTCACGAACCTGCGCGGCAGAGTACAGCGCTTCCTGCAGGCGAAAGTAGCGCCGGGACACGCGCGGCCGAGTTGGATGGTGTTGGCCGACTTGTTAGGTGCTCTCGGTGAGCCGGCCCAGTACTACACGGCCGGAGCCGTGTTCTCCGCCTTGGCATCGTCGCACAGCGACTTCAATGGGCTCAGTTACGAGCGCCTCGGCCTGCGTGGGCTGCCCGTGCTCAGCAACCAGCCCGCAGGGGCCGCATGATTTTCGCGACGCTGACCGCGCTTCAAGTGATCGTCGACCGGCAACAACCGGCGCGATTCTGGCCGTGGTTCACGATCACGGTGGTGAAGATGCTCCTGGTCTTCACCGTCTACATGTTAGGCGTCGCGTACCTCACGCTCGCTGAACGCAAGATCTCGGCGTGGATCCAGCGGCGGCTCGGTCCGAACCGTGTCGGTCCGCGCGGTCTGTTCCAGCCGCTCGCCGATGGTCTCAAGAACATCATGAAGGAAGAGACGCTGCCGGCGCACGTGAACAAGGCGATCTTCATGCTCGCGCCGATGCTGTCGTTCATCCCGGCGTTGATCGTGTGGGCCGTGATCCCGTTCGGCGCCCCGTGGGCCTCCCCGTGGGGACGCATCGAGATGGTCGTCGCCGACCTTCCAGTCGGTTTCTTGTACATCCTCGCGATCTCTTCTCTTGGCGTATACGGCATCGTACTGGCCGGCTGGTCATCGAACAACAAATACGCCCTGTTAGGCGGCTTGCGGTCCAGCGCACAGATGGTCTCGTATGAGATCTCGTTAGGAATGTCCGTGATACCGGTGCTGCTGCTAGCGGGGAATGTCACCCTGAGCACGATCGTGAATCAGCAGGCGCAGATGCACTTGTGGAACGTGCTGCTCCTCTCCGTTTCGTTCGTGGTGTTTCTCATCTCCGCATTTGCCGAGACAAACAGGCTCCCGTTCGACCTGCCGGAAGCGGAGTCGGAGCTCATCACCGGCTATCACACCGAATACAGCGCGATGAAGTTTTCGCTGTTCTTCATCGCCGAGTACGCGAACATGGTGACGGCGATGAAGTTTTCGCTGTTCTTCATCGCCGAGTACGCGAACATGGTGACGGCG
>DATFBW010000308.1:0-9361 GCA_035253645.1 Gemmatimonadaceae bacterium | reverse complement strand
GATCCCCAGCTTATCCTCCTTCTTCCCCACACGGAAACCCGGGAACTCGCGTTCCACGATGAATGCCGTGATGCCCTTGTAGCCGGCCGCGGGGTCGAGCGTCGCGAAGACGACGTAGATGGCGGCTTCGGCGCCGTTCGTGATCCACAATTTGCGGCCGTTGAGGACGTAGCGGCCGTCCTGCCTAACGGCTCGCGTGGCGAGACCGAACGCGTCGGAGCCCGAGCCGGGCTCCGACAGGGCGTATGCGCCTACTGCATCGGCCGAGAGCCGCGACAGGTATTTCGCTTTCTGCGCGGGCGTGCCGTAGCGGGTGATCGGATAGTTGACGAGCGTGTTCTGCACGTCGATCACCACCGCGGTCGAAGCATCGACTTTCGCCAGCTCTTCCACGGCGAGCGTGACCATCATGAGCGAGCCGCCCGCACCGCCGTGCTCCTCGGGCACTTCGATCCCCATCAATCCAAGCTCGAATGCCTTGTCGATCAATCCCCGATCGATCTTCGACGCCTTCTCCATCTCGGCGACGCGCGGCTGCACCTCTTCGGCCGCAAACGCCGCAACCGCGTCGCGGAACAGGACCTCATCCTGCGACAGCGCCGTCAGCGGCTGTGCTACCGTATGGGGCTCGAAGGACATGGGATCGAAAGATGGCGGAACTATCAAGCTCCGCAATTAGCTCCTAACCCTTAGTGTTGGCTCTTAGTCGTCAGCTCTTAGACGTTGGCCATTCTACGAGCTACGAGCTCACGATTAAAGACTAGGGAGAAAAGAAAAGGAGGCAGCATTGCTGCCTCCTTTTTCACCATCCTGCCAGTTTCGTTAGGCGTTCCGATCGATACACACCTGCGTTTTGCCTTGCAGGTTTGTGTTGTTCAATTCGTCGGGGTGAATCGGGAAGTTCACGTCCGTCCCGTACGCACTGGTCTTATAGTGTGGGCCAACGGGGAAGACATTATCCGGGGTCCGTCCGAACTGGCGCACGAGGCGACGCAGATCCCCCAGCCTCTGGCCGCGGCTGAACGTCCAGAAGGCCTTCTCCCTGAAGTGCAGACTCACGCGCGCTTCGGTAGTACCGGGGTCCGTCAGCGGCGGCAGAGCCGTCGCCGCAAGCACCACGGTTCCCACCTGCGTGATGCGAGTGGGCCCCGTGCGCAGATCGTTGAGGATCTGCAGCCACTGCGCAGCGTTCCCGCCGCGCAGCGCCGCTTCTGCCTCGATCAGCCGAGCATCCAGACCGCTCACTACGTCGATCGGCGTTAGGCGATCGTACAGCGTCGTGGTGCGCACGAACGTCCCGCCATCCTGTCCCACGGTCCGAGTATCGGTCACCGGAAGTCGCGGATCGCGCGCCGAGAAGAATGGAATCGCGTTCCTAACGAGTAGGTTGCGGCTGTTTCCCTCCAGCGAATCGGCCACGCTGTAGCGACGTGCACTCAAACCCTGATTCCAAATGATGTTGTCATCTGCCGCCAGCGACGATGTTGTCTGGTACGCAAATGTTGTCGGCACTCCCGTCGTGCCGCCAATCGTCGTGGCTGCTGCCGCAAACTGGTTGTTGCCTAATTGTGCACGGGCCTTGCCAACTCGCGCCGCACGGGCCACGCGCACGCTCGCGGCGTCGGTCGCAGTACCCACGATGGCGAGGGCGCTGTCGAACGACGCGATGGCGCGGTTAAAGACCTCTTGCGTCGTCTCCGGTTCGCCAAAAACGATCTCTATTTCCGTGCCGTCGCTTATCGGAATGCCGTTGCAATAGTCCGACGCCAGCTGCAGCTCGGCGAACCCGCGCGCGAAATACATCTCGGCTCGGAGTGCCGTGCGTGTTGGTTGCCATTCGTTCAAAAGCTTGATGGCCTGATTGGCAGCGGTGCGAACGCGGTACAATCGACGCAGCATGCCGCCCACGGAGCTATTGTTGTCCTGGACCTTACGCCAATCGGCCTCGTCATTCTGGATGAACGTGGAGCTGGTGCCCCATTCGTCCGCCAGCAGCCCTCCAAACAGCCACGTACTTTCGTCGCCCGTCGTAACATCGTTCAATCTGCCTAATGCGCCGTTTGCCACGGCGATCGCGCCGGCAGCCGAGTTTGTGTTTTCGGGTGCGATGAGATCAGGATCTTCGACTTCCAGGAGCGAATCGGTGACGCTTGAGCAACTCGCAACCAGCGCGAGTGCCGCGCCTAGCGTAGCGAACTTCAAGCGCTCGCCGAAACGAAATGCATATCGCATGAACATATCCTCTCGGTAAGCGTGTTTAGAAGACAACGTTGAGTCGAAGGATGAAATAGGTGGGCGGGCCTAACGTCTGGAATTCCGAAGGCACGTCGTTGTCGACAGTCGCCTGGAAGTCCGATTCCGGGTCGGTGCCACGATACGCCGTCCAGAGCTTTAAGTTCCGTCCCGACATGACGATGTTCGCGCTGCGCGCACGCAGCAGCTTGGCCGCCAGGTCGTTGCTGAACGAGTACTGCAGCGACAGCTCGCGGAAGCGCACGTAGTCACCCTTCTGGAAGTAGCCCGCGTTGGTACGCGCGGGGTGCTCGAGCGCCGCGATGACCATAGCTTGATCTTCGAACGACGCGTTGGGATCCATGCGTCCGCCGCAGTTCGGACGGGTGCAACGGATGCGCTCGGTGTTGTTGTACCAGCGGTGGCCGCCGCGATAATCAAACAACGATTGCAAACGAAGTCGCCGGTTCAGGAACTCGAAGCCAGTGGTCAACGTCGCCAGGTGCCGCGGCTGGGTGTAACCGATGAAGCTGTCCACCGAATCGACGAACACTTCGTTGCGCGCTGGATCCGCGAAGTACGTGAGCAGGCCGTCGCCGTTCTTGTCCTCCCAGCCCAGGATCTTGTTCTCCCAGAAACCAAACAGTGGATACCCTTCCACAACGCGCGTGTTCGTACCGATCTGCGGCGGGGTGCCGCCTAACGAAATAAGCTCGTTTTCGTTTGTCGAGTAGCTAAGCGAGACGTCCAATGCCGCATAACGACGATCCAGCACCTGCGCCGAGCTCAGGATCTCCCACCCTTCGTTGCGCACAGCGCCGAGGTTGCGGCGCACGTTCGCAGCCACTCCGGCGGACGGTGCCACGATCGCTGAAATGAGCGCGTCCTTGGTGCGCTTGTTGTAATATGTCAGGTCGAAGCTCAGACGGCTGTTGAACAACTTGGCCTCGAAGCCACCCTCGATCTCCGTGCTCCGCTCGGGACGCAGGTCGGGGTTGCCTAACGCGTCGATTTGCAGGCCGCCGACGTCGGCATTCTGCAAGCTCTGGATGGAAGTCCCGAAGAACCGGAGCGCGTCGTTCGAGTTTGGCTGGACACCGGATGCGCCGTAGGCGGTGCGGATGCGCAGCTCACTCAACCAGCCGACCGTGGGGAAGAAATTCTCCTGCGAGATGAGCCACGACAGGCTCGCCTTCGGATAATACACGCGCTGGAAGTCCGTACCGAACGCGCTGTTCTGGTCCGTCCGAAGCGCCGCGGTGAGGAACAATCGGTCGTTGATGGCGGCCGCTTCCTCGACGAAGAGGCCGAATGTCTTCACGCGCGTAGTTGCCTCGCTGGCCGTGCGCGTGACCGCACCGTTAGGCGTCTGTGCGCCCGGCGGCAGCTCGGTGCCGATCGCCTGACCCAGAGCCGTCTCTTCGTTCACGTACTGCGCGCCAACGGTGGTCTTGAGGTTGAGCCATGCCAGCGGGTTGTAGGTCGCCGTGCTGCCGAGATCCACGGTCGTGTTGCGCAGGTTCTGCCGCCAGTTGCTCTTGAAGCCATTGCGGTAAATGTTCGTGATCGGCGGGCCTTCGCCGTTGAACAGGAAGCGTGAGTCCGATCGGGCGGCGAAGTCGTTACCGATCGTGAGGCGGTTTTGCAGCCAGCTGCGCGGACGCCAGTTGGCGTTGCCGCTCAGGATGAAACGGTTCACCTGCTGCTCGTTCTTTTCCTGCCACGTATAACCAGGAGTCCAGGCTCGATACCCACGGAGCGGAGTATTGAGGGGCGCTGCACTTCCCGTTAGGCGTTCCGGAGCGCAGATCGAGCACCCCGGTCCACCGAACACCTGCGAGCCCAGGCCCGCCGTGGCATTCGATTCCAGTGAGAATCGCTGCGTCAGGTTGATGAAACCGGACGACAATGCGAGATCGAGCTGCGGATTCACCGTGCTGTTGAGGTTCATGCGCACGGTGTTCTTGCCTAACGCGTTTGGACGATCGGTCCACTCGCGGATCGGAATCTCCTGGGCCTGCATGCGAGCTTCTTCGAACTTCGGGAGCTTCATGACGCCTGTTTCCTGCTCCCGCTCGCCCGACAGGAAGTAGCGGATCGCTTCGGTTCCGCCGGACAGCTGCAAGCCGTATTGGCTGCGCGACCCGTCATCCACGGGCGTCAGCGAGTCTTCCTCGAAGATGTTGAGCGCTGCAACGCTGTCGATCGTGCATTGGCCAACGCCAACGCGCTGGAGGTTGCAGAAGTTGATCGGGGCCGGCTGACCAGTAGAGGTCTGCTTGCCGAACAGCGTGTACGCCGTCATGTACGTGTTGCGATCGCGCAGTAGTCCGCTTTCAGCGTACGCCGTCCAGCGCGCCTGACCGGCGCGTCCGCGCTTCGTGGTAATGAGAACCACTCCATTCGCGGCCGCGGTCCCATAGAGAGCCGCGGCTGATGGTCCCTTGATGACTTCGATGTTCTCGATCTCGTCCGGATTGATGTCACCAACCCGGCTCGGCGTCGCTCCTCCCGTCGGCAGGTTCGTGTTGTCCGCGTTGCTCGTCATGCGGACGCCGTCGATGATAAAAATCGGCTGGTTGCTCAAGCTGAGCGACGACTGGCCGCGGATGCGCATGCGGCTGCCGGAACCAGTCTGATTCCCTTGCGTCACTGCTAGGCTTGTCGTGCGCGCCGTGAGCAGATCGTCCACGTTCTTGATCTGCGTCACCTCGACGGTCTTGGCGACGTCGATCTGCGCCACTGTGTTGCCGACTTCGACGCGCCGCGTTTCACCGGTCGCTGTTGTGACGACAGGCGCGAGGCTTACCGCAACCGCACCTAACGAGAATTCCGCGGTTGCCTGCTGCCCGGCCGTCACCGTGACAGGCTTCTTTTGCTCGGTGTACCCGACCCGCAGCACGCGCAGCTGATGCGTCCCGGGCCCGATGTTCCGGAGCAGCACGCGACCGTCTGAATTCGTCAGGCCGCCGAGGTTCGTGCCGACGATCGAGACCTGCGCCTGATCGATCGGGTTAGAGGTTCCGGCGTCAACGACGCGAACGGCGATACTTCCCGCTTGCGCATATGCTACGGATGCGCCAAGGAAGACTGCCGCTGCCGCCGCCCACCGCGCTAATGCCAACGTGCGAGTGTGCATGCTACTCCTCCAACAAATGGGTGTGATGGGGAGGGGATGTGACCTGTTTCCGTGCGACCGAGGGGGAGTCGCCACGATTACTTAACCGGCTACCTATATGGTAGTGTGACAGGCATCGTCAAGACCGCGAGACGGCGCCGTCCCGGGCCCTCTGGCCAAGGCGAACCAGACAAGCGCCGCCATAAGTTTTCGCACGCATTATCACGCTGTACGCACCCCGTCGCTCCCCCGCTGCTCCCCCGCTGCTCCTGCGAGGAAATCCGGACTGCTCACCACGAAGACTGCTACGCAACGCGTTGCCTGGATCCTGTTTTTCGCGGCCTTTATCCCGCGCGCCGCCATGGTCCTGCTGGATCCACAAGGCGATGAGAAGTTCTTCGACGAGCCAGGGTCCGTCGCGTACTCGTTGAGCCGGGGAGAGGGCTTCGCGAACCCATACGGTGGGCCGACAGGACCCACGGCGCACGTTGCGCCGTTCACTCCGCTATTGCTCGCTCTCTTCATCAAAGTGTTCGGTGGGAATACCGACACTGCATGGCTCGCCAGCCGCCTCGTTGCGTGCGCGATAATCTCGCTGCATGCCGCGCTCCTACCCTTGATCGCGGAGCGCGCGGGAATCGGGCGGCGCGCCGGAGTTGTCGCAGGTGCACTCGCCGCCATACCACTCTTCCTTTGGCTCGAGACGAACGGCCGCTTCGAAACACCGTACGTCGTTCTCGCGACGACGTTGCTCGTGTCGCTCACGGCGGTGTGGCTCGATCCGAAACACAGCCGACGCGACACGCGCGACTGGGCGCTCCTCGGACTGGGTTGGGGTGTCGGCGTTCTGCTGACGCCGACACTATTGCCGGTGCTGCTCGCGCTGCTGGTTGTCGGGGCACTGCCGTCCCTGAGCGCCGGGCGGCGTTTGACTATCACGCACGGCGTGGCCGCCCTGGTGGGTGCGATGCTCGTGTTCGTGCCGTACAGCGTCGAGCGCAGCCTTGCGTTGCGCGCGCCGCTACTCGTTAGGTCCAACTTCGGACTCGAGCTGTTCATCTCGAACAACGACGCAGCCCACCCGCGTTTCCTGGACAACATGGCGGATTCGGCGGTGATGCACCGTTATCATCCGCTGCTGCGCCGCAGCGAAGCGATCAAGGTGATGAACATGGGGGAAGGGGCGTATCACGCGATGTTGCGCCGGCAGGCCGTCGATTGGATCGCGGACCATCCCGGCGCGTTCCTCCGCCTAACGTCAGCTCGTTTCGTCCAGTTCTGGTTACCTACCGCCAATCACCCGGTTAAGACCGTGTTTCTGGCCCTGCTCACCGTATTCGGGATCGGCTGGTTTGGACGCCATGTGCGGCGGGGGGACCCGCATGTGGTCGCAGCACGTCTCTGGCTGACTGCGATCGTCGCGTTTTCGCTGCTGCACTACGCCATTCAGGCCGACATCCGCTATCGGTATCCGGTCCAGGGGCTGTTTTTACTGGCTGCCGGAGCCGGCCTGGTCGACTTCGCCCGCCGCCTTCGGCCGGCGCGCGCGCAGGCTCGTTAGGCGCGAAAGACCTGCAGCGCCAGATCGACCTTCCCGAAGGGGGCGGAGACTTGCACACCCTGGACCGCCGGCCGCACGCGATCGAACATCTCGCGGGCGATCGCGATCCCTTCCTGGATCGCGTGCTCCTTCGACTTCTCGTTCGCGCGGCGCATGCGTTCGATGACTTCGCGCGGCACGACGACGCCAGGCACTTCGTTGGCGAGAAACTCTGCGTTGCGTACAGAAACGAGTGGCCAGATCCCGGCGATGATCGGGATGCGTGCGCCGTCCAGCGTTGCGAGGAAACGTTCCAGCTGCGCCACGTCGAACACCGGCTGAGTGACCGCGTATTCGGCGCCGGCTTCGACCTTGTACTGAAAGCGCTTGCGTTCGAGCGTGAGGTCGACGGCGGCGGGGTTCACGCCAACCCCAATCGCGTAGCGCGTCGGTTTACCGATGGCGTTGCCGCCGGGATCGAGTCCGTGGTTCAGATTGCGAACCAGATTCGTTAGGCCGATGGAATCGATGTCGAAGACGGCCGTCGCGTCGGGATAGGGCCCCATTTTGGGTGGGTCCCCGGTGATGAGCAGGAAGTTGCGCAGGCCGAGCGCGCACGCGCCTAACAAGTCACTCAGCATGCCCAGCAGGTTGCGGTCGCGGCAGCAATAGTGTGTCACCGTCTCGATGCCCACGGCCTGCTCGATCAATACACTCGTCATGACGGCGCCCATGCGGCTCTGGGCCCGCGGGCCGTCCGGGACGTTCACCGCGTCCACGCCGGCGTCCTTCAGCTTGGCGACGTCTGCCAGCATCTGCGTCGCATCCACGCCGCGCGGCGGAACGATTTCCACGGAGGTGACGAACTCGCCTAACGCGACCTTCTTCCCCCAGCGGGATCGCTCCGCGAGCGGAACCGGTTGTGCTCCCGCCGGCCTGGGTGGCGCGTCTGGTCGAGCGCCGTCGCCACCGGCAGGCGTGACCTGCGTTGCAGCGCCGAAGTGCGCCTGGCGCGGCACGATGGAGCGAATGGATTCCACCATCGCATGCAAGTGCTCCGGCGTGGTGCCGCAGCAGCCGCCGATGACCTTCACGCCTGCCTGCAGCAGGTGGCGTGCGTACGTGGCCATGTACTCGGGGGTCGCCATGTACATCGAGCGGCCGCCGACGTCGCGCGGCATTCCGGCGTTGGGCTGCGCGCTAAGCTTGCGCCGCGTTACCGGCACCATCCGTTCAATTGCTTCCAGGATTATTTGCGGTCCGACGGAACAATTGAGGCCCATGACGTCGGCGCCTAACGCATCGAGGCGCTGTGCCACGTCCTCTGGCGAGGCGCCGAATGGCGTGTGGAGGTCGGTCCCGATTGTGACCTGCGCGATGACCGGCATCGTCGCGTCGACCTGCCGCGCGGCTGCGATCCCTTGGGCGAGCTCGTCGAGGTCGCCGAATGTTTCCAGGATGATGCAGTCCGCCCCGCCTTCGCGGAGCGCCGTGATCTGCTCGGCGAACGCCTCACGCGCTTCGCTCGTGCTTGTTGGGCCGTACGGCTCCAGGCGGATGCCTAACGGACCGACCGCGCCGGCCACGAGCCGCAGCTCGCCCGCCGCTTCTCGCGCGACAGCAGCCGCCGCGCGGTTGATCGCGGTTACCTGCGTCTCGAGCCCGTACTGCTGCAGCTTGAAGCGGTTGGCGCCGAAAGAGTTTGTTTCGAGCGCGTCGACGCCGGCTTTGATGTAGGCCTCGTGCACAGCCCGGACGAGCTGCGGCGCACGCAACGCCAGCTCGTCGTAGCACTGATTGATGAAGACGCCCTTGTGATACAGCATCGTCCCCATCGCGCCATCGAACACGACGACGCGCTCGGGATCGATCAGCCGCTCGATGCGATTCACGCCGCTCCTCGCTCCTCGCTCCCCGCTCCCTGCTCCCCGGCCCTTGCTCCGGCCGGCGCCGTGAGCTCGCGCACCGTGTAATACTTGGCGCTGGGGTGGTGGACGATGATCGCGGCTGTAGACTGCTCCGGGACCAGTTGAAATGCGCTCGTCAGCTGCATCCCTAACGCCGATTCGGCGGGCAGGAGCTTGAACACCTGCACGTGATCGTCCAGGTCCGGACAGGCGCCGTACCCCCACGAGTAGCGCTTGCCGGCGGCAGGTAGGAGTCCCAACTCGCGCCTAACGCGGCGGTGCAGCCATTCCGCCGTGGCTTCCGCGGCTTCTACGGCGACACCATGGCTGAAGTACGCCTCGCTGTACTGATCGCTCGCCTGCAACGACTCGAAGCGGCGCGTGGCGGCGCTACCCACCGTGACGATCTGAAACGCCGCGATGTCCACGTCGCCCGACTCGACGGACCGGAAGTAATCCGCCAGGCAGAGACGCTCGCGATCTTCCTGGCGCGGAAACTGAAAGCGCGCGATCTCACGCAGCCCGCCGCCGTCGCTGCGATACGCGGCGGGATCATAGACGAGG
>DATFBW010000307.1:0-11119 GCA_035253645.1 Gemmatimonadaceae bacterium | reverse complement strand
GAGGTCGTTTCGCGTCAGACCGCCGGTTTCACAACAGCACCCGAAGGGCAGATCGACCTCCTCGCGGCCGCCGACAGCGCCTTCGATGTGGTTGAAGCCGCAATGCCCCAGTGTGTAGACGAGACAGAGGCGTATCGCCGTCGCGCGGCCGCTCCGCTGCTCGATAAGGCCGTGAACGCGTACAACGCGCGGTCGCTCGACTCAGCGGCGATGCTGGCTGAACGGTCTCTCGTGGTTTACGACAAGTACCGCTACTCGCACATCGCCTACAACGTCCTCGGCAACGTCAAGCAGACCAACAACGACGTGACCGGCGCGATCGACGCGTTCCGCAAGATGGTGACGCTGATGGCGACTGACACTGCGCAAGTGAACGAGCGCAAGTCGGTGACGATGAGCCTTGTGCAGATGATGGCGTCGCATGCCGAAACGTTGGAAGGCGACGCAAAGACCGCGATGCTCAAGGACGCGGCCTCGTTGCTCGAATCACACCTGAAAGAGTTTCCCGGTGAGGCTCGCGCCGAAGCAGAGCTGGCGCGCCTGAAGATGCTGGCCGGCGACAGCACGCTGGCAAACGCGCTCTTTACGCGTATGGCGGGCGAGCCTGACAAGTACGGTTATCAAGACTTGTTCGAAGGTGGCGTCGCCGCGTTCCGGAGCGGGAAAAAGGAAGAGGCTGTGAAGCTGTTCAACGCCGGTCTGCAGAAGAACCCCTACTATCGCGACGGCCTGTTCAACCTGGCGACGATCCTCGATCAGGCCCAGGAGCATGATCGCATGCCCCCTGTGCTCGCGAAGCTCCAGGAAGTCGATCCTGAGAACCCCGAGGTCTACCAACTCTGGGCGCTCTACTATCGCAAGAAGGCCGAGCAGGCGCGCGACGCGGCGAAAGGAAAGACGCAGACTTCGCCCGAAGTAAAGGCGTTCCAGGCGGTCAACGACTCGCTGTTGAAATACTTCAATCGCTACAACGAGGCGCCTGTCCGCGTTTCATTCACACTCTTCGCGCACGACGCGAACAAACACACGCTCGGTGGCATGATCGAGAACAAAGGGAAGGAGGCGAAGAGCTATACGCTCAAGTTCGACTTCCTGAACGAGAAGGGTGAAACAGTCACAAGCAAGGAAGCAGTTGTCGAAGGCGTGGAACCGGGCCGGTCCAAGTCGTTCCGGCTCGAGGTTGAGGGGCCGGGAATCATCGCCTTCAAATACGCGCCGCTGGGTTCATAATACTCAGCCGTAGCGTCTGCCTAACGTGACGGCGCGGGCCCTGCGGCTCGCGCCGTTTTCGTTTGCTCAAGCGTTATGCAACGGGCGAAGGAAGCGCGACAACTTGTTGTGCTGCATTGCCTTCGGTACTCTGAGGTACTAAGTTGCTTGAAGCGCGGCGGTGCCCCGATTGCGGTGTCGTCAGCCCCTCATCATCCGCCTTAGCATGGTCCGCGTATCTCGCGTCGCCTCCGATAGTATCGCAGCAGAACTGGGCATCGTCCCCGGAACGGAATTGCTCGCGATCAACGGACGTGCGCTCGATGATTTTCTGGACTGGGAGTTCTTGAGCTCCGACGAGACAATCGAGCTCGAAGCGCGACTTCCCGATGGCGAGCAGCTCATCTACGACGTCGAACGTGACTTCAGTCAAGCCTTCGGTGTAGAGCTCGAACCGCCCACTGTTAGGCGTTGCGCCAATCGCTGCGAATTCTGTTTTATCGAAGGCTTGCCCAAAGGTCTGCGCAAGCCGCTGTACATCCGCGACGACGATTACCGCCTGTCGTTCGCGTATGGGAACTTCGCGACCCTTTCCAATCTGAAAGAGCGCGACTATGCGCGGATCATCGAATATCGGCTCTCGCCGCTATACGTGTCAGTGCATGCGACGCCGTGGGAGGCGCGCAAGAAGCTCCTGAACAACCCGCGCGTACCTAACGTGCTTGAACAGCTGACGAGACTGGCTGGAGAAGGCATCCGCTTTCATTGCCAGATGGTCATCGTCCCCGGTCTGAACGACGGTGACGTTCTGGAACGGTCGCTAAAGGACCTGTGGGACTTCGGCGCCTCGGTCATATCCGTTGCAATCGTGCCGGTCGGCCTAACGCAGTTCTCTCATTTGTACACCGGGACGCCGATGTCGCCAGCGCACGCCACGACACTCTTGTCCGTCGCAGAGCGTTGGGGTGAGCGCGCACTCGCGGAGCGTGGCGACAGGTGGGTGTTCGGCTCTGATGAGTTGTATCTGCTTGCGGGGCAGGCGCTGCCCTCACCGGACTTCTACGGAGAGTTCGCGCAGATCGAGAATGGTGTGGGTGCAGTGACGCACCTGCGGCTCCGACTCGCACAGCAGCTCGAGGATCTGCCGCGCCTCGATGGGCGTCGCATCGCCGTCGTCACAGGCACGGCGATGGCGCCAATCATGCCCGAGTTGCTCGAGAGCATCGCTACACGAACCGGGGCGCGCTTCGAGCTCATTCCGGTTGTGAGCTCGCTGTTTGGTCCCACAACGACGACGGCTGGCTTGTTGGTCGGAGCAGACATCCGCGCGGCGCTGAACGCGCGTTACGGCGTCGATTTCGCTCTCATTCCTGCGGAGTCCATCAACGAGAACGGCGTGTTCCTGGACGACGATACGCTGGCCGCCGTGCGTGAAGCGGCGCCCATGCCTGTGTTCCCATCTTATGACTTCGTCGACGCACTTTCGGGTGAAGCGTTGAGCGTTAGGTCGGTCGGAGCCGACGCGGCCTAAGCGACAATGAACATTCCGGTCGTGGCGATTGTCGGGCGTCCTAACGTGGGCAAGTCGGCGCTCTTCAACCGCATCGTTGGGGTTCAGGCCGCGATAGTGGCCGAAGAGGCAGGAACCACGCGAGATCGGCACTTCGCACGCGCCGAGTGGAATGGAGCCAGCTTCTGGCTGGTCGATACGGGAGGCCTGACCGACGACCCGCGCGCGCCGCTTGACGCGGAGATCCGCCGGCAGGTCGATCATGCGATCGCCGAAGCGGATCTGTTGCTTCTCGTTGTCGATGCTCAAACGGGGCTGCATCCGCTCGATGCACACATCGCGGCAAGCCTGCGCGAATCGCAGAAGCCGTTTCTCGTGGTGGCCAATAAAGTCGACGATCCCGCCAAAACGGACTGGTACGAGTTCTATTCGTTAGGCGCCGGCGATCCACTGCCGGTTTCGGCCGCGAACGGCAAGCAGTCAGGCGACCTGCTGGACGCGGTCGTCGCGCGCATCCCACAAGCGGTGACCGAGGAACAGAAGGCGTTGCGCGTGGCCGTCGTTGGCCGGCCAAATGTCGGGAAGTCGTCGTTCGTCAACCGGTTGCTCGGCGAAGAACGCCTTGTCGTTTCCGAGGAAGCCGGGACGACACGCGACGCGATCGATTCGCTGATGCGATACCACAACCGCGACATCGTCTTTGTCGACACCGCGGGTTTGCGGCGGCAATCCAAGGTGAGTGAAGGGGTCGAGTTCTATGCGACGCTCCGTACGCGACGCGCGATTGAGCGTGCCGACATCTGTTGTCTGTTGATCGACGGGACCGAAGGCTTGCAGAATCAGGATCTCAAAATCGCGGCCCTCGCATGGGAAGCAGGTCGCGGACTGATCCTCATCGTGAACAAGTGGGATTTAGTAGAGAAAGGCGACAAGAGCGCGGCGCACTTCGAACGCGACGCGCGCGAAAAGGCGCCATTCCTGGGTTTCGTTCCATTCCTGTTCACGTCGGCGAAAACGGGGCAACGCGTATCGCGCGTGCTGGATGTCATCCTCGAGGTCGAAGCCGAGCGGCTTAAGCGGATCGCCACGGCACAAGTCAATGATGTCCTCGGTCAGCTCGTATCGCGCCGACAACCCCCCCAAGCTGCAGGGCGTGAAGTGAAGTTACTATACGCCACCCAAGTCGAAACCGCGCCGCCCACGATCGCGGTGTTCGGCAATCATCCCGAGCTGGTGCAAGAGCACTATGTGCGCTACCTGCATAACGGCTTTCGCGAGGCGTGGGGCTTCCGCGGCTCGCCGCTGCGCGTAGTCCTCCGTCGGCGCGCTGCCTGACGCATGCACGCGCTCGCGCTTGTGCTTGCATATCTGGTTGGGTCGGTGCCGACGGCATACCTGGTGGGTCGCGCCAAAGGCGTCGATGTCCGCAAGGTGGGCTCGGGAAACATGGGCGCGACCAACGTCTATCGTACGTTAGGCGCCTGGCCGGCTGCGCTCGTCCTGGCCATCGACGCGGCCAAAGGTGTACTGGCGGCGCTGCTGCTGCCGCGATGGCTCGGTCTGTCCGACCCGCAGATATGGGGCTTTCTCCTTGGCTTCGTCGCGATGCTGGGTCATGCGCGCCCGGTTTTCCTCGGTTTTCAGAGCGGAGGGAAGGGGGTGGCCACTGCGGGCGGTGTATTCGGTTCCCTCACACCGGTCGCCTGCGCTGCAGCGGTCGCGGCGTTCGCCGTGGCGCTGGGGCTCACGCGTTACGTATCGTTAGGCTCTCTCGTCGCCGCGCTCGTCCTCCCGCTGGCCGTTGCCGCGACCCAGGGAGTGCGCTCGGCGGCGTTGATCGCGTCGCTCGCTGTATCTGCGTTCGTCATCTGGAGCCATCGCAGCAACATCGCCCGCCTGCGCCGCGGCGAGGAACGGCGCCTGGGACGTCCGGGGCGTGCCGACGCGGCCGCGCGCGAGGCTCGGGGGGCGCGTCACTGATGCGGCTCGCTGTCATCGGCGGTGGCGCATGGGGGACGACGCTCGCACACGTCGCCGCGCGACGCGTGGGCGACGTGTCCCTCTGGGCTCGGGAACCGGATGTCGTGCAGAGCATTAACCGCGCGCACGTAAATGCGCGTTTCCTCGCTGGCGTGCCGTTGCACGAAGGCGTACGGGCGACGGATCAAGTGCTCGACGCCGTGCGCGATCGCGAGGCTATTGTGTTTGCAGCGCCTTCACATGTGCTGCGCGACGTCGTGCGCGCGGCCGCGACATGTGTACCTGCGAGTGCCACGGTTGTGGTCGCGACCAAAGGAATCGAGCGCGGGACGCTCGCTCTCATGAGCGACGTGGCGGCGCAGGAGCTGCCTGGGCGTAAAGTCGTCGCGCTTTCCGGGCCGAGCTTCGCGCTCGAAGTCGCGCGCAACCAGCCGACGGCGCTCGTCGCCGCATCGCGCGACGCGGATGCGGCGGCCGCGATGCAGCAGGTTTTCAGCGCCGCGACGCTCCGCGTTTACACGAACGACGATGTCGCCGGCGTTGAATTAGGCGGTGCGCTCAAGAACGTCATGGCGATCGCGACCGGCATTGCCGACGGACTGGAGCTGGGACTGAACTCGCGCGCGGCGCTCATCACGCGCGGCCTCGCCGAGATGACGCGGCTCGGCGTCGCGTTAGGCGCGCGTGCGGAAACGTTCGCCGGCCTTGCCGGCCTTGGGGATCTGGTGCTTACCTGCACGGGCGCCTTGTCGCGCAATCGCACGTTAGGTGTCGAGATCGGGCGCGGCCGTACGCTCGCGGAAGTGCTCGCCGAGCGGGAGACGGTGGCCGAAGGCGTAGTTACCACGGAAAGCACGTGCGACCTGGCGACTCGCGAAGGAATTGAAATGCCAATCGTTCAGGCTGTTGCGCGCGTCCTGTTCTCTGGACTCGACCCGCGCGCGGCCATCACTTCTCTCATGTCACGCGATCTCCGTTCGGAGCGAGACGAATGACGGAACCTGTGCAAGAGTTTTTCTCGATAGGTGAGGTCTGCCAGCTCACCGACCTCAAACCTCACGTCCTGCGTTACTGGGAAAGTCAGTTTCGCTTTCTGCACCCGGCCAAAAACCGGTCGGGGAATCGCGTCTACCAGCGCAGAGAGATCGAGCTGATTCTGCTCGTCAAGCATTTGCTCTACACCGAGAAGTACACGATCGACGGAGCGCGCAAGAAAATCGACGAGCACCGGCGCAATGGCGAGCTGCGTGGTGAAGCCCGCGCCGCACTCGAGTTGGAAACGCTCCGCTCTCTCGAAGACGAGCTCGGGCAAGTCCTCAAGGTGCTCGAAGAAAACGGTCGCGGCGGCGTCGCTCCGCGGGCACGAGTGGAGGGGGAAGCGGCCAGCTGATGCGCTTTCTGTGCACGAACGACGACGGGATTCTCGCGCACGGCCTCGAGTGTCTCGTACGCGCGGCGAAACAGATCGGTGAGGTAACGGTCGTTGCGCCGGATCGCGAGCAGAGCGCAACGAGCCATTCGCTCACGCTACACCATCCGTTGCGCGCCACCAAACGCGGGGCGGAGCGCTATCAGGTTGATGGCACGCCAACCGACTGCGTCATGCTCGCGCTCGAGATGCTGATGCCGGACAAGCCCGATTTCGTCCTGAGCGGCATCAATCATGGGCAGAACATGGGTGAAGACGTCCTGTATTCAGGGACCGTTGCCGCGGCGATGGAAGGGCTCGCGTTAGGCGTGCGTTCGATCGCGATTTCGTATGCCGGAGGAGATCTGCGCGCCGACATCACACGCCTTGAAGAGCAGGTGGAGGTCCTCGTTCCGCTGTTACGTCATCTAACCGGTTTGCCGAGCTTTCCGGCCGATACGCTGCTCAATGTGAACCTGCCGCCCGTGCCCGCCAACGAAGTCCAAGGGGTGAAGCTCACACGGCTCGGTCGTCGCGTTTATTCGAACTCGATAAAGCCGATGCAAGATCCCTGGGGCCGGCCCATCTACTGGATCGGCGGTGGAGAGATTACGTGGGCCGGGGATGACCGTTCCGACTTCCAAGCCATTCGCGATGGCTTCGTGTCGGTGACACCATTGCATCTGGATCTCACACATCACGCGCGCTTTGACGAGGCCGAAGCTTGGTGGAAAGTACCCTAGACGCGGCGTTCCGCGGCAAGCGTCGCCGCCTCCTCGAGATTCTGCAGGCCAATGGAATCTCCGATCTCGCGGTCCTGCGCGCGTTCGATGAAACGCCACGGCACTTGTTCGTGCCCACAGGCGTTAGGCATAACGCGTACGAAGACACCGCGCTCCCGATCGGCAACGGTCAGACGATCTCGCAGCCGTCCGTACACGCGCGGTCTCTCCAGTTGTTGCGCCTGACCGGCCATGAGCGGGTCCTCAAAATCGGCACGGGTTCCGGCTATCAGACCGTTCTGCTCGCGCACCTCGCTGCGCAGGTGTTTTCCGTGGAGCGCGTCGGCACCCTCATGGAGCGGGCCCGCGACATCATCCGTGAATGTGGCGTGAACAATGTCTCACTCTTGTTAGGCGACGGCACGCTCGGCTGGCGCGAATATGCCCCCTATGACGCGATCGTCGTCGGCGCGGCAGCCCCGGAAATCCCCCGGCCGCTGCTCGAACAGCTCGGGGAAGGGGGGCGCTTGCTGCTGCCCCTGGGCGGGCGTGAGGAACAGATGCTCGTTCTTGTGACGCGGCGCGGCGACGGCTACGAGCAGCGTGACATCACCCCGGTGCGATTCGTCCCGCTCTTGGGTGCGCACGGTTGGAGCACAACTCCCTAAGACGACGCCGTGCCAGGCCAGGCGATCAGAGGGGTTTGACCCCCTTCGATCAAAGACTGGAGACGTAGCGATGTCGGATCCCACAAAAACGCCAGGTGGCAACCGCCCCCCCCGGGTCTTCCGACCTTTTACAAGCCGTCAATCGGAACAGGAAATCTCGGCGCCGCCGACACCCCCCAAGACTCCGATGGCGCGACGGACACCTGCTTCGCCACGGCCCTTCTTTGGTAGGCCTGCGCAACCAACTCCACGCCACGTAGAGGCTGCTCCTCCACCGGTCTTGATCAGCAGTCCCACGCCTGTTCAGGCTGCGACCGTGCCCGTCGAAGCCGCCCCTGCAACGCAGAGCGCAAATGCGGAGCAAGAAGCCTGGAAGGCGTATCTCGGGTTGCCCAGTGATGTGCAGCCTGTTGTGCTTGCCGCAGAACCTGCCGCGATCGAGGGCGAGCCTGATGTCACGCCGGCCGTTGCCGAGCCACGCCAAGCCCCTCAGATCGATGCGGCGACGGAGCAGCAGCCAATCACAGTCGAAGTTCCGATTTATGAGGACGCGCAGCCGCGTATACCGACGCGCGAGGTTCCAGCGGTTGCAGAGGACGCTGCACCACGCGTCGTGACCAGAGAGCTTCCGACGGTCTCGGACGAAGTAAGCGAACTCACGGAGCCTTCGACGATGCTGAGCGAGCCAGAGCCGGACGTGCTCGAGGCTCCGCGATTCGTTGCGCCGGCGAGCGAGCTCCCCGCCGAGAGCCTGATCGACGAAGTCGATGCGGCTTTCATCACCTCCGGCCTTCCTGCGTCACGGGACCGTGCGTCCGACGAAGCAAAGCGCGCTGCTGCCACGCTAGAGTCGATCGCGCAGCGGTTGCGCGCGGGTCACGTCCAGCTCGGGAGTAGCGCCAGCGCCAACTCGGACGAATCGGTTCTGGCTTCGGTTCTTGCGGCACTGCTCGCGAAACGGTAAACGAGCAATGTGCCGACCGAGCATTTCGAAGTCACTGGACGCGTTCAGGGCGTAGGATTTCGCTGGTTCGTGCGCGAGCAGGCGCGCGCGTTGGACCTGGCTGGATGGGTCCGCAACCTTCCTTCAGGTGCAGTGGAGCTCGTCGCCGCGGGGCCACCCGGCGCTCTCGACAAACTGGAGCGCGCGCTGCGCGAAGGACCGCCGGGGGCCCGCGTGGAACGTGTCACGCGGCGCCCAAGCGAAGGGATAGAAGCGCAGCTCGCGGTCCCATTCGCCATTGCTCGTTAGGCGCGCATGAACGAGCTCGCGCGGTTCATCCGCGATATCCCGGATTACCCCAAATCGGGGATCGTCTTCAAGGACATCACGCCGTTGCTGGCCAATCCCGCTGCCTTTGCCGGCGCGTGTGACTACATGGCCGCGCCATTCATGAAGGACGGCGTATCGCACGTCGTAGCGATCGAGAGCCGCGGATTCCTGTTCGGAGCGCCCATCGCGCTCTCGTTAGGCGCCGGGCTGGTGCCGATGCGCAAGGCAGGGAAGCTCCCGCACCAAACGACCGGAGTTTCGTATGACCTCGAGTACGGCACCGACCGCCTGGAGCTCCATACCGACGCGCTCGACGCTCGCAGTCGCGTGGTCCTGGTCGACGATGTGCTCGCGACTGGTGGGACGGCCGCGGCGGGCTGCCAACTCATTCGATCGCTTGGCGCCACCGTCGTAGGCTGCTCGTTCTTGCTGCGCCTCGGCTTCCTGAACGGGCTCGCCCGGCTCGCTGGCGAGCGTGTGGAATCCGTGCTCGTCGCATAGCAAAGGCATCAGCTTTCCCCTCAACAAGTTGGCCGCTACATTCCACGATTCCTGCTGTTTCGCCCCTGTAGCTCAGGTGGATAGAGCAGCGGTTTCCTAAACCGTTGGCCGGGTGTTCGAGTCACCCCAGGGGCACTCGCGGGAGGCTCAGCAAGAAGCTCACGCGCAACCAGCGGTCTTCGCAGCCCCGACACAACGGTTCTTACCAGAACTTCAAGGCATGGCCGATACAGCTACTGCACGACCCGCTGCACGCCGCGTGGATGACGACGGTTCGGCGTTCTTCGATTGGATCCGCCAACACAGCCGGATCGCGACTTACGTGGGAATAACGCTACTTGCGGTTGTGGTCGCGACGTACATGTGGCGGCGCTCCGCGGCCATCAAAGAGCAACGTGCGGAGCAGGCGCTGATGAGCGCTTCACGCACCTTTGGGTCGGGAAACCTCCCGCTCGCCCAATCGGACCTGGAGAAGCTGATCGTCCGATACGGGTCCACGAATTCCGGCGCCCAGGGGCGTCTGCTGCTGGCCCAGATCCTGTTCGAGCAGAACAAGGTCGACTCCGGCCTCAAGGTCCTTGAGACGGTCGGCGGCGGCCCTGGAGGAGCATTCGTGGCCTCTGTACACGCCCTGAGAGCTGCCGGCTTGGAGCAGCTGTCCAAACCAGCCGAAGCGGCTGCGGAGTACGAGCGAGCGGCTGAGACGGCACACGGCACCGTCGAGCGGGACATGTACCGCGCCGATGCGGCCCGGGCGTATACAACCGCGGGGCAGAAGGAAAAGGCCCTTCAGATCTGGCAGACGCTCGCGAACGACGAGCGGTCGCCCATGCAGCCCGAGGCGAAACTGCGCATCGGCGAGCTCACAGCGAAACCGGTTAGCTAAACGGCCACCTAAAGCGGCTCGAATCGAGTCGCTCTGTCGTCAAAGTGCCGCTCGACTGGCGGAAGAGCCTGCTAGACAGTTGGGCCGTATAATATGTGTTATGTAAAGCTACCGGCCAGTAAATGTGTGGAAAACACTCCCCTTATGTGGATCTCCTCCGGACCGGAACAGACCATAACTCGTTCCGGGAAAAAGTCTTGGGTAGCTGTTGCGCGCTTCCGCACTCCGTCTGATAGACTCTGTTGCAAGCCGGCGACGTGATAGCGGCCACTAAAGGAGCCCGCGCAGTGCGTTGAACCAAGCGGAGGCTCGGGTCGCGACTAGCGACAGTGCCTGCAGACAACCAAAAGGCGTTCTAATTGCCTCGATCAGGTCGTATCGGAGCCAAGGTCGCGGAGCTCGCCGGCAAAAACGAGGCGTCCTTCGCCGCTCAGGAATGGCTGCAGGTTGCCCGCGACGCGCTTCCAAGAGACGGCGAGATCACGCCCACTCCGGGCCTGGATCAGGATTCGCTCGTGTTTCGGCTCGATGCCCCATTCGGCGAGCAACGTAGCTGCGGCGACGGAGCCCGAGCCGCAGGCAAGCGTCTCTGCCTCCACACCGCGCTCATACGTGCGCATCGCCCAGCGGCCGGGTGCGAGTCGCCTAACGAAATTGACATTGGCGCCATCGCGCAGCGATGGGTCGTTCCGCAGCTCGCGTCCGCGGGCTGCGACGTCGACGGCTTCGAGGTCCTGCACAACCACCACGAGGTGAGGTACGCCAACTCGCGCAAAGCCAATGCGTTCCTCGCCTGAACCTCTAGCTCCTTCCCAATTGGGGGTAAGCTCCAGCGGCATCGGCATCGAGATCTCGGGATCCGCCGCGTCATCTGCGATGGCGCCGGCTAGCCTGCCTGATGACGAATGGAAGAAAAAGGGTTCCGCCTTACCGTTTCGTAGCACGCCGAGCAACTGAGCGAC
>DATFBW010000306.1:0-6586 GCA_035253645.1 Gemmatimonadaceae bacterium | reverse complement strand
CGGTCTTTTCATAACCGGAATCGAAGTTGCGCGACGCCGCTTCGAGCACTTGGGCAAGTTGCTGCGGCGTGAGTCGCTGGACTTCGATCAGCTTCGTGTAGTAGACGCGTTGCGGATAGGTCGACTGCATCAAGGCAACTTCGGCCAGGACTGCGTCCACGCCGCCGCGTCGCAACAATAGCGGGAGACGCGTATCGACGGCGAAGGCGGTCCGGCGATCGAGCGTCACGATCGTCTGAGCGAACCACTCGGCAGCTTCCGCGTTCCAGGGGACCTGTCTGCGATCGACCCAATACGTGCGCGTGATCTCGGATCCATCGCGCTCGAGACGCACGCGCCGCTCCGTGCGGCCGTCGTCCTGCTCCACCTCGAAGAAGCCGCGGGACGACAGCGTCACGACATCGTCCGCGTTAGGCGAGAGCGTGAACTCGCCGCGCGCATTGAGCTCGATGCGGCAGGTCCCGTTGTCCCACTTCACACGCAGGATTTTTGTGCTATTGGAGCTGCCATCGTGAACGGTGATGCTGGCCGCAGGTTTTCGTCCGGCGGGGACGCACACCCCCTGCTGTTGACCCGGCGTCTGCGTGGTCACGAGCACTGCAGGCTGCTGTCCATTCATGAGCTGCACTAGCCCCAGCTGCCGCACTGGCGCGGGTGGCGTCGCCTTCGGCGCTTCGGTCTGTTCGTTAGGCATGTCTTTGACGCTGCCGACCCAGTCCGGTGTCAGCGTCGCGATGGGTGGCACCACAGCACACACCGTCCCCACGGTAAGAGCGGCGAGACGCCGCCCGATCGGGGAACGGTCGTGCGCACCGTCCAGAATGGCGCGCAGCCGGTGCGACAGATTCGACCGGCGCGCCATCGGCAGAGCGGCGACGGCCATGACGCTGGGTGTGCTGTACGCGACGTCCAGCAGTTGCTGGGCATAGAGAGACGGACGCGAGCCCGTGAGCAATACCGCGTCATCGCACGCCTGTTCGCGCGCCAGGCGCTCCGCGCGTGCCGCGATCCACGCTACGGGATTGAACCAATAGATCGTGCAGAGCACGCGCGAGACGAGCTTCGTGACGTAATCTCCACGCCTAACGTGAGCAAGCTCGTGCAGCAGCGCGTTGCGCCGCTCGTCCTCGTGCCACGTTGTATGCATGGGAAGCAGGACAATGGGACGCACGAAGCCCCACGTCATCGGCGTCTCACAGTCCGTCGATGCCATGATGCGCACACGTGACGGTACGAGCCCGTCGGCGCGGAGCGAACGCACCGCACGCTCCCACGGTCCAGGGAGGAGGTCCGTAGCTTCATTCTCGAGCTTTGCGCGAGCGGTCACACCGGCGAGCAGCGGCCAGATGGACGCGAGGGCGCCGAGCAGCCAGACGATGCCGATGGTCCCCGGGGTCCAGAGCGGCCGACGACTGCCTAACGTCGCCTGCACGGTGCCGACCGGAGTGGCGACGGAGATCGTAGGCGCGGCGCCGGTTACCGAGGCTTCAGGTGCAATGGGCGCGATATCGGCGCGCGGCGTCATGTCGGCGCGCGGAGGCGTGCCTAACGGGAGGCCACTCGCGGCCGGCGCTGCTGCGGGAGACGCCGGCGCCGAAACGACGTAACGGACCGGCACACGCCAGGACGGAAGCGAGAGCGTTGCAAACGGGAGGATGACGGCGGCGACGATCCCCGCGGCCCACAAGAGGTGACGCTTGGCTGCCGAAAGGTGCCTGAGAGTCAGCGCCACGAAGGCAGTCAATAGAAGGATGCCCGATGCTTTGACGCAAAGAACGACAGCGCTCGCGAGCAACGGAGACTCCGTCCACCACGAGACGAAGGTTGGAATGAAGTCGAGCATCAGCGTCCCTCCCTTTTCGCGCGGCGGATGAGGCCGGCGATTTCGTCCAGATCGTCCCGCGAGAGTTTTCCATCAGAAATGTCCAACAGCGCCGCCACTGCCTCCGTCGCGGAGCCGCCGAAGAACGTGCGTACTACACCACGGAGCGCCGATTCGCGCGCGCTCGTGCGCGAGACCACCGGCGAATAGACGTAACGGGGCCCGTCCTGCGAATGATTCAGATGCCCTTTCTCTTCGAGGATGCGCAGCAAGGCACGCACGGCGGAATACGACGGCGCATCCGGTATTGCAGCGTGCACCTCGGCAGCACTGGCCGTTCCGCGCCTGTAGATCACGTCCATGATCTGACGTTCGCGGCGGCTGAGCTCATCGGCTTTACGAGTTGTCACCAGGGTCTCCCACAGCGTGTGTGCTAAGATTTTAGCAGCGTGCGAAATAATTAGCACCGGAATCGTCGGGCGCAAGAGGGGAGGCAGTTTGTGTTATCCGGAGGAATCCGCGGACAATTAGCGGATGTTCGCCTCGCTCTCCTCGCCGGATGGCACGTCGGCCGGTGGCCGGAGCACGTACCCGACGCCGCGCACCGTGTGCACCAGGGGCGGAAAGTCGGGCAGGTCCAGCTTCTTCCTCAAGTAATTGATGTAAACGTCCACGATGTTCGTATTGGCGTCGAACGGCTGACGCCACACCTGCTCGGAGATCTGCTCGCGCGTCACGGGTGTACCGGCGTGCCTAACGAGATACTCCAGCAGCCCGTACTCCTTCTGCGTGAGCGAGATGGGACGCCCGCGCCGCGTCACGTCGCGCGTCACGAGGTCCACGGTCAAATCGCCGATCCGCACGACCGTGGCGTCCGGCTCGCGCACCGAGCGCCGCAGTAGTGCCCGCACGCGCGCCAGCAGCTCGTCGTAGTCGAACGGCTTGGCGAGGTAATCGTCCGCTCCGGCTTCGAGCCCACTCACCTTGTCCGGCACCGTGTCGCGCGCCGTCAGCATCAGGATCGGCGCGGTGAACGCGCGGCTGCGCAGCTCGCGCGCGACGTTGATCCCGTCGAGTTTGGGCAGCCCAATATCGAGGATGATGAGGTCGGGTCGCCTGTCCAGCGCTATCCGCAACCCTTCATCCCCATCCATCGCTGTCAAAACCGAGAAGCCGTTGCTCGTCAACGTGCGCCCAAGCACGTCGAGCACTTCACGACGGTCCTCGATCAGGAGGATGGTCTTGGCTTCGACGGGTGAGTCCGTCATTGCGGGCTATAATGCGACCGACCCCTGGAGACAGCAAGCCGTCAACCCCCCAGGTCCGGCGGGCCCTACCTTGCGAAAGTGCTAGCTTCGGCCGAGTCGGGTGGATAGCATCAGACGCTTATGCGGTTCCCCCTCCGCGCGCTGTGCGGATCCGTGCTCGTGATGACCGCCAGCCTAACGCCAACATCGCTCGCCGCGCAGGCTTCCCCAGACTGGGGTCGCATCGCTCGCGCGATAGTGCAACGCATCGCTCCAGAAAAAGGCGAGCGCGTGCTGCTCGTCGGCGTCCCGCAGATGGCCGATGCACTCGTAGCCCCATTGCGCGCCGCGATCCGCGCGGCAGGTGCGGAGGATCTCGGCGCCATGGCGGCATCGGGCGCCACACCGTCCGAATGGGCGACGACCTTCACGAGTGGCAGCGCCGCAGATGCGAATTTGGGCGACGTGGACGTTGGCGTGATGCTGCCGGGGGCCACTCCGGCGCACCAACCGTATGCGGTGCTGCAGCGACTTCTCACCGCAAAGGGTGGTCGCATGCGCACAATCCATTTCCATTGGGCTGGTGCATACGATATGAACGGCGCCGTCATCGACGTGACGCCGGAACGTGGAGCGCTCTATCAGCGCGCGCTGCTCGAGACAGACTATGCCGCGCTCAGCGCGATCCAGCAGTCGTTCGAACAGGCGATGCGTGCAAACGAAGTGCGCGTGACGACGCCGGCGGGCACAGATATCCGATTCACGATTGGCGACCGCCCGGTCACGAAGCAGGACGGCGACGCTCGTGGATCCCGCGCTCGTCAGGCACGCAACCTCATAGATCGCGAGATCGAGCTGCCGGCGGGAGCGATCCGTGTCGCGCCTATGGAGGAGTCGGTGACAGGGACGATCGCGTTTCCGCGCAGCCGTTGGGGTAACGAAGACGTGGACGGACTCGTTATGCGCTTCGAGCGTGGACGCGTAGTCTCGCTCGAAGCTCGGACCGGTGCTGGGAGCGTGGAGCGAGAGCTTCAGGGAGCCGGCGACGCGGGCCGCGCGTTCCGCGAATTCGCACTCGGCTTCAATCCATTATTGGCAATTCCGAAGACGGGGGAGCGCTGGATCCCGTATTACGGGTACGGCGCAGGCGTCGTGCGCCTCTCGTTAGGCGACAATAGCGAGCTCGGAGGGAAGGTGACTGGCGGGTACGTGCGCTGGAACTTTTTTACGGATGCCACGGTCACAGTGGGCCGCGAAGTCTGGGTGCGGGACGGTGAGCTCGTCCGCAAATAGGACCTCATGACACATTTCACACCAAAAGGAGCAGCAATGCGCAAGTTGATTGTCGGTATGGCCGCGGCCGTCCTCCTGGCACCGTTCACGGTCCAGGGACAGGCCCGGGCATTCCTCGTTAGGCTCGGCAACGATACGGTGGCCATCGAGCGTTTCGAGCAGCGCGGGAATCACATCGAGGGGTCGATCCTGCGGCACTTCCCGCAAACGAACATCCTCAAGTACACCATTCATTTGAACGACGACGGCACCGTGGCCTGGTATCAGCAGAGCGTCACGCGCGCCGACGGCTCGCCGCCGCCTAACGCGCCCACAACGCCGCTCAAGATCACGTTCACGGGGGACAGCGTTCTGCGCGAGGTCGTGCAGCAGGGCCAACCCGTGACGCTGCGCGCTGCCGCACCCAAGGGGACGCTCGCCGTAATCCCCAATTCGCAGTTGTACGCGGAGTTCGTGATCCGCGCGGCCAAAGCGGGGGCGGTCAACAGCATCGGCGTCAACCCACAGCAGGCAGCACCCTCACCGCTCACAGTCAAGCTGGTCGGTTCGGACTCGGCAGAAATCATCGCGGGGGGTTTCCGCACGGGCTTCAAGCTGAATGCGAGTGGGCAGGTCATTCGCGCCGACGGAACGCTCACGACGCAGAAGTTCATCGCGACGCCTATCGCGAGCGCCGATATCGCCGCGATCGCGACCGCGTGGGCGGCGAAGGATGCATCGGGAGCGGCGATGGGTGCGATGTCCACGCGCGATACGGTCGTTGCGACCGTGGGCGGCGCGAACATCTGGATCGATTACGGACGTCCGGCGAAGCGTGGCCGCAAGATTTGGGGAGCTCTGGTCCCATTCGACACGACGTGGCGCCTTGGGGCGAATTCCGCGACGCAGTTCAGGACGGACAAGGACTTGGAGATTGGTGGCGTCACAGTTCCCGCGGGGACGTACACGCTCTTCCTCTTTCCGACAGCGACGCAGACGTACCTGATCGTGAATTCGCAGACGGGGCAGTGGGGCACCGTGTACGACTCGACGAAGAATGTCGCGCGCATCCCGGTGGAAGCGCACATGTCGCTCCCCGCGGAGGAAGAGCGCTTCCGCATCTTTGTGCAGGGTGACCAGCTGATGATGCATTGGGATCGCGGCGGATATGGGGTGAAGCTCAAGGCGAAGTGATCGAAGAAACGTCAGAGCTCGAGCGGGCGAGGGCGCGTGTGGATGGAGTTGCGCGGCCCTCGCTCACTCGACGCGTGTTTCCGGGATTGCTGGCGGCGGCGGCGAGCGCGGGTGTTTTAGTCGGCGACGGATGGCGGAGTGGAACGGCGTGGGAGCCGTTCATTCAACTCGGCTTTGCCGTGCTGCCGGGAGTGGTTTCGTCACTGTTGCCGATCAGCGCGCACGCTGTGATCGGGCTCTTCGTGCACACGTTGTTACTGGTGCTGTGGGGCTACTGCTTCACAGTCGTCGCTCGGTCTCTACGAGGCGGCAAAGTCTTCATCGCCGCGGTCATTGTGACGGCGGCTCTTTTCATTGTTGCGCGCGTGATTTTTCCGCGCGTCCTGGGGGCGGCTGAGTGGGCTTTGATGAGCTCAGCGCACGCGTTGCTCTATTTGGTGACGATTGCCGTCGCCTTTACAATCGGTACGCGACTTGCCCGATACGCCTGAGCGAATCTCGAGGTTGTAATAGGTGTACGAGTGAGAAGCGTGTGACGGTGACACGCGATCTGTGACGAAAGCACACGGTGTCGGATCGCGGAGTGGCCGGGTCTATCGTAGAAGGAAGCTTCTCGTTTTCGCAGGAGGGGTGATGCACATCCTCGTGATGCTCGAGGAAAGCCCTGAGCAGTCTTCGGTGCTCGCGCACGTGAGCTCGGTGCCGTCGTCCGACGCCGAGCGTGGCATGCGCGATGTCGTGACGTTATACGGAGCGCCGACGGTGCAGTCGTTGTCGCTCGCGCTGGCGGCGTTGGTGGAGTCGCTGCGTGCGGAGCCGTATGCGCCCGGTACTGTGAGACACCTTGGGATCTGGGCCGATCGTGGCGCGGTGGGGGATGCCGCGTGGCGGGAAGGTCCATCGGGACGTCTCGTGTCGCGGGACCTAACGATTTCACTCGAGCAGTTGCAGGCGACAGCCGCGGATCTTGTCGAGGCGAGCGGGTCTGACATCCGGCGTTTGGTGGCCGGGTTGCAGATGCCGGACTGGCCGGAGGGGACGCGTCGCGCGA
>DATFBW010000305.1:0-3142 GCA_035253645.1 Gemmatimonadaceae bacterium | reverse complement strand
GCAATTCGGGGGCGGGTGGTTCATCACCAACAACTTGCTCATGAAGGCCGAATACGTAACGCAGAAGTACCGCGACTTCCCGACGGCCGATATCCGGTCCGGCGGCAAGTTCAACGGCTGGATGGTCGAGGCGGTGGTGGCCTTCTGATCGAGAAGGTGCGTCACTCTGAAAGGCGCAGCTCTCCGAGCTGCGCCTTTCTCATTCAGGTTCGGGCAGCGAAAGGTCTACACGATGCGCACCATCTTCTGTGTCCGCGCAGCTCTCGCAGCGGCCCTGGCGGGCCCTAACGCGATTCGAGTTTCGCGACTGAGGTGCGGTGAGTTAGGCGCGCCGCGCCATGCTGGCAGGCAATGGGACCGCGATCACACGCCCGCGCGCACACGTCACCCCGGCGACGCTCAGCTCCACTTCCACGACGACCTTGCGTTCGCCGACGGATGCCGGTCGCGCGCGGAGCACGAGCTCTTCGCCAGTCGGCGTCGGTTTGACAAAGTCTACCTGCAAGGACGCCGTCACATAACGCGGAGTAGCGTCCCGGCCCGGTGTAGCGCCCGCTGCCACCATCGAAGCCCCTGCCGCAGTCGCCATCGCGTGGCAATCGACCAACGATGCGATGAGTCCACCGTACACAAAACCCGGCATCGCGATGTGGTGCGGCTCCGGAGTGAACCGCGCTATGGTCCCCCCGTCCTCCCACGTACTCCGAACGTGCAAGCCGTCCGTATTGAGCCGTCCGCAGCCATAGCAATGCGCGAAGTCGTCCGGATACAGGTCTTGAAGAGCGCTCATGGTGTGGGATAGAGAGACGTGACCTACCCGTTAGGCGGAGGTGGCAGCGCCGTTGGTCCTGGGGATCGTGAATGAAAAAGTGCTTCCTCGACCGGGCTCACTCTCGGCACGAATCGTCCCGCCATGCGCTTCAACGATGCCGCGCGCAATCGCGAGACCCAGGCCACTGCCGATAGCACGTCCTTTGCGCTTTGAGTGCCAATAGCGGTCGAAGATATACGCGATGTCTTCTTTCGGAATGCCGACGCCCGTGTCGCGCACTGATACACGCACGGCGACGTCGTCCACACTGGCGCTGACCTGCACCGTGCCGCCCGGATCAGTGAACTTGAGTGAGTTGCCGACGAGATTTGACATCACCTGCAAGAGCCGCTCGGCGTCGACCTCGATCTCGGTCCCGTTCGTCGCGATGCACTCGACGGTCAGCGCGATGTTCCGATCGCGCGCCGTATGTACGAACATGGACTGCAGGCGCTCCAGCAGCGGCTCCAAGCGCTCGCGATCAATCGTTAGGCGCAGCTCGCCGGCCGCTATCATCGACGCGTCGAGCAAATCGCGGATCAGGCGTTCGGCCAGCCCTGAAGCTTCTCCAATCGCGTCCAGCAAACGGTCGCGCTCGAGCGGATCGCTCGGCGGGCTGGTGAGCAGCACGCGGCTACACATGGTGATCGCACTGAGCGGGTTGCGCAGATCGTGTGACACGACGCTGACGATTTCGTCACGCAGACGCGTCGCCCGCTGCGCCGACCGGTAGAGCGTCGCATTCTCGAGCGTCAGGGCAGCGCGGAACGCGATGTCCCGAGCCAGGTCCCGTGCCCCTTCGTCGAAGAGGCGCGCGGAATCCGTCAGGAGAAAATGCAGGAGGCCGACGATGCGTTCGCGGCCCCGCAACGGAACCGTTAGGCACGCCGTGGCACCGATGCGCTGCAGCGCGGCGGCCGCGCCACCGGCCGCGCTCCATGCCGAGGCGTCCGTCTCTTCAAAAGAGGTATTACGCGAAAGAACTCGGGCGCTCGGAAACGGAACATTCGTAGCCACTGGGTGGCGGCCATTCAAGCTCCGAAGCGCTGCGGTCGCAGCATCATCATCATGGGTGCTTGCCACACGCCGCACGCTCCCATCGTCCTCCACGACGTCGAGAACGGCGCAATCAGCCACGATCGGAAGCCCGACGTGTACGATGCTCTGCAGTGTCCCCTCGTAGTCGAGTGACGATGCGAGCGTCGCTCCCGCTTGTGATAACGCCCGCTCACGCTCCTCACGCCGCACTTGAACGGTCGCGTCGCGCAAAACGACCGAGAACAGCCGTCCCGATGTAAGGTCTAAACGCGCAATCGACGCATCCGCGGGGAATTCAGTGCCGTCCCGACGGCGGCCAAAGACCTTGCGGCGCTCTCCCATGCGACGCGCGACCTCGGGTGCCTTCGCAAATGAGGCGATGTGGCGCACGTGCACTTCGTGAAAACGTTCCGGAATAAGTGCGTTGAGGTGCTTGCCTACGATCTCGCTGCGCGGCCAGCCGAAAATCCGTTCAGCGCCTTCATTGAACGTCACGATCGTCTGCCGCTCGTCGATCGTGATGATCGCATCCGCCGACAAGTTGATGATGCTGTCGGATCGCTGCAGCGCCTCGGTCAGCGCGCGCTCAACGGAGCGCGCTCGACGTCGCGCCAAAAAAACAACCACTATGGTTGCGACTGCGACGATCGCCGCGCCGAGCAGGATCCCCGGAAGCGAAGAGCTCACGAGCCTGACGCTACAACAGAGTATCCGTCAGGAACAAGACTGACCCGTCGTAGATTAATTCGCGCCGGGCGTCGTTTCGGTGTTGAGTAACCCCAATCGCAGCGCGAACTGTACGTACTCCGCGCGATGCGCGAGCCCGACTTTCTCGTGAATCCGCTGCTTGTACGTGTCGACAGTCTTGGGGCTGATGAAAAGCCGCTCTCCGATTTCGGGAGCCGAGTAGCCGTGCGCCGTTAGGCGCAGCACATCGCGTTCCCGCTCCGTGAGTCGCTCGAAGCGCTCCCTGTCGGCCTGATGCGGATCTTTCTTGCTGATCCCCTTGGCCAACACGCGAGCCGCGGCACCACGCACGTACACATCCCCATGCGCGATCGCGCGGATCGCGTCAATGAGCTCACGGTCAGCGGCGCTCTTGACGAGATAGCCGGCGGCGCCAGCCTTGAGCACCGGCAGGAGATACTCCTCTTCCTCGTGCATCGTGAGCACGAGGACGCGAGTCGGATACTCCTTCGCCACGATCTCTTGCGTCGCTGACAGTCCATCCATCCCCGACATCGCGAGATCCATCACAATGACATCCGGCTTGAAGCGCTCCACGAGCGTGAT
>DATFBW010000304.1:0-10101 GCA_035253645.1 Gemmatimonadaceae bacterium | reverse complement strand
ATCGGCCTAACGCTGGTCTTTTTCTACGCCGCGGTGCGCCCTCGGCTCGGATCGGGTGCCCGACCAGCGACTGTCGTCGCGATCGCGTTATGGCTCGGTGGGTACGTTCCGGCGCTCGTTGGCTACGAGATGATCAAGTTGTACCCGCGCACGCTGCTGTACGTGTGGGGCCTGGTTGGATTACTCGAGATGGTGATCGCGAGTGTCACGGGCGCGTGGATTTATCGCGAAGCGAAACCGCTCGTTCCGCCCACGTGAGGAAGCGACGCGGCTGGATCCTCATCGTCACCATGGCAGCCAGCTTTCTCGTTATGCGCGGCTCGATGGCATTGCGGCCGGATGCCGACTTCAACGTCGCCGGCTACAATATCCATCACCTCTTCACGGGTCTCCTGATCCTAACGATCTGTGGAATACCTTTGATAATCGGCAACGTCCAGGGCCGCATGGGTGATTGGTTGACTGCGGGGTTTGGCATCGGGTTGGCGCTTGCGCTGGACGAGTGGGTTTATCTCATCGCCACCGACGGATCGAACGCGTCGTACCTGTTGCCCGTGTCATTCTGGGGGGGCGTGATCATTGTTGGCGCAGCGATCGGGTACGCCGCGCTCCTGCTGCGGCGTAAAGATCGCTGAGACCAGCGGCGCTGCTTGGTGCATTTTACATGCGGCTAATTTGATCTCGTGAACGCACGGAATCGCACCCGCGTCAAAATTTGCTGCATGGGCTCGATCGAAGAGGCGAATATGGCGATCGCCGCCGGCGCTGACGCCATCGGTCTCGTGTCCGCCATGCCGAGTGGGCCGGGGCCCATCGACGAATCGCTGATTTGCGAGATCGCCGACTATGTGCCGCGCTCTGTGGGTACGTTCCTGCTCACGAGTCTCACATCGGCCGATGAGATCGTCGCCCAGCACGGGCGCTGCCTAACAAGCACTATCCAGCTGGTCGATCGTGTGGAGGACGGTGCGCATCAGGCGCTCCGGCGTGCGTTGCCGGGCGTTCGTCTCGTGCAGGTCATTCACGTAACGGATGACGAGTCCATCACCGAGGCTCGATCCGTTGCTCCCCTTGTCGATGGCATCCTCCTCGATTCCGGGAACCCCAAGCTCGCCATCAAAGAGCTCGGCGGCACGGGAAGGACGCACAACTGGGCTCTCAGCGCGAAGATTGTCGAGGCTGTGGATGTCCCCGTATTCTTGGCGGGCGGCCTTCGCGCAGAGAACGTGCGACAGGCAATCGAACAGGTCCGGCCTTATGGCGTGGATGTGTGTTCCGGCGTGCGAACCAATGGGAAACTCGACGCGATAAAGCTCAACGCGTTCATGAGGGCCGTGGTCACCTAACGATTGTCTAAACTGCTTGTCGGATCCATTATGTTCAGTAGTCTCCACACAAGCCGATCAGGTGTTGTCCGTTGACTGCAAACGAGCATTCCTACGCGATCATCTGGCGCAGGCTCGATCAGCCCGGCCTCGAATATGCCAAACTCGTCGGGGTAGATGGCGACTGGTATCTCACGGGCACGGTCGTCACGGTACAGAACGGCGTTCCGTGCGAGCTGCGCTATCGCGTCGTCACGGATCCGGACTTCCGGACCGTGAGCGCGGACATTCGTGGCACGTTAGGCCTGCAGCCGGTGACGATCGACCTGACGAACGATCCTCAGCTCGGTTGGGTGATGAACGGTGGCCTGTGCGCGGGCCTGGATGGATGTATCGACGTCGACCTCGCATTTACACCGGCAACGAACACGCTGCCAATACGCAGGTTGAGGCTCGAGGGTGGGGATGCCGCGGACGTGAGCGCGGCCTGGCTTCGCTTCCCGGAGATGTCCCTCGAACGCCTCGATCAACGCTATTCGCGGACGGGTGAGTATACCTACCGTTATGAAAGCGGCGGCGGGACGTTTGTCCGCGACCTCACGGTGAACGAGGCTGGACTGGTCCTCGAGTATCCGGGATTATGGCGTGTCGAAGGCGAGCGTGCGTGACGCGTTAGGTTCAGGGCCTGCTCTGACCTTTGGCCCGTGAGCCTTGACTCGAATCAATCTCAACAGCTTTCGGGCGCCCCTCCCGGGCTCTCAGCCAGGACAGCGCCTTCTCGGCACGATCGCGCACCTCGGACGATGAATCGCTCAGCAAGCGTTCGAATTCCGGACGAAACGAATCTGCTTCGGGCCCCATCTCCAGGATCGCCGAAATTGTCTCGACTCGATTCCAGCGCTCCGGATCGCGCAGACCACGCTCATACACCGGCCGCACCAGCGCCAAATCACGGTCGGCTGGCCAGAGCGCCCGGGCGCCTCGTACGGCGATAATCGGAGCCGCGTTAGGCAGATCGCGCCGCAAGGCACGCAACGCGACGCTTCGTGACGGCCCGTCCCCGCTCGCCAACGCGCGGCCGGCGTAGATTCGAATCTTGATGTCAGGATCCTCCAGCGCATCCGTGAGAGCGTTGACCGCGACCGGTGCGTTAGGCTCATAGCCAGGCACTGGCGGAGTTCCAAAGCTGCCCATGGCCCAGGCAGCATCCGCGCGCGATTCCGCGTCGCCGCCCGCGAGGACCGCTGCAAGGAGCGACGGTGTCGCCCCACCATGCTGCCGATAGGCACTGAAAACTGTCCGCGCGGCCTTCTTCACTCTCGCATCGGGGTCGTTCAATGCCTGCAGCAAATAGTCGATCAGGCTTTCGCGCTGCTCGCGTGGGATTCGCATCATGAGCTCGACTGCCTGGATGCGCACTTCGGGCGAGAGATCCGCCAACCCCTTGGCCAGGGCATGGCGCCGCTCATCGACGCTCATCTCGCGTTCCGCCATGCCGCCCATGGAGGCCGCGCGGGTTTGATGGTCGTCGCTCAGACCGGCGCGCTCGAGCGCGACGTGCCCCGCTCCGCCGATCTGACCTAACGCGCGCGCAGCAGCTCGTCGCGCCCCCTCGGTTGGATGACTCAAGAGCGGCGTTAGGTACGGAACCGCGGGCTCAGCGTCGCGACCGATGGCGCCAAGTATCCAGGCCGCGCGGCTGCGAAGCCCGATCGGTGCGTCGCTTTGCAGGATCTCGATCATGTCCGGTACAGCGGCGCTGGCAAGCGGACCGAGATTCGCGAGCGCATTGAAGGCGTCGCCCGACACTGTGGCGTTCTTTCTGATGAAGAGGTCGACCAGCGCCGGTACGGCCGGCTCGCCGATCTCGCGCAGTCGACGAAAAGCCTCGTTGCGGCGTTGGTCCTTGCTGCTATTCCAAAAGGTAAACAGCGAGACCTTGGTCGCTTCACGTTTCCAGTGGCTGAGCGGCTTCCCACCCGCCATCGGTTCGTTACGGTGGCAGGCGGCCAGGAGAAGTAGCGCCAACGCGGCACAGACGCGGCTCATATGAGCCTGACGTTTGGCGCGGCGTTATGTCACTCGCTCCTTGCTCCTTGCGCCTCGCTCCCGCGGGTTTTTTTACGGCGCCCGGCGCCCGAGCTCCGCGTGAAAGCCTGTAATCACTCCGATCTCGCGCGTACTTGCTCCAGGCGCCGACAGCAAGACGGCGAGACGGCCATCGGGGCCTAACGTGTGATTCCACGCGAACGTTCGAATGAACGGTCCTTCTGCGATCAACTGCGGCCGCCCAGCGCGAAATCCGCCGGTCGTTTGCACAGTGACTTCATAGAAGCGCCGGCCATCACGATAAATCAGCCGGCGTCCATCTGGATGCCAGAGCGGCTGTTGCCCGCGCTCTGTCACTGAGAAGATCGCGCCGGTTGGGGGCACAGGAGACACCGACACGCTCCCATCGACGTTCCCAAACGAGAGCCACTTCCCGTCCGGAGAAAAACTCGCGGCGAAACCGCGGGCCGGAATGCTCATCTTCGTGGTGTCACCAAGCATCTTGCGCACGAACAAGTCTCCCGTCCGCCAGTTCGAAAACACGAAGTCCTGCCCGTTAGGCGCAATCGACAAGTATGATCCTTGAAACGGCGGCAGCTCCTCCCAGGTTCCGGCCTCCAACGAATACAAGCGCGCACCGATGGTGAGGAACTGTACGGGATCCCAGATGCCGATCAGAAGCTTCTTGCCGTCGGGTGCCCAGGCCGCCGGGAAGGAGCGGTAGTTCCCCGTCACGTCGATGCGCTGCCGCACACCAGTCGTTAGGTCCATCACCAGCACTTCCCAGCCGCCGATATCCTTGCGCAGTTGCACCGCGAGGCGGGTTCCGTCCGGGGACATGCGAGGCTGCGTCCACTGGCCGCGCGGAAATGGAAGGGTGTCAAACCGTCCGCCGGGCTCGACTCGTGCGATGTGCCCGTAGAGCTGATTCACACCGGGTACGAAGACCAGAGTACCGTCCGGCGCCAGCGCAAACTCGGCGAATCCGATACCCTCCTCGATCCTGACGCCTGCCACGACGGGCACCGGCTCGCCGGTAACTCGTAAGGCACTCAGGTCGAACGGCAACGCCATCAATACGCCGTCGCCGCTTCCGAAAATGATGTGGCCCGAGCGCGCGTATTTGGGGCTCGCTCCAAAGAGCAAGTCCGCAATGTTCACCGAATCAATCGGCACCACACCTCGGCGCGTTATGGCGGACAGCCGTGCATCTGTCAGCGACAGGAGCGCCAGCTGGCCTGAGCTCAATTGTCCCACTGCATAACGATTCCCCGGGAGGACCTCCGGTGTGCCGAACTGGGTGCCCAGAAGGACCGTCGAGTCGCTCCCGCCAGACGCGGACACCCATCGCAGTTGAAAGCCGTCCTGCTGGAAGAACAGGATGCGATCAGGCGTCGGCCAGACCGCTCCCGCCGGTCTGTCCACAGTCGTTAGGGTGATTGGACTGCCGCCGGCCGTTGGGATCTTGCGCAGCTCGTTGCCCGCGAAGTATCCGATCCAATTGCCATCCGGCGAAAAGAACGGATGGTATGCGCCATCGCTCCCCGGTAGCACCCGGGCGGAATCCCGGTCGAGCGGCCTAACGACTAGTGCCGAACCGGGGCCGCGTGGCGTGACGTACGCCAGGACATCACCGGCTGGCGAGAGGGCAAGCGCCGACTGCCAGACGCCTAACGGCCCCGGCCCCGTCAACGCAAGAGGGGCGTGCGCGGGCAGGACGAGGTTCCAGTAGCGGGTCGGGAGCGCGGCAGCGCCGCCGTCGAACAGCGACCTGCCTGCGGCAACACCGATGAGCAGTGCGAGCAGGCTGCTCGCGCCGATCAGCAAACCAGTCCGGCGCCTAACGCTCTTGGCCCGGAGCGATTGCATGCGCCGCGTCGTGCGTGGCGTCGGATGCTGAAAGGCCTCGGCAAACTCCCCGGCAGTAGAGAATCGGTCGGCGGGGATCTTCTCGATCGCTGTGTGAATCGCTGCAGCGACGTGATCCGGCACGCTCCGCCGCTGGATTGTCAGCGGGACCGGATCGGTGGTCATCACAGCCGTGAGAATCCCTTGCGACGTGGCACCCGTGAACGGGGGCGCGCCGGCAAGTGCTTCATAAGCGACGCAGCCAAGGGAAAAGATGTCGGACCGCTGATCGAGCTTGCGATCCCCGGACGCCTGCTCCGGACTCATGTAGGTGGGCGTGCCTAACGAAATGCCGGTCTCCGTGAGCCTGTCTCCTCCCGTTCGGGTGACAGCGAGCGCGATGCCGAAGTCGACGACGATCGGCTCCGCATCGTTCATGAGGATGTTTTCCGGCTTGATGTCGCGGTGGATGACGCCCCGCTTGTGCGCGTAGTCGAGGGCGCTCGCAACTTTTGTGATGATGTCGCGCGTCTCCTCCACCGTGAGGTGATTCTCACGCTGGAACTTCGCGCGGAGCGACTCGCCTTCGATGTACGGCATCACATAAAAGACATGCCCGTCGACGGTCCCGGACTCGATCAAGCCGAGGATGTGCGGATGCTGCAGGTTCGCGATCAGCTCGATCTCTTTGAGAAAACGCTCGGCGCCCAGAATGGCGGCGAGCTCCGGTCGCAAGACTTTGATCGCGACCTTGCGGCGATGCCGTATGTCTTCGGCGAGGTAGACAGAAGCCATGCCACCCGCACCGAGGTTCCGCTCGATGCGGTATCGGCCGGTGAGGCCGGCGTCGATGGCGGTCCTGGGATCGCTCATTTCGGGGTGAGGATATCGCCCGCGCGAGGCCGGGACAAGAAGCCCCGCGCGGGCGGTTAGGCTGTTCTTCGAGATGCGCGCTTTGTGAACGGGATCGGCTCGTCAGGCAGATTTGTGAGCACGTTGCCTAACGCGTAGTCAACTTGTTAGGTTAGGCCTAACGGCGTTAGGTGGGGTTGTCATGGATCGGTATCTGGACGCCAGCGGACGGTCGGGCGTCAAGGCGTACGAGCTGCTCCCGGACGGGATCAAGGTCCAATTCTCCGGGGGACCGACCTACCTGTACACATACGCGAGCGCGGGCAGAACCTGCATCGAGCAGATGAAAGAGGCAGCGCGGGAGGGGCGAGGGCTCGCGACATACATCAGCCGGTACGTCCGCGGGAGGTACGCGACAAGGCTGGCGTGAGGCCTTGAGTCGTTAGTCCCGAGTCCTCAGTCGTTTAGGTTGCGCGCCGCTGAGGTTGGTATTCGTGGCGCCACCTTTGACAACGTTCTGGGTACTCGGCACTCTCCACTGACCACTCAGAGCTCCCTGCCCCTATGCGGATCCCGAAGTTCGCCCTTGCGATTACGGCTGCATCTCTGGCCTGCGGCGACAACGCCGCCACCAGCGGTGATGGCGTCACTCGCACCCTGCTAACTGACGTCCCATTTCCGTACGACCGCGTTGCACGTGTCGACCTCTACGTTGTCAGCATCTCCGCCTCCCTCGCTCCGGACACGACAAGCGCCGGCCAGTTCGTGACGCTCGCCACGCCTAACCGGCGTATCAACGTTCTCGCGTTGCAAGGTGGTGTGACCGAAGAGCTCGGTGCTGTAACGTTGCCGAGTGGGGCGATTTCCGCCGTGCGCATGATCATCGACACCGACTCGTCGAGCATCACTCTGCGCAACGGCTCGGTGCTCACTGGTCGCACGACTCCTGGAATTCAGTGGCAATCGAGCGCAGGACGTCCCGTGCTCAACGCGACGCTCAACGAGCGCATCGGCGTTCCGCGCGAGGGCGCGACCGTCGTGATCGACTTCGATGTCGGCAAGGCATTCATCCCGCCGCAGGAGATCAATCCCGCGAGCACGGACAGTGGATTCATCTTTTCGCCGGTGATCCGCGCGGTCGATGCGGCGCGCAGTGGCTCCATTGTCGGAACTGTAAAGGCGCGCACGGCGACGGGGATCGCTGTGCCTAACGCGTCGCTCAGGCTCTACGTGGGTCGGCCGGGAACTCCCGAGAACACGTGGCCGATGCTCGCCACGGCTCGTGCTGACGCGAATGGCGCGTTCAAGTTCGCGTACGTGACGCCCCTTTCGTATTGGACCTCGTTGCCCGCGTATGCGGGTGCGACGTACATCGTCGCCGCCGATCCGCCATCTGGAGCGGGACTTGGTCGGGCTGTTGTCCCGGGTCTAACGGTGGCGGCTGGAGCGGAAACCGCGGCGGGAGCGATCGTATTGCCGTAGCGCTAACCTGAGCGAGGAGCGATTGATTACTGCAGTTCCAGCTGGCAGTGCGTCGCTCCGTGCTCCTCGCTCCGTGCTCCTTGTAACGCTACTGTGCCGGGTCCCTGAAGCTCCGAGCAGCCTTCCCACACCCCACCCACGGACGCGGCTGCCCGTTAGGCCCCGGCGGTAAGATCGACTGATCCCGCGGCGTCTTCTCCGGATCCTCAGACGCCGCGTAAATCATCATCGCGGCGATCGTCGCGTTCTGTTTCAAATCGTCGAACACGATCTTGTCGTACGTGTCCCGATTCGTGTGCCACGTATACTGACGGTACTCCGGATAATGCGACTGAAACCTGAATGCGGGCGCCGGGCGACATATAAAGGATGTGTGATCGCTTCCCATGTTGATCTGGCCACCGGGCGCGGCGAACCTAACGCTGTCGGTTAGCTCATTCGGCAGTTGCGCCCACCACCGCGCCAGATTCGCACCGGCCTTTGCGAAACCGCTCGCCTCGAGATACTCCACGCGCCACGTCCCGTTATCCTGATTGAACAGCGCCTGCAGCCCGGCGATGACATCGGGATGATCCTCCGCGAACGAACGCGAGCCTAACGTGCCCTGCTCTTCACCGCCCCAGTGCCCTACGAGAATTGTGCGCTTCGGGTTCGGATAGGCCTCCTTCAGGATGCGCATCGCCTCCAGCATCATGATCGTGCCCGTTCCGTTGTCTGTCGCACCCGTGGCGCCCGCCCAGCTGTCCAGGTGCGCGGACAGCATCACGTATTCGTTAGGCTTCTCGGTCCCCTTGATCTCGGCGATGATGTTGAACATGGGCACTTCGGCCGGCGTCGATTGCGCTTCCGCGCTGAAGCGGACGCGCGGCCCCTGATTGTTGGACGCGAGCCGATGCAGCAAGCCGTAATCCTCACAAGAGATGTCGAATGCGGGCGCCCTGTCGGTCTGCGCGCTGAAGATCTTGTTCACGCCCCACCCGTTGGACCACGTTAGGCTGCCGATTCCCGCTATCCCTGCCGAATCGAGGCGCGCGAAGGCGGTACGGAACTGCTGCTGCGGCGGTGTGTTCGGCGGCGCCAGGGCACGGAGCCGCGCCGTCGCCTGCTGCGCCACTTCTGTCCGACGCTGATTGAGACGCGCCACCGTCGCGGGCCGCGCCAGGCGCTCCAGTTCCTGCGGCGCGCGGCACATGATCTCTGGCGACGACCAGAGGACGAACTTGCCGCGGACGCTGCCTAACCATTGCCTGACGGCGTCCTCGTTGGCGAGCTGCGGAATGACGACGACGTCAGCCTCCACGGGCCTGCCGTTCGTTCCTGTGCTCCACGCCAGTAGCTCGACGTCGAGTACCTGTGTACGCGGCGCGATCATCGTCATGTGGAAGTCGCCCATGCGCCAGCCGCGCCAGGTACCATAACGCTCGCGGCGGACGGTGACGCCCCATCCTTTATATACGTTCTCGAGCCATTGCCCCGACGATTCGAAACCGGGACTTCCGCTCAGGCGCGGGCCGATCGAATCCATGAGGACTTGCGCGAGCCGTTCGGTCTGCGACGAGTCCATGCCGAGGCGCCACATGCGGCGGATGACTTGGTCGTCGCTGCGGAATGTTTGTGACGGAGCTAGCGAGGGAAATGCAGTGACGACGACAGCAAGGCCTACGATAGAGATGCGCATGATTCGGTTTGGGCGAGGTCTGGTTACGAGCATACTCCGCCCAACGCCGCCGTGGAAGCCGCTAACGGGTGATGACGGCCGTCGCCCGTGCTATATCCGAGTATCTTTTTTTCACCGCGGAGGACGCGGAGAAGAGCCCTTCGCAGAGGACGCTGAGGTTTTCTGTTGTTTTCGTTTTTGGCTGCCTCTACGTCCTCTGCGTAAAGGTTTTCTCGGCGTCCTCTGCGGTGATCGCTTTTTCACAATCGATAGGCACGTTTGGCAAGCGTGTACGCCATCTGCGTACCCATGTCGCGCGCGTCGGCCATCCCCACGATGTGCCGCGCAACGAGGCCAGCCAAATAATTCGCATCCACCCGGCGCGCCAAGTCATGCCGCGCCGGAATCGAACAGAACGCGCGCGTATCGTCGTTGAACCCGGCCGTGTTTGCGATGCCGGCTGTCTCGGTCGTCTGCTGCCGAAACCGGGTCATCCCTTCGATCGAATCGTGGAACCACCACGGCGCACCGAGCAGCATCGCTGGATAATGTCCTGCAAGCGGCGCCAGCTCCCTGCTGTATGTGGATTCATCCAGCGTGAACACGATCAAACGGAACCGGGGATCGGAACCGTACGCATTCAAAAGCGGCCGCAGGTTACGCGTGAACTCAGTCGCTATTGGAATGTCGCCGCCGGTATCTGTTCCGTAGCGATGAAACAGCCAGTCGTTATGGTTCCGCAGCGAACCCACGTGCAGCTGCATAACGAGCGCATCGTCCACCGAAAGACGCGCCATCTCCATTAGCAAGTGCGCCTCGAAGCGCTCCTGGTCTTCGCCACTTGCGGCGCCAAGAAATGCCTTCGCGAAAAGCTTCTCCGCCTCCGCT
>DATFBW010000303.1:0-2299 GCA_035253645.1 Gemmatimonadaceae bacterium | reverse complement strand
CCTGGTAGTAGAGCGCCGACGGGGCGTATTGCGATGTGGGGTACTTCTGGGCCAGCTCGCGGAACGTGCCCGCTGCCAGGCGATACTCGCCGCGATTGAGCAGGTCACGTGCACGTCGATAGAGCGAATCGGCTGGATCCTCGTGCGCCCATGCGGGCGGCGCCTTGTCGGAAATCAGCTGCGAATGAAATGTGAGCTGGGGGCCGTGCGACCACTGAAGCTCCATCGGCGGCATAGTCGGCATCGCCGGAAAGGCAGGCATCGCCGGATGCACGGGCATCTCAGGGAACGCCGGAAACGCGGGGTGCGGCGGGAGCGGCGTTATCTCCGCCAATAGCGACATGTGCGGCACTTCGACCGCGACCGGCGTATGCGGGAACTCGCTAGGCAGAAGAGTATGCCAGGAGCCTGGCGCGAGGATTGGCGTGTGCGGTTCCGCCGGCAGTGGCGGGAGCGGCACCGTGACTTTGGGACGCGGTGTCGCCTTGGGCCGCGCGGGAGGCTGCGCGCCTAACGAGACAGTCGCCGCCAGGAGGAGGAGGCAGGTGGATCGAAGCATGGTGCTTGTCATCCTTAGTTATCGCCGCTGAGCGAAGCGACGGCGACGCGGATCCGCGGTACGACGTCGCGCTCTTCGAGCGCTTCGTTGATGATTTCCAGTTCCGCGGCGTTGCGTGGCGCAGCCGCCGGGAGTTGCGCAACCTGCGCAAGAACCAACTCCAGGTCTTCCAGGAGCACACGGAGTCGCGGATCGCCCGCGACGGGTGAGTCGAGCAGCAACCGGGTGGTCACGAGCAGCTCGCCTGCTTGCTTGCTGAAGTGACCATCGGCGTGCCCCTCGCGCCCCTCGCCTGGGAGTGCGGCCAGCAACACGGCAGTCTGTCCCAGCAATTCGGCTGTCGTGCGACCGTAGGGCTCGCCGACGCCAGCGGCGGGCGCAGCGATCCCTGGCAGGCTGGCCGGCTCGGACGCCGAGAAGCGCCCCAGCGCGACGCCAAACACAAGCGCAGCGGCGACCGCGGTGAGGAGCGTGAACCAGTTAGGCGTTAGGCGTTGCCGCGGCCGGCGGTTGTCGAGGCTCGCCTCGATGCCGGCCCAGATCTCGTTCACCCGGGGCTCCGGCGGAAGGCGCCATTTGCGACTCGCGTCCTGCAGCAGTTCGTCCAGTTTGTCTTCGTTCATAGTCTACTCCCGCACGTAGTCGGCCAGCGCCTGGCGCAGCCGTACGCGCGCATCGAATAATCGGGCCTTGCTCGTTCCCACCGCGATGCCGAGCATCGCGGCGATTTCCACGTGCGTGTAACCCTCGATGTCGTGCAGAATCACCGAGGCACGCGCGCCGGGAGATAGCGCTTCGATCGCCCGCGTTAGGCGCTCGCGCAGCTCCGCGTCTCGTGGCACCGTGTCGTCCGCGATGCGCATGGCTTCGTCCATGCTCTGCTCGCGGGTGCGCAGCCGGCGCACGCGCCGCATCGCGTTGAGCGACACGCTCACAGCGATCCGGTGCAACCAGGTGCCGAACGCCGCCTCGCCGCGAAAACGCGGCAGCTGGTCGAAGGCCCTGATGAACACGTCCTGCGTAAGGTCATGCGCGAGGTCCTCGTCGCCACAGAGTCGGAACACCAAACGATGGACACGATGGACATGCGCCTCGTAGAGCGCCCGTGACGCTCCCCGGTCGCCTTCTAGCACCCGGGTGATCAGCGTTTGCTCGTCGGTGCCACCCACCGGTGCCGGCTTAATGGCGAGTCCTGTCATGTTCTTAGCGATAGACACAACGGCGGGGGGAAGCGTTGGGTAGATTTGCCGGCCGCGCCAGCCAGGTTCAGCGCGGGGTTTGGGTAGGACGTAACCCTGCGGTTGCTGGGCCGAACAGTTCAGGACATCCTAATCCCTTCGATGACCATTAGCTCCACTAGTGGAATAATCAGACTGTCCCTGGGTGTTGTGTTGCTCGCCGGCGGTCCTGCGCTGGCGCAGCGTGTCGACGTCACTCCATCCAGGGAGATCGAGGCCCGTCAGGGGCGCGCAGCATCCATCCGCACCGCTCCCACGATCGACGGACGTCTCAGCGAAGACGTCTGGAAAGAGGGCGAGCTCTACACCGGCTTCATCCAGCGCGAATTGCGTGAAGGCGATCCCGTTTCAGAGCGGACCGAGGTGCGCATCCTGACTGACGGTGAAGCGCTCTATGTGGGTGCGTGGCTCTTCGACCGCGAGCCAAGCGGAATCATCCCTGGCGATAAAGTGCGCGACGTTACGCTCACGAACAGCGATTACTTCGGATTCATCCTGGACA
>DATFBW010000302.1:0-13094 GCA_035253645.1 Gemmatimonadaceae bacterium | reverse complement strand
CGTCGCAGCATCGGCGTGGACGATCCACCAGCGCGAACAAGCGGCGGCAAAAAGCGGCGCTCCCGTCACGTTCCGGGCGACGCTCCCGGGTTTTGCATTCCTTGGCCTGCTGTGGTTGGCGAGCGAGCCGTCCGTGCGGCAGATCTATAGCACAGACGTCAGCGCATTCTTCCGCTCGATGCGTATCCTCGAGCTCAGCGCGCTCGAGCGCTCGCAACTTCAACGCGGTTATTACGAGCGCATCGTCGACCTGAATCGCTTCAACGGCGGTCTCTGGGATATCTATAGTCGCCGGCCCAAAGAGTGGCTGCGGCTCGATCAGACAGATGCCACCGAGAACGTGAACGACCCGCGCCTCTTCCGGCTAAGGCCTAACCATAGAACGCTCCTCAATGGCACGGTCATCAACACCAACCGTTGGGGCATGCGTGACAAGGACTATGAGCAGATAAAGGGTCCCGGCGTCACGCGCATCGGCTTGTTAGGCGCTTCGTACGTGATGGGGATCGGTGTGAACGACGGGCAATCGTTTGACGTCTTTCTCGAGGACTCCCTTGCCGCAGACACTACGGGGCACGGCACTCGCAAAGTTGAAGTCCTGAACTTTGCGGTGAGCGCCTATCTCCTGCAGCATCAACTCGCGCTTATGGAATCGGGCGAGTTGCAGAAGATGGGTGTGGATGTCGTGCTCATCATCGGTCACCTGACCGATGCGAACCGTGGCCCGACGTATCTCTATCGCCTGCTCGCCAGCGGTCAACAGATCCAGCACGATACCGTGCGTTCGATCATGCGGACGGCGGGCTGGAACAACCCCCCTAACGAGCCTGAGGCGCGCCGTGTGATGCGCGGCTACGAAGCCGACCTTGCGCGCGCGACCTTCATGCGGATGGGCGAGGTGTGTCGCGAAAACAACTGGCGCTGCGTCTACATTTACACGCCGATGCCTTTTGAACGGTTGAACCCGGAGCTCCAGGTTGAATTGCTGGGCTACGCCAGCGCGCACGGCCTCGAGACGGTCGATCTCGGCGACGTCTATGACGCCTATGACGAGCGTGAGCTCATCATCACGGAGTGGGATTACCATCCCAATCCGCGCGGCCATCACATCATCGCCGAGCGTATGCGTCGAGCGCTCATCGCGAAGCCGGGCCTTCTCACGCATCGCGCCGACTCGGCGCGCGCCACTCCTCCAGCGAACGCACGGTTGCCATGACAGCCATCGAAGGAACTGTAAAGTCCTATATCCTCGACGAATTTCTCCCCGGGTCCAGTCCGAACGACGTGAATGAATCCACGCCGCTGATCTCGGGTGGGATCCTCGATTCCCTCGCGACGGTGAAGCTGGTGGCCTTTCTCGAGGAGCAGTACAACGTGACGATCGAGCCCCACGAGGCAAGCGTCGATTACCTGGACACCATCACGCAGATCGCGGATCTGGTGCGCTCCAAGCGCGCCTAACGCTGTGCGGCGATGAAGCTCCTCGTCATTGGTCTCGACTGCGCCGCTCCCGCACTGCTCTTCGGCGACGAGCGGCTGACGAATATCCGGCGCCTCATGGACGCCGGCTGCTACGGACGGCTGGAGAGCGTCATCCCGCCCATCACGATCCCGGCGTGGCGCTGTATGGCGACGAGCCAGGATCCAGGTTCGTTAGGCGTTTATGGCTTCCGGAATCGGGCGGACCATTCCTACGCCAACCTCTCGATCGTCAACTCCAAGTCGTTCAAGGCGCTTGCGATCTGGGATTACCTGGCGCTGGAAGGGAAGAAGTCGGTCCTCATCGGCGTCCCACCCTCGTTCCCGCCGCCCAAGGTGAACGGAATCTCGGTCGGTTGCTTCATGACGCCCTCGGTGGACGACGAGTATACACATCCGCCGCAAGTCAAAAACGAGATCCGCGACCTCGTCGGCGAATACCTGGTCGACGTGAAAGGCTTCCGCACCGACGACAAGGACTGGCTGCGCGATCAGATCTTCGAAATGAGCCGCAAGCAGTTCGACGTCGTTAGGCATTACGTGCAGCACGCGGCATGGGACTATTTCCAGTTCGTGAACATTGCGCTCGATCGGGTGCACCACGGGTTCTGGAAGTACATGGACCCTACACATCCGGATCACGAGCCGGGCAGCAAATACGAGCGCGTGATCTCCGACTTTTATCTCCACCTCGATGAGGAGATCGGACGGCTCCTCGAGCTGCTCGACGACCAGACGGCCGTACTCGTGGTGTCCGACCACGGCGCCCAGGCGTTGCACGGCGGATTCTGTGTCAACGAATGGCTGGTGAAAGAGAATCTGCTCGTCTTGCAGGAGTATCCCGCCCAGGTCACGCCGTTCGGCAAGCTCAAAGTCGACTGGACAAAAACGAAGGTGTGGAGCGAAGGCGGCTACTACGCGCGTGTCTTCTTCAACGTTCAGGGACGGGAACCGACAGGGACGATTGGCGCCGAGGAGTACGAGCGGTTCCGTGACGAGATGAAAGCCAAGTTCGAAGCGACCACCGACGCGCAAGGCCGCGCGTTAGGCACGCTCGTCTTCAAGCCGCAAGAGGTCTATCGGAGCGTGAACAACGTCGCGCCCGACCTCATCGTGCACTTTGGCGCTCTCGATTGGCGTTCGATCGGCGGTGTCGGCTACAAAGGGACGCTGCACGTCAAGGAGAACGACACCGGGCCGGACGACTGCAATCACGCACAATTCGGCGCATTCATTCTCGCTGCGCCTAACGTCCCTGCGTTGGGCGAGCTGCAAGGGGCGCGGCTCCTGGACATTGCGCCCACGCTGATGGAGGTCGCTGGGCATGAAATCCCCGAATCCTTTCAGGGACGATCGTTGTTTGATGGGTCGCTCGCGGATGCAGCCACAGACGGCGGCGTGTCCGCCGATGGTGAAGAGATCATACGGCAACGTTTAAGCGGACTCGGCTACATCTCGTAATTGCGCGAATGAGGCACTAAATGAAAGAATGGGGTTAGAGTGTGCAGCGCAGTTGCCCCACTCGCGCCTCACTCAAGCTCCAACTATCGTCTCCGGCGATAGTGCCTCACATCCACACAAATGACTCTGAAATATTCGCGCGGCGCCGCGCTCTTTTGTCTAGCGCTCGCTGCTTGCGGCGGATCCGATCCAGTCGCGGGGAATGTCGTTCCAGACGATCGTGTGACCTCAGTCACAGTCGAACCGGCGAGCGCTTCGATCAATGTCGGTGGTGACGTAACACTGCGCGCTACGCCGCGGAATGCGGCTGGCCTCGATGTCGTTGGCCAAACCGTAACGTGGTCGAGCAATGCGCCGGCTGTCGCGTCTGTCTCCGCATCGGGCGTAGTGACCGGGGTCACGGCGGGCTCCGCCAGCATTGTGGCGACGGTCGCCGGCGTTTCTGGGAACGCGGCGATTACGGTCGTTCCCCCGGCCGCCGATACCGTGGTCGCGAGCGTAACTATCACGCCTTCGAGCGGGACGATCCAGACTGGCGGCACGATCTCGTTAGGCGCCGCCGCGCAGAACGCGGCCGGGCAGCCGCTCGGCGGCAAGGCGTTTACATGGACGAGCGCAGCGCCTGCCATCGCGACTGTCAGCGCCGGCGGCATGGTCACGGGAGTTTCGGCCGGCACGGCGGTAATTACCGCAGCATCGCAAGGAAAATCTGCGAACGCGAACATTACAGTCACTGCGGCTGCCGACAGCGCCGTCGCAAGCGTGGCGGTGCTTCCCGCGACCACGAGCATCGTGGTCGGTGCAACCGCCGCGTTAGGCGCGACTCCCAGAAACGCGGCCGGTCAGCCCGTGGCAGGACAGACGGTCACGTGGAGCAGCTCGAACACGTCGATCGCCAGCGTCAATGCGTCGGGTGTGGTCACCGGGGTCAGTATCGGTGGCCCGGTGACAATCACTGCGTCGACAGGAAGTAAGAGCGGTTCCGCCTCGGTCAGCGTTGTCGCGGCGCCTTCCTCGTCAGGCACGATCGCCGTAAACGGTGCGCAAACATTTCAGACCATGACTGGGTGGGAAGCGCTAATGGAAATCGGTCAGGCTGAATGCGATCCGCGCGCCTATCAGACATACAAGAATGAAGTGCTCGATCGTGCGGCGAACGAGGTGGGTGTTAACCGCATCCGAATGGGGTTGCGCAACGGCTTCGAAAATCCGGTCGACGAGTTCCTCAAGCTCAAAGCGGGCCTCATCACGTTCACCGACTGGAACAAGACGTGGTTTCGCGTGGTGAACGACAATGCGGATCCGTTCAACATCAACCCCGCGGGATTCAACTGGGGTTACCTCGACTACACGATCGAAGAGCTGATCATCCCGCTCAAGGCACGGCTTCGTGCGCGCGGTGACGATCTATGGTGGAGCATCTCCTACACGGGAGCGAATTCGGGGCAGCTGCACCGCGACAACCCCGAGGAATACGCCGAGTTCGTGTTCGCGGCGTTTCAGCACATGCAGCAGAAGTACGGTATGGTGCCTAACTCGTTGGAGCTCGTGAACGAGCCTAACATCGGCCAGTGGTCCGCGCAGCAAGTGGCTTACAACCTCCTCGCCGCGAAGCGCCGCCTCAACCAGGGGGGCTTCTTCCCGCAGTTCGTGGGACCAACGGCAAGCTCGGCGTACGCTTCGATGCAGATGTTCGATCAGATGATCGTGATCCCCGGCGTTGCGCAGGCGCTGAATGAGATCTCGTGGCACCGCTTCGGGGATAACCAGCCCGCATATCTGCAGGGCCTGGCGCAGCGCGGCGCGCAATATGGAATGCGTACGGCAATGCTGGAACACGGAGGCAGCGGTTATCAGCAGCTGCACGAAGACCTAACGCTTGCAAATGTGTCTGCGTGGCAGCAGTTCGGCCTCGCGTTCTGCGGCAACATCGACGACGGCGGCGTCTACTTCCTCGTGACCGGCGCCAAGTTCGGTGAAAACAATCCAGTGGTGAACACCGGTTGGATGACCAAGTATTTGCGCCAGTACTATCGTTATGTGGGATTGGGTGCCGTGCGTCTTGGCGCGTCATCGAGCGACGCGCGCTTCGCGCCGATAGCGTTCCGCAACGCGAATGGCAAGCATGTGGTCGTCGTGAAGGCCACGGCAGGCGGAACCTTCACGGTGGGCGGTTTGCCCGCGGGGACGTACGGCATCGACTACACGACCTCGTCGGACTATATGCGTGCGCTATCCGACGTGACGATCAGCGGCAGTCAATCGATTTCGACGTCGATACCCGCAACAGGGGTCCTAACGATTTTCGCGAAATAACCTGGAGCTAGGAGCGCGGAGCGAGGTGCAGAAGACTTGCTCCTCGCTCCCGGTTCCCCGCTCCACGTTTTTTAGAAGATCGTGTAAATGAACGGCGCCAGCGCGGAACCCTGCGCGAAGACGATCAACGCGCCCAGCACCAGCATCAAGACGATGATCGGGATCAGGATGAATTTCTTCCGCGTGCGTGCGTATGCGACCAACTCACCGACCAGACCGGATTGGGCCATGAAACAGTCTCCTCAAAACTGACGGGAAAGGTTGCTGCGGCGGGAACCATCCGCGCGGTCACGCCACGCCGACTCTCCCGAACGATATCGCGGTAATCCATGGCGCCCGAACGCGCGGCGCAGAACCCCCATGGGTGTAATCACAACAAAGAACAGCACCCCCATGATGATCGGCGTCGTAACACGCGATATGAGGTGCGCGAGCTGCATCCAGCGACGCTCTACGGGCAACAGCGCTCGCGGTGCCAAGAGGCCCGCAACGACGAGCACGCCGCCTAACGATGCAAGGATGCGCAATGCTAGCGGATGACCGCGCCACGCCGCGATCCCCGCAAAAACGAGGAACGCGGTTCCGACGGTGACGCCGAAACGCCGACCTTGCGCGCTTAATCCAGCTGAAACGTCTTTTGCCACTCCTCGGTCTCCTTCCATTCGGGCTGATCCCGCTTGTCGAGCAGGAATGGCCACATCACCAAATAGTCGATATGCGTGCGCATAAAGCAACGATACGCGTCCGCCGGTGTGCAGACTATCGGCTCGCCACGCACGTTGAAGGACGTATTCACCACTACACCGCAGCCGGTTAGCCGCTCGAACTCGCTGATCAAGTCGAAGTAGTTCGCGTTGGTCTGGCGATCGACGGTCTGTACCCGCGCCGAATAATCGATGTGCGTCACCGCGGGGATGTCCGATCGCACGACGTTCAGCTGATCGATCCCCCAGAGCTGGTGCTGCGCGTCCGTCATCGGGATCTGCCGTGCACGCGCGACCGGCGCGACCAGCAGCATGTATGGCGAAGCACAGTCCATCTCGAAGTACTCGGACACGCGGTGCCGCAATACGCTCGGCGCGAAGGGGCGGAACCCTTCCCGGAACTTGATCTTGATATTCATCTGCGCTTGCATGCGCGGACTGCGCGGATCGCCCAGGATACTACGCGAGCCTAACGCGCGCGGGCCAAATTCCATGCGCCCGTCGAACCAACCGACGATCTTTTCGTCGGCGAGCAGTTGCGCCGCGGTCTGCAGGAGATCGGAGCGGTCGAGGCGGCGGTACTGCGCCCCCTGCGAATCGAGCCACTTCCTGATCTCGTCCTCCGTATACGAAGGACCGAGATAGGCTCCGTGCATCCCGTCCGCACAGTTGGGCGTCCTTGGCTGTTCCATCTGGCGGTGCCAGATGAGTTGCGCGACGCCAAGTGCGCCGCCGGCGTCTCCCGCCGCGGGTTGAATCCACAGCTGCTTGAAAGGACCTTCGCGGAGGATCCGCCCGTTCCCGACGCAGTTGAGCGCGACGCCTCCAGCCAGGCATAACGCGGGCAACTCGGTCTCGCGATGGAGCGAGCGCGCCATACGCAACATCACCTCTTCACAGATCACCTGGACGGACCGTGCGAGGTCCATCTCTTTCTGCGTGAGGTTCGTCTCCGGCACACGCGGCGGTCCTCCGAACAGCTCATTGAACGCTTCGTTCGTCATGCGGAGCCCGCCGAGGTAGTCGAAGTACTTCTGATTCAGCGTGAATGACCCGTCTTCGCGGATGTCGATGATCTCACGCCGCATCAGATCGACGTACTTCGGCTGACCGTAGGGGGCGAGCCCCATGACCTTGTATTCGCCGGAGTTGACCTTGAAGCCCGTGTAGTAAGTAACCGCGGAGTAGAGCAGGCCTAACGAATCGGGCCAGTGCAGCTCTTTCGTAATCTCCAGGTCGTTGCCGCGGCCAATACCGCAAGTTGCGGTCGCCCATTCCCCGACTCCATCGAGCGTGAGGATCGCCGCTTCGCTGAACGGAGAAGGGAAAAACGCGCTCGCCGCATGCGACTCGTGATGCTCGGCGTAGTAAACGTCGCCGGACCAGTCGAGTGCCTGACGGATTTGCCTGTCGATGAACAGGCGATCTTTGATCCACAGCGGCCCCGCTCTGAGCAATTGGCCGAATCCGCGCGGCGCGATGTCGAGATACGTCTCCAGGATCCGCTCGAATTTGAGGAGCGGCTTGTCGTAAAAGCCGACGGCCGTGAGGTCGCTAACCGTGATGCCGGCCTGGCGAAGGCAGTACCCCACCGCATGCTGGGGGAACGATGCGTCCCCCTTCACACGGGTAAAGCGCTCCTCGGAGGCCGCCGCCACGATGTCGCCATCGCGGAGTAGGCAGGCCGCGCTATCGTGATAAAACGCCGAAATGCCGAGGACGTAGCAGGCTGCCATTACACGCTTTGGGAGGGGTGCACGGGTTCTAACGAGCGAACTGCGTTTTTATGTCAAAGGATGGGCCTGCCGAGAACGCGGAATTAGTCGCCGATTCGGCGTGCTTCGAGTGATTCGGTGTCGTCCTGCGGCGACACGCTGCGGGGGGTATGCCGCACTAGCGGCACGCCTTCGAGCTTAGTTTCCCGCACGTTGCTTGCAAGTCGCGCGGCAGCCCCTTACTCGCACTTCGAGGCTATCCTGGCGGAGAAGATTACCCGGCGCACAAAGATCGTTTTCGCGCTGATCCTCCTGAGCGCTCCCGTGGCCGTCTTTATGGCAGTTGAAGGGGGCACTTCCTTGGTGCTCTTCGCACGAGACGTGGCCACAGCGTTCCGCGCGACCCCGGCGGAGAACATCAATACCGAATACGAACCGGAGTTGGGCTGGACCGCCAAGCGCTCCTTCACGTCGCCCAACATGTATGGGCCGGGGATCGGACTGACCACAAATCAGCGCGGCTTTCGCGGCAAGGCCGAAGTGGCCGACAGCGTTCCCGCAGGAAAGGTCCGCATTCTCTGTTCGGGCGACTCCTTCACATTGGGATATGGCGTCGCGGACGATGAAACCTGGTGCGCGCTGTTGGCTCGTCCGGATGTGGAGACTGTAAACCTTGGGCAAGTTGGTTACGGGATCGATCAGGCGTACCTCGCATATCTCCGCGAGGCGCGGAGGCTGGAGCATCACGTCCACGTGTTCGCGTTCGTGACGGATGACTTCAGGCGCATGGCATTGGACCGCTTTCTGGGATACGCCAAGCCGTACCTGATTTTGAATGGCGATTCGCTCACCGTTGCGGGAGTGCCGACTGCTCGCCGCGATAACGCATTACGGGCCGCCAGGCTGCGTCGCGCGGTTCAATCCCTGCGCACTGCGGAGCTCGTCGCGCGCGTGAAGGATGCCGAGGCCAGCCTAACGGGAGATCGCATCGAGCGCCTCAGCGCGGCTGAAGTGCGTGCCGTTACGGCGCTCCTCGTCAACGACCTGGCACGGAAAACCGCAGCGGCGCAGCGGCGTCTCCTCCTCGTGCACTTACCGATCGAGCGGGATCACGTGAATGACGCATCACGCGACTGGCGCGAGTACATGCGGACGATTTGCGATTCAGCCGGCGTGCCGTTCATCGATCTGACGCCGGCGCTTCGGCGCTTGAGTTATCCCGAAGCCCAGTCGCTCTATCTCCAGAGCTCGGCGGCCGAAGGGATGGGACATTTTACTGCGAAAGGCAACCAATGGGCTGCCGCGGCCGTAGCGCGCGCACTCGATAGCCTCGCCATGCTGCCACCGCGCGCGATGCCGACACACAACGGAAGCGTTTCTCGTTAGGCTCGCCGCAGTCAGTGGCCCCCGCGCCGCCACGTGTCATAGGAGCAGGACTGTTCGGTGCGGGACGTCATTCTAATCTTTCGCTGACGGCATGACTTTTCCTTGCGGCCGGTGTACGCGAGGACTCAACGATTCGCTAAACGACTATGCCAAGCTCTGCTTTGAAGATTTTTTCTGCTGCGACGCGCTGCGCTTTTGTAACACTGCTCACATTCGCTGCAGCATGCGGCTCGGATGCGACTGGCTCGAATAACGTCGTCGAAGGCGAAGTCGCCAGTGTGAACGTCACGCCCGCGACGAGCAGCATCGACGTAGGCGGCACCGTGCAACTGCGCGCGACTGTGCTCGACGGCAATGGCGACGAAATACAAGGCAAGACAGTCGCCTGGTCCACCTCGGCGAGCACGATTGCTTCGGTCTCGTCTACGGGCGCGGTAACCGGTGTGAGTGCTGGAAATGCCACGGTCACCGCAACCGCGGATGGCCGGCGCGGTACAGCCAGCATCACCGTGGTGCCGCGCGGCACGTCGTTAGGCACCATCAGCGTCAATGGCACGCAGCAGTACCAGACGATGACGGGATGGGAGGCACTCATGGAGATCGGTCAAGCCGAGTGTGACCCGCGTGCTTATCAGACGTATCGCAATGAAGTGCTGGATCGCGCGGCGAACGAGGTTGGTGTGAATCGCATCCGCGTTGGCTTGCGCAATGGCTTCGAAAACCCGGTGGATCGCTGGCCGCAGAAAGTGTCGGGCCAACTCACCTTCAATCAGTGGAAGACGTACTGGTTCCAGGTTGTGAATGACAACAGCGATCCGCTCGTCATCAATCCCGCTGGCTTCAATTGGGGCTATCTCGATTACGTCATCGAGCAGTTGATCATTCCGCTCAAGCAGCGGCTACGCGCGCGCGGCGATGACTTGTGGTTCAACCTCTCGTATACCGGCGCCAATTCGGGCCAGCTGCACAGGGACAACGCGGAGGAATACGCCGAGTTCATTCTCGCGGCGTTTCAGCACATCCAGCAGAAGTACGGTCTGGTGCCTAACTCGCTTGAGTTGGTGAACGAACCGAACCTGGGTGGCTGGGATGGTTTCCAGGTCGGCCGTAACCTCGTCGCTGCAAAGCGCCGCCTCAATCAGGCCGGGTTTTTTCCGCAGTTTGTGGGGCCTACGGCGAGCTCAGTCTACGCAACGCTCCTCATGTTCGACGAGATGGGGCGGATACCGGGTGCGATTGCAGCACTCAACGAGATCTCGTATCACCGCTTTGGGGATACACAAGCGAGCTACCTGCAGGAGCTGGCGCAGCGCGCCGCGCAGCACGGCATGCGTACGGCGATGCTCGAACATGGCGGCAGTGGTCATGAGCACCTGCACCAGGACCTAACGATTGCAAACACATCCGCGTGGCAGCAATTCGGGCTGGCGTTCTGCGGGACGCTTGACGACGGGGGCATGTATTTCCTCGTGCACGGCGCCAAGCCAGGCGAGAACAGCCCCGTCGTGCATACCGGGTGGATGACCAAGTATCTACGGCAGTATTACAGGTACGTTGGTCTGCAGGCTGTACGCGTCGGCGCGACGAGCTCCGATGCCCGCTTCGCGCCCGTTGCTTTCCGCAACGCGAACGGCAAATACGTCGTTGTCGTTAAGACGAGTGCCGGCGGATCGTTCACGGTCGGCGGGCTGCCCGCGGGCCGGTACGGTATCGATTACACGACGGCGAACGAATACATGCGCGCCCTTCCCGAAGTTACGATATCGGGGAGCCAGGCGGTATCCACTTCGATCCCTGGGACAGGTGTTCTAACGATATTTGCGAAGTGATGCGTTAGGCTGAGCCACGAAACTGCAGCTCGCGCCAGCTGACCTAACGCGACGACGCTGGTAGGTCTTGCCGGCGGCGTGTATCCCGCTGCTGTGCCTGGCGCACGAGCGTGCGTGCTTTTTCCACGATCAGTTGCAAGGAGTCTTTCGCGAGCACGTTCCTGCGTTCCCACGGGTCGCGCACGACGTCGTACAGTTCTTCAGCGCCGTCGGCGCTCAAGATGTAATGGTGGCCGGTCGTCACGACGGATTTGAGCGAGCCCTGGGACACCGGGATCGAGGCCGGCAGGTTCCGCGCGAAATCGACCTCGCCAAAAACGGGGGACGGGGTGTCGCGATAGGCGCCTAACGAATCAGCCAGGTTTGCCCATTGCTCGGCCAGCGACGCTCCCGGTAACGCCGCTTCGGCGGGAGCACCGACCAAATCGAGCACCGTGGCTGGGACGTCGCGCAAGGTCACCGGCTGCATAACGCCGACGCCACGCGGAATGCCCCGGCCCGCGAAGATCAGCGGGACATGGAGCGACGGAAAATAGAGGGTATTGCCGTGGTTCATCTGGCCGTGCTCGTTGAACTCCTCACCGTGATCGGACGTCACGATAACGATCGTATTCTCGAGCAACCCGCGGCGCTCCAGCGCAGCGAACAACTCGCCGAGCTGCCAGTCGAGGTACGCGATCGATCCATCGTATGCGTCGATCAAACCGGAGACTTCAGCGTTCGTGAAATCGCGGCTGCCCGGATCTCGCGTTGGCGGTTCCTTTCCGCCGAACGCGGTGTCGTAAGGCGCCGGCGGCGCGTACGGTCCATGCGCGTCGTAGTAGTTCACGAACGCAAAGAAGGGGCGATTCTTCGGACGCACTGCATCGTCGTCGATCCAATCCAGCAGGCGCGCGTTCATCCGATCCGCAAAGAGACGGCCAGGCGCATTGTATCCGTTACGCCGACGCGTGAACCACATGGCTACCGCCCGACTCAACGCACTGCTCCGCCACATTTCGGTTACCGACACGTCGTAGTCGCGGTAATAGGCGAATCCACGATCGACGCCGAACTCGTACGAGCAGTAGCGGAGGTTGGCCGCAAAACCGGCGGTGACGTAACCCAGCGTCGTTAGGCGCTCCGCGAGGGTCGGGAAGGTGGCGTCGAGTGGCACGCTCCAGCCGGTGGAGAGCTCGTGCGGGTAACGCCCGGTGAAGAGTGTGGCGTGCGTTGGCAGCGTCCACGGCGCAGTGGCCACCGCGCGATCGAACCGCACGCCACGCGCAGCCAGCCGCGCGAGGACTGGCGACGTCGAACGGTTATAGCCGTATGCAGACAGGGAAAGCGCGCGAACCGTGTCGAGTACGAGCAGCAAAACGTTAGGCGCTTCCGGCGACGCGGCCGGCAACCGCGCGATCGTGCCGCGCTCTCGCCAGGCGCGCATGCCGTTGAAGCCCAGGCCGCCGATTGCGGCGATTGCGCTGAGCGCCATGGCTCCCCAGCCAATCCAACGCCGCATCTGCCAAGGCCGCGATTTTGTTAGGAGGGCCACCTGTACCGCCGCTCCGGCCGCGACGAGGTTGATCGCAGCGATGTGCAAACGACCTTGCAGGACGAGAAGCGGTTCCAGGAATGCGAGGAAAGCTGCGACCCCGACAGCTGTGCTCAACGCGACTTCCGGCCGCCACCGGCGCGCGATGAAAAAGGCCAGAAGCGTTGGCGGCGCGATGACTGCGAAGTTGGCCAACGGTGCCAGCCAGATACCCTGCGGGTTGAGCATGGTGTATCGCTGTAAAGCGATCCGTGCTCCGAGTATCAACGCGAACTCTCCCAAAGCTCCAACGACCGCCCCGAGCCACGCGACAAGGACTGCGTCACGCAATCGCGCCGGTTGCGTGAGCGATGGGCGGGCTGATTCAGCGTCGGTCAAAGGCCGGCTCTTATTCCTCGAAGTGGGGGCGCATGTCCTGCAGAGACGAGCGGCCGACGATTTCTGCTACTAGTTGGCCGTCAAGCGCCGCAGATTACTCGACCTGTCTGGCCGTGCGCTAGCACATAACTCAGGTCCCACCCATGCCGGATTACGCCGTCTACGGCGGCCTTCTACGAAGTACAATCCCGATCCCTGAGCTACGGCCACTGCCGGACGGCGACTCGACGCGGACGCCCAACTGGTCGTTCGACGTCGCATCAGGCGAAGTGCCCTCGATGGCCCAGGCAGC
>DATFBW010000301.1:0-20498 GCA_035253645.1 Gemmatimonadaceae bacterium | reverse complement strand
TATCAAGGAAAGACGTCAGGCCAATATTCGGACAAATCCATTCTGTCGGCGACGCTCATCGACGCAGGTGTGGGGGCGCTCAACGGTACCCCCGTCGCGAACGCATCCATCAGCTTCAGCCTTGCAGGGGCCAGCGCGGGTTCAGCTACGACGGACGCCGCAGGTGTCGCGAGCGGAGCATTCGCCATGACACATGGTGCCGGCTCGCATCCGCTGCTGGCGAGCTTCGCCGGAAGCAACGGCTACGCCGCCAGCACGGCAACGGCCACATTCTTCATTTCGCGCGAGCAAGGCGCGCTCAGTGTAACATCGCCCGGCTCCAGCCCGCTGGGCAGCGACGCAAACATCAGCGTGCAGGTGCGCGAGCTGCTCGTGGACGGTGCGGAGCCGATGCCTAACGACGGAGCGCTGCCAGGTGACGTCGGCCAGGTCGTCGCGGTGGGCGCCACCCTCCGGGGGGTGAACACCGGGATAGAAGTCCACGCGAACTGTGGCGTGGGAACCGGAGGCACGACCAGCTACGCGTCCGCACGCACGTTCAATTGCGCCTTCTCGAGCGCTTCGCTCGTTGTCGACGTGTACACACTCAACGTGTTCCTACCAGGAGCGGATCCGTTTTATCAAGCGGCTGATTTCATGGGGAACCTCTCGATCTTCGACCCGCTGGGTGGTGCCTCGTCAGGCGGCGGCTCGTTCCAGCTTGGCGGTGATCGCGTCACGTTTGCGTTCCATTCAAAGCCACAGAGCAACTCGCAAGGTCCGCGGAGTCAGCTGATCGTCGTGCGTCACCTTTCGACGGGTGGCGTCTGCCGCCTCAAGAGCGGCGATCAGATGAGTCCTGCGAACGTCAGCAACAACCGCGTCACTCTGAACGGCAAGGGGGATTACGTCTGCATGGACGCCACTGGCCGGGTAACGGCATCTGCCACGGACGTGAACATCTGGTTGATCGCTGAAGACAACGGCTCGCCGGGCACCGGCGCGGACCGCATCTGGGTTTCCAACTCAGCACCGGTTGAAAGCAATATGCTCGACATGCCGCACCCCTCGAATACCAACTCGGCGGTGCTGACCGGAGGGAACGTCACATTACACGATAAGGACACGACAACAGCGGCCGTGAGACGGCGATTGTAGTGCCTTCGGTTATGGCCGCCCCCGTGGCGACCATACCGTCCGGCGAGTCGCAACAGCATTATTTGACGGGCGTGGAGGGCAACCTCCGCGCCCGTTTTGCCTAACGCCTATCCGAATGCACGTAATTACCGGCCTTCTGATCGCACCGCTTCTCACGACGGCGCTTCTGCAGGCGCAGGCGCCCGGCGCACCAAAGCGGTGGTACCGTGGCAACACCCACGCGCATACGCTCAATTCCGATGGCGACGTGCCACCGGACGCTGTCGTGCGCTGGTATCGCGAGCATGGCTACCACTTCACGTTCATCACGGACCACGAGTTCGTGACCGACGTGGCGCCGCTCAATGCCTTATTCGGTGCAGCAGACAAGTTTCTCGTGATCGCGGGACAGGAGGTGACGCAGCGTGTCGCGGATGCCACGCATCCCGATGGGTTGCGTCAGGCGCACGTCAACTCGTTAGGCGCGACGCGCGTGGTGTGGCCCGTGGGCGAGCGCAACATCGCCAGCGGCATGTCCATCGCCGCGACCTACGCCCGGCACATCCCGGCGATCCGCGCGGCCGGCGGCATCGCGCAGATCAACCACCCAAACTTCCGGTGGTCGGTGCGGCTCGACGACTTGCTGCAGCTGCCCGACTCCACGCTGTTCGAACTGTGGAACGCCCATATCCTCGTGAACAACCTTGGTGGAAGCGACAGCGCGGGGCGCGCAATGCTGTCTACGGAAGCGTTATGGGATTCACTGCTGACGCGCGGCAAGCTCCTCTTCGGCGTCGCGGATGACGATAGCCACAGCTTCAAGCCGCAGGATGCCGAGAATCCGGATGCCGTACGGCCCGGTCGTGCGTGGGTAATGGTCCGCGCGGACAGCCTAACGCCTGACGCGATTGTGCGCGCACTGGCACGCGGCGACTTCTACAGCTCGACGGGCGTCACCCTGCGGTCCTATCACGCCGAAGCGCGCGAGGTGCGGCTCGAGATCGAACCGGCAGGCGACCGCCGCTTCCTGATCGAATTCATAGGCAGCGGCGGGCGCGTGCTGGCGGCGACTGCAGGCAATCGCGCGAGCTATCGCCTAACGGGTGCCGAGGGCTACGTCCGTGTGCGCGTCACCGATTCGAGTGGTCGTAGAGCCTGGACGCAGCCCGTGATCAACACGATGAGACCCCGTTGATCTAAGGGCTAACGACTAAGAGCTATTCCAACTCCAAATCCGGTTGCTCGCCCTCGGGCGGCGCCTCGCCAGCCGGTACATCGCCGCCTTCGGTGTCCTTATCGTCCGGGATTACACGAGCGACCGCCGTCACCGCATCACCGGCAACGAGGTTCACGAGCTTGACGCCCTGCGTGTTGCGCCCGGCGACGCGCACCTGAGAGACCGGCGAACGGATGATCATCCCCCCGCGCGTGATGATCATGACCTCATCCTCCGCCAGTACCTCGAGCAGCGCGACCACGTCACCCGTGCGCTCCGTGCGATTCACCGTAAGGATCCCCTTCCCGCCCCTTCGCTGCACACGGTAGTCGTCGATGTGCGAGCACTTCCCGAGGCCTTTCTCGGTCACGACCATCAGCGTCGCTTCTCGCTTGATGACAACCATCCCGATCACACGGTCGCCATCGCGCAGCTCGATCCCCTTCACGCCGGTCGTATCGCGCCCCATTTCGCGCACGTCACTTTCGTGGAACCTGACGCTGAGCCCGTGCTTCGACGCGATCACGACGTCGTTGTTGCCGTGCGTGATCTGCACGTCGATGAGCTCATCCCCCTGTTCGATCTTGATCGCCTTGATGCCCGTCGAACGCGGATTCGAATACTCCGACAAGCGCGTCTTCTTCACTGTGCCCTGGCGCGTGCAGAAGAGCAGGAACTCGTCGTCTTTGAACTCGCGCACGAAGACCATCGCCTGGATCTTCGTGTCCGGCGACACGTTGATCAGGTTGACGATCGGCTTCCCTTTCGTCGCTCGTCCGGCCTGCGGAATCTCGTACACCTTGAGCCAGTAGCAGCGGCCGTCGTCGGTGAAGACGAGGATGTAGTCGTGCGTGGAGCCGACATACAGGCGCTCGACGAAATCTTCGTCGCGCAGCTCCTGTCCCGTTAGGCCCTTGCCGCCCCGGCGTTGCCTGCGGTACGTCGAGATGGACGTCCGCTTGATGTACCCGGAATGCGACACGGTGACCACCATGTCTTCTTCCGCGATCAGATCTTCGACGGTGAAGTCATCCTGGTCGCTCGTGATCTCCGTGCGCCGCCCATCGCCGAACTTCTCGCCGATCTTGTTCAGCTCGGACTTGATGAGGTTCATGCGCTTCGGCTTGGAGCCTAACAACTCCTTGAGCTTCGCGATCGCGGCGCGCACTTCCTTGAGCTCCTCCTCCAGCTTCTCGCGCTCGAGTCCCGTTAGGCGCGCCAGGCGCATGTTCAGGATGGCTTCGGCTTGCTTCTCGGAGAGCTTGAAGCGCTTCTGCAGCTGCTCGCTCGCCGTTTCGGTATCCTTCGCCGCGCGGATGAGCTTGACGACCGCATCGATGTTGTCGACGGCGATTTTGAGCCCTTCGAGGATGTGCTCGCGTTCCTGCGCCTTGTCCAGCTCGAACTGCGCCCGCCGCGTGACCACTTCGTGCCGGTGATCGACGTAGTGCTGCAGCGTCTCCTTGAGCCCCATGATCTTGGGGACCAGCTGCCGCGTGTTCGGATCGGGGACCAGCGAAAGCATGATCACGCCGAACGTCGACTGCATCGCCGTGTGTTTGTACAGCTGATTCAGCACGACGCGCGGAATCGCATCGCGTTTGAGCTCGATGACGACGCGCATGCCATCGCGATCTGACTCGTCGCGCAAGTCGCTGATCCCTTCGAGCTTCTTGTCCTTCACCAACTCCGCAATGTGCTTGACCAGCTCCGCCTTGTTGACCTGGTACGGAAGCTCGGTCACGACGACGGACGCTTTGCCTGTGGATTCTTTTTCTTCGATCGCGGCGCGGGCACGCATAACGACTTTGCCGCGTCCTGTCTCCTGATACTCCTTGATCCCTTCGCGACCATAAATGAAGCCCGCCGTCGGGAAGTCCGGCCCCCTCACGACCTTGCGCAGCTCCGCCGGCTCGATTTTGGGGTTATCGATGAGCGCGATCGTCGCGGCGATGATTTCCTTGAGGTTGTGCGGCGGAATGCTCGTTGCCATGCCGACCGCGATGCCCGCCGATCCGTTGACGAGGAGGTTGGGAAAGGCTGCCGGCAATACGCGCGGCTCCTGGAGCCGGTCGTCGAAATTCGAGGCGAAATCGACAGTCGCCTTTTCGATGTCCTCGAGCAGCTCGATCGCCGTTCCCGTTAGGCGCGCTTCGGTATATCGATAGGCCGCCGGCGGATCGCCGTCGACCGAGCCGAAGTTCCCCTGACCATCGATGAGTGGGTAGCGCAGGGAGAAATCCTGCGCCATGCGCACCAACGCATCGTACACGGCGCCATCGCCGTGCGGATGGTACTGACCGAGCACGTCACCCACGACTGTCGCGCACTTCTTGTGCGGCCGCCCAGGGACGAGACCCAGGTTGTTGAACATCGAATACAGCACGCGCCGGTGCACTGGCTTGAGGCCGTCGCGCACGTCGGGGAGAGCGCGCGACACGATGACGCTCATCGAGTAGTTGATGAACGACTCTTTCACCTCGTCGTCGATAAGCCGGGCGAGGATCCTTTCGCGATTGTTCGGGGCTGTCATCGGGGGCCGAAGACTGGGGACTGAAGACCGCAGACTGAGGACTCAAATCTACCCGGGTCGCCCCTCAAATCTCTAGTCCCTGGGATGGCCCGAAGTCGTTGCCCGCTAATGGCTTGCGACCGATGGTCAACAGTCCCCGGGGTGTCACGCCTCATATAGTTGCGCGAGTCGTTACGATTCGGCCTCACATGACTGCCTTCCGAAGCGCGCTCAAGTGGGACTCGACGCGCCCACATATCCTCGTCGTCGCCTGCTCCGACGGCCGGCAGCAGGAGCCGACGGACGAATTTTTGTCTGAGTCGTTAGGCATTCGCCAATATGACCGCCTGTATGTAGCTGGCGGCGGTGGTGCGCTCTCGGCGAGTGGGAAGGACTTCCTGCGCGCCCAGCAATTGCGCCGCGAATGCCGCTTCCTCGTCGATGTGCATGAAATCGAGGAGATCGTACTCCTGTTTCATGGCCCATCGAGTGACGGTCCGCCCGAAGCCATGTGTGCGGATTATCAACGAAAGTTGCCGCAGTTGGCAGTGAGCAAGCTTCGCGAACAACAACAACGCGATGCCGAGGAGCTCATGTCACGGCGTGACGAGTGGGCGGGTAAAGCGCGCGTGCGCGTTTTTCGGTGCGAGACGACAGCGACTGGAGCGCTGGAGTTTGTGCCACTTATAGCTCTTAGCTCTTAGCTCTTAGCTGCCTCGCTCCTCGTATCTCGCCCCTCGCCCCTCGCACCTCACCTAACAAGCAGTATTCTCTGATTGACGGGATACACCCACTCTATGCCACGCGCGGTCACGACTGCGTCGTCTTCCAGGGGAATGCGCACTTTCTTCCCGCCCCACGCCTCGCTCGGCGTATAAGCAAACAGCTCGATAGAAAAGAGGTTCGTCGGCCGGATCTCGTATTTCAGTCGCCCCGGATTGAAAAACGCGATCGATGGTCCGATCCCGTGCCCCCAGTCGCCGACTGAATGGTTGCCAACGATGAACTCCGTGCTCGCATCGTTCGACGGCTGATTGAAGGTGGTCATTTGTTGGAACCCCGCCCTAACGAGCGCTTGGTTGATTTCTGCCAGCGCCTGCTCGGCCGTTTTCCCCACTTTGATGGTGCGCTGCACGACGTCGCGCACCTTCAGTGCTTGATCGAACGCCCGCTGCAGCCATGTGGGAGCTGCCGTCTCACCGGGCTTGAGGACATACGCTACGCGTTTCTGATCCGTCCACATGTTGAGGTAGCCAACCCCGAAGTCGATCATCATGAAGTCCCCACGCTGGATGACGCGATCGTTCGACGTCGCCTCGATCCCGTTAGGTCCGGTGATGTAGACACTCGGCACCTCGAACGAGGAGCCGAGTCCGCGGCGAAGTTGTTCGTCCTGAATCCACCATGCGACCTCCGCGAGCGTGGTAACTCCTGGCGTGATGACTTCGTTGGAGAGCGCACGTTCCGCGATCTGACGTCCGATTTCCCCTGCCTCGCCGAAGGCCACGATCTCCGAGGCCACGCGCCGCGACGAGAAATCCGATATCAGCTTCTCAGCACTCGTCAGGCGCGATGTGTATGGCTCGCCCAACGTTTTGACGATGTACTGGTACAGCGTGTGAGTGAGACCGTCAGCCAGTCCCATCTCTTCGGACATGTTGAGCCCGATGCGCCGCGGACTGCGTGCGCGCACGAACGCAAGCAGATCCGCTTCACCCTGGCTCACGTCATAGGCCCCACAGCGCGCGCGATGGTGATCCGTGATGCCTAACGCCGCGCGCTCTATGCGGTCGCCGCCGCGGTCGGTAAAGATGTAGTACCCGATGCTCCCCACGTAGCCGCGCCCCAACAGCTCCCACAGTGGATCGTAGTGGCCCTCTTTCATGGCGACGATCCACATGTCGATGCCGTTCTCGCGCATCGCTTCCGGAAGGATGTAGTCGAACTTCTCGCGGCGGATCTGGCAGAGGCGGTCCCAGCGCGCGCGGGCTTCCTGGGTTGGGGCGCGCGCACTGGTGAGAACGAGCATGATCGCCAATGCGACGAGACGCGAATGCTGCATAAACATTGAGGTCATTGTGATTATCTGATCCATTCAGTCAACAGCAGCTGCCAGCTTGGTTTTTCCGCTCCTCGCTCCACGTTCCATGCTCCACATATCTGTTACAGAAGCACTTGCAGCACAGATGGCTTCCGAAACTCGTGTCCCCGCGGCGCGCTATCATGGGCCGGATCCAGCCTAACGTGCGGCCAACGATCGAACAACGCGCGAGCCACGAGGCGAGCCTCCAGCCGCGCCAGCGCTGCTCCAAGGCAGTAGTGGCGCCCAAATCCAAACGACAGGTGATCGCCCGCGTTAGGCCGCGTGATGTCGTATCGGTCGGGGTCGTGGAAGTGCGCCGGATCCCGGTTCGCCGCGCCAATCATGCACTGCACAATCTCTCCTTCAGCGATCGTGACTCCACGCAAGGTCGTGCCGCTGGTCGCGTAACGCGTGCATGTCTGAACGGCGGGTTCCCAGCGGAGCGACTCTTCGATCGCCGCGTCGAGCGCGCTCCCATCTCCGAGTGCAGCGGCGCGCGCGCTGTCGTGCATCAACAAAGCCCAGAGGGCGTTCAGGATTGCCGCTTCCGTTGTTTCGATCCCGCCGAACAGCACGATCAAGGTGTTCGACAGCAGTTCCGATTCGCTCAGGCGCGCCGGCGGTGCGAGGCTGGCCAGGTGGCTGATGAGCGATCCCTGCGCTTCCTCGCAGATCGCTGGAATGAGAGGCGCGACGGCGCCACGAAGCGCGGCGGCAGAATTCCGTCCTTCAATGCGCGCGATGGAGTCGTGATCGTGCGTGGCCAGTGAGGCGGCAAATGTGTCGTACCACTCGCGAACCTTGGCGTGCAACTCCTCGGGGATACCGATGATATCCGCGACCACCGCGAGCGCTAACGGGCCCGCCAGCCGCATCCGCAAGTCGATCGACTCGTTAGGCAGCTGTGTGATGGCGTCGAGCAGCTCGTGTACACGGGCGCGCACGAGCGGCGCGGCGTCGATTTCGACGGCGCGTCTGTTGAACGGCGGCGCGCAGGCACTCTTGAAACGGCGTTGCACGTCACCTTCCGCACTCAGCATTTGCGAACCGAAGGTGGCCTGGATCGGCGAGGCTGGATGATCCGTGCTGAAGGTCTCGGGGTCGCGCAGGATTTCCAGAACATCGTCACGACGCGTCACGAGCCACATCGCCCGCCCAGCGCCATGCGCTGGAGCTACGGGCGACTCCTCACGCAATCGATGCAGGAGTGGATAAGGGTCAGCCGATAAGGCTTCTAGCTCGATCGCGGCGACGCCACGTATCTTCGACACGTGACTACAATCGCCGCGAATCCGGAGCGCCGCGAGACCCGCGCCGAGCCTTACGAGGTCGTCCAGCACTTCATCGACGGGCAGCGCGTCACTGGCACCTCTTCGGATCGGCTGGGCGACGTCTTCGATCCGACGGCAGGTCGTCTCGCGAGACGCGTCGCCTTTGCTAATCAGCAAGTCGTCGCCACCGCAGTCGCCAGCGCGCGGCGCGCGTTCACCGCGTGGGGCGATGCATCGCCGCTCAAGCGCGCTCGCGTGATGTTCCGCTTTCGCGAGCTGATCGACAGTCACCGTGATGAGTTGGCCCGCCTCATCTCCAGCGAACATGGCAAAGTTCTGAATGACGCCGTTGGCGAGGTGCAGCGTGGCCTCGAGGTCGTGGACTTCGCGTGCGGCATTCCGCAGCTGCTGAAAGGGGAGTTCTCCAACCAGGTGTCGGATGGCGTCGATGCGTGGTCGCTCCGACAACCGTTAGGCATCGCGGCCGGCATCACGCCGTTCAATTTCCCGGTCATGGTGCCGCTCTGGATGCTCGCGCCGGCGATTGCATCCGGCAACGCGTTCATCCTCAAGCCGTCGGAAAAAGATCCGTCCGCATCCGTTAGGCTCGCCGAGCTGTTTGTAGAGGCGGGGGGCCCGCCCGGCGTGTTCAACGTCGTGCACGGGGACAAGGATGCGGTGGACGCTCTGCTCACGGATCCGGACGTCGCCGCGATCAGCTTTGTCGGCTCCACGCCTATTGCGTCATACGTCTATGCAACCGCCGCGGCGACCGGGAAGCGCGTCCAGGCGATGGGCGGCGCCAAAAACCACCTGATCGTTCTGCCTGACGCGGACATGGACCAGGCGGTCGATGCCTTGATCGGCGCCGCTTACGGATCGGCCGGTGAGCGTTGCATGGCCATATCTGTTGCCGTCCCAGTGGGAGATGACACCGGCAACACCCTGGTTGAGCGTCTGGCAGCACGCGTGCGGGCGCTGCGCATAGGCCCCTCGTTAGGCAGCGGTGTGGAGATGGGGCCGCTCGTGACCGGTCCGCATCGCGACCGTGTGGTCGGATACGTGGAAGCCGGGGTGGAAGAAGGGGCGCAACTGGTCGTCGACGGCCGGGCGATTGACCGCACAGCCCTCCCGCATGGTTTCTTCCTCGGCGGCTGCCTCTTCGATCGCGTCACGCCCGCCATGCGCATTTATCGGGAAGAGATCTTCGGTCCCGTATTGTGCGTCGTACGCGCGGACACCTTTGCCGACGCACTCGCGCTCGCGAGCGATCACGCGTTAGGCAACGGCGTGTCGATTTTCACGAGAGACGGCGACGCGGCGCGCGAGTTCATGCATCGGGTGCAGGTAGGGATGGTCGGCATCAATGTCCCGATTCCCGTGCCGCTCGCGTTCTATTCGTTCGGCGGATGGAAGCAATCGAGCTTCGGCGACCAGTACCAGCATGGCATGGACGGCATCCGCTTCTATACGAAGCTCAAACACGTGACCGCGCGCTGGCCCACGGGAATCCGCGCCGGGAGCGAGTTCACCATGCCCTTGCATGGCGAACCCCCGAAGAGCTGAGGACCAGCGACTGTTGCCCTTGATGTTCACATCTTGACGGTCAAGATGTAGGCTCGTACGTTGCGCGGGCAACGGAGCCGCCATGGACGAGCCGAATACAGACGTCATTCAAGGCACGCTGGACATGCTGATCCTCAAGACGCTCAGCCTCCAGCCGCTGCATGGATTCGGGATCGCGCGCCGCATCGAGCAGATCTCGCGTGGTGTCTTCAAAGTGAACCCCGGTTCCCTGCTCACGGCCCTGCAACGCCTGGAGCGCGCGGGGTGGCTCGACGCGGAGTGGCGCGAGACGGAGAACTCGCGTCGCGCCAAGTTCTACGCGCTCACGCGAACGGGCCGCAAGCAACTCGCCGTGGAAACTGAAGACTGGACACGGCGTGTGGCCGCCGTCGCGCGTCTCCTGAAAAGCGAAGGGTGATGCGATGTCGCCATGGCGCCAGCTCAGGCGCGGCCTGCGTGCGCTCACCAACCGTCGGGCCACGGACAGCGAGCACGCCGACGAAGTAGATCACTATGTGGAGCAAGCCACCGCCGCGTACATGGCGCGCGGGATGTCCGAGACCGATGCGGCGCGCGCGGCGCGCATGGAGATAGGCGGCTCGACGCAGGCGCGCGAACAGATGCGCGCGTATGGCTGGGAGAACGTTGTCGATTCGACATGGAGTGATGTGCGCCATGCAGTGCGCCGGCTCCGCGCGGCGCCCGGCTTCACGCTCATGGCGGTTTTGACGTTATCGTTAGGCATCGGCGCGACGACCGCGATCTTCAGTGCCGTAAACCCTATCCTGTTCGAGCCGCTGCCGTATCCGGATAGCAAACGGATCGCCATGATCTGGGAGATCGCGAGCGACGGCGAGCGTAGCGAAGGGACGTTCGGCATGTATCGCGAATTGGCCGTCAGATCGCGCGCCTTCGAGACGATTGCCGTATTGCGGCCGTGGCAGCCGACGATGACTGGATTCGATCAACCTGAACGATTGAACGGCCAGCGCGTCAGCGCGAGCTACTTTGCCGTGCTGGGTGTGTCACCGCGCATGGGTCGCGCATTCACGGCGTCGGACGATCGCGGCGATGGACCAAACGTAGCGGTCATCAGCGACGGGCTTTGGCGCCGCCGCTTCTCTGCGGATTCGACGATCATTGGGCGCGCCGTCTCACTGGACGGCAACGCCTTTGTTATCCTCGGCGTCATGCCTAACGGCTTCGAGAACGTCCTCGCGCCGGATGCGGAAATCTGGGCGCCGCTGCAATACGACATGGCGCAGGGGAGGGCGTGGGGGCACCACCTGCGCACCGTTGGTCGGCTGCGACCGGGTGTGAATGTCGACCAGGCGACGCGCGAGTTGACCGCCATCGGTACGCAGGTGCTCGCCGAGCTGAGACCCGAGACATACGATCCCAAGACAGGCTTTCGAGCGGTGCCTCTGCGCAGCGACGTCGCGCGCAACGTGAAACCCGCATTGGTCGCGGTCCTGTGTGCTGTCGCTCTGGTTCTTGTCATCGCGTGCGTCAATGTGACGAACCTGCTTCTGGTGCGCGGTGTGCGCAGGCGCGCGGAGTTTGCGTTACGCGCTGCGCTGGGAGCCAGGCAGAGTCGGCTGATCCGGCAGTTGTTGACTGAGAGTATCGTGCTTTCCGCGTTAGGCGGCGTCTGCGGCATGGGTATCGCAATCCTCGGGGTGCGTACCCTCATAGCAGTGAGTCCGCCTGGCCTGCCCCGTGTCGCTGCAATCGGTGTGAGCGGAACGATGTTCGCGTTCGGCGTCGCCGTCACGACATTGATTGGCGTCGCCTTCGGATTGGCGCCCGCATTACACGCCGCGCGGAGCAGCCCGAACGTCGAGCTGCAACAGGGCTCGCGGCGCGCAACAGGAGGGCATCGTCGCGTTCGCAGCGCCTTGGTTGTCGCGGAGGTGGCACTCGCGCTTGTCTTGCTCGTAGGCTCCGGACTGCTGTTGCGAAGCCTGGAGCGCCTGTTTGCGGTTGACGCGGGATTCGACGCGTCGCAGTTGCTCACGATGCAAGTACAGACGGCGGGGCCGCGTTATCGGGAAGATAGCACTACATATCGATTCTTCTTTCAAGCGCTCGCCGCCGTCCGTCAAGTTCCCGGCGTCACGGCGGCGGCGCTTTCGAGCCAATTGCCTTTAAGCGGTGACGCCGACCTTTTCGGATTGAAATTCCATCCGAGCACCATCAACAACTCCGGTGAGCTTCGTGGAACGTTTCGTTATGCAGTGAGTCCCGGTTACTTCGAGACCATGCGCATTCCGCTCAAACGCGGTCGCTTTCTCGATGATCGCGACATGGCGCAAACCGAGCGGGTTGCCGTTATCAGCGAATCGATCGCGCGGCGGAGGCTTGCTGGACTGGATCCCATCGGCCACCGAGTGAGCATCGGGCCACCGACACCGCTCTACACTATCGTCGGCGTGGTGGGTGATGTGCGTCAGATGTCACTGGCTGAGAACGAGGCGGATGCCGTCTATGTAACGCCTGCACAGTGGCACTTCGCTGACAACGTCATGTCTCTGATCGTCCGTTCACGTGATGATGCGGCGGTTCTCGTCCCCTATCTTCGGGAAGCCATCTGGTCGGTCGACAAAGATCAGCCGATTGTTCGCGTGGCGACGATGCAGGAGCTTGTCGATGCCTCGGGGGCTTCGCGCCGCTTTGCGCTCATGTTGTTCGAAGTTTTTGCGTTCGCCGCGCTGATTCTCGCCGCGGCGGGGATCTACGGTGTGCTTTCAGGAAGCGTTGCCGAACGCACTCGCGAAATCGGGGCGCGAGCGGCGTTAGGCGGCTCTCGGTCGCACATCCTGCGACTGGTGCTACGGCAGGGGATGGCGCTCGCCTTCGTCGGGATCGTCCTCGGCATTGCGCTGTCGGGTGCCGCTACGCAGGGGCTCGTCTCCCTCCTGTTCGCCGTGTCACCCCTGGACGCGGTTACCTATGCCGCGGTCATCGCACTCTTGCTGGTCGTGTCATTGGTGGCATGCCTCGTTCCGGCCTGGCGCGCTGCGCGTGTCGATCCGGCGATCGTCCTGCGCGCCGATTGACAGCCGCTATACCCCGCGCATTGCGCGCCTAACGCATCATCACGGCACCTGCAGAGCCGCGAGGCGCCGCGTGATTTCGGCCTTGTCGAGCCAGCGGCCGCGCGCCATGACGCCAAAGATCTGGGATGTGTTGCCGATGTCGCGCAGCGGGTCGGCGTCCAGCACGACGAGGTCCGCGCGCTTCCCTGCCTCGATCGTGCCGAACTCGCGGGCCGCACCGAAGTACTCGCCAACGTTTCGCGTCCCGCTCGCGAGGACTTGATACGGCGTTAGGCCCGCGGCGACCATCTGCTTGGCTTCTCGGTGAATGGAGAAGCCGGGGACGTTCCAGACCTGCGGTGCGTCGGAACCAAGAAGGAACTTCACGCCGGCGTCATGCAGCTCTTTCATGAGCCGTCGGCGCGCGCTCACGAACGCAGCGCCGGCCTGCTGTGACCAAAACGGCTGCGAACGGAAGTTGCGAAAAGCGTTCGTCCAGGCCGTTCGTTGGTTCTCGGGCCAGTAACGCATCTCCGGCCATGCCAACATCTCCTCGAGGTTCCCGACCGACTGCGATTCCATGATCGTCTCGGTCGGAACCACCCACACGTTGTTCGCCACCGTTGCGCGAGCTAAAGGCGCCAGCAGCGACCAGTCCACGAGCGGCACGATGTTGATCCCGAACCACGCGCTTTGCGGCGCCGACGCACGTTTGTCGGCTGCGATCATCGCTTCGAGGTAGCCGTCCAGGTGATCGATGCTCGCTTGTTTGACTTCGATCGCCCGCCTAACGCCGACGTCCGCCGGAACGTGCCCGGCGAACGGGATCCCCAAACGGGTTGCCGTTGCGGCAATCGAATCGTATGCGGCACGCGCGATACCCGGATGGATCTTGAGCAGATCGTAACCGCCCGTCTTTTGATCGCGCACCATCTGCATCCCGACCTCGGGTGAGGTTACGGATTGCCCGTTGAATGAAGGTCCGGTCGTATAGATGGTCGGGCCGAAGATTTCACCGCTCGCGGCTTTGCTGCGCAGCTCGAGGTGCAACGGAGAGCCGAGCATGCCACGAACGGTCGTGACTCCGTTGAGCACGTAGAGTGCGAGCACGCGATCGGTGAACTCGCGTGGCGCATTCCCGCCGGGAATGTGCGCATGCATTTCGGCGAGTCCGGGAATGATGAACTTCCCTTGCGCATTCACTTCGGTAGCCCCAGCAGGCACGCGCACGGTCGCCGATGGACCGACTTCAACGATGCGATCGCCACGCACGATGATCGTGTGGCGCTCGAGCGACCGCTCGCGATCCATTGGAATCACGGTCGCATTCGTAAACGCGATGGTTTGACTCTGAGCTGCGAGCTGCACCAAAGGCGCGGCAAGAGCGAGAAGGGCTGGGAAGAAACGCATGAGATGGGTCCGGTTGATCGCTCGAAACAACAGACGGCGAGACAATCTGCGTTCGTGCGACAGCAATCTGGTAGGACCCGTCTGCGCTACCCGAGTAGTGGAAGCACTCGCCAGTAGGCCAGAAGCACGGTGGTCACCACGGCGACAGCCGCAAAGATACCGTCGTGGACGCGGTATGGCCGGCTCCCCCCGAGCCCGAGCACAATCGCCAGAGCCCCGCCTAACGCGAACAGGGCGGCGACCATGACCATGCCACGCACTCCGTTTACCGCGGGTGTGAGCTCGACAACGGTCGGATCCGAAGCAGTAAGCCCGACGACGAGCACGGGCAGTGGAGCCACAGCGTAGAGGGCAGTAGCGCCTCGCGTAACGCGGCGAGGCCATGTCGAAGAGACCACGTGTGTACGGTTGCGAACGCGCCGCCAAAGCCCGCGGACGAGCCGCCCGCCGCTCAACACGACGGCGAGCACAAACGAGCCGCCTAACAAGCCGAGATGCAGCGCGCTGCTCTCGAGAAAGCTCACGCGATCGAGGCTTACACCGTCGATGAGCCGGCCGCTCACGTGCATGCGATCGATGCGCCCGTCAGCGGTGCGATGAAAGGCGACGTACATGCCGTCCGTCGTCCGAAAGAGATCCCTTCCGCTGCTCGCCAGGTGGATCGGTCCTTTGCGATGCATCCTGAGACCATGTGCGCCGTGGCTCACGACGATGTCACCCATCGCCAGCTTGCCGAGCTTCTCGAACGAGCGCACCGGTCCGGCGTTCAGGCGATAGCGACCGGCGTACTCCTTCGGCGACTGACGCGCTGCTGCGGAATCGATGGCAGTCTGCCAGGACGCGCCTAACAATTCCTGTGTGAGCTCCTCCATGATCCCCGGGGCTGTGCCTTCACTTGCATCGAGGACGACGTAGAAGCCCAAAACGCGGCGCGGCACGAGCACGAGCGCGGAACGGTGCCCGCGGCTCCCTGTGTGAAACAGGAAGCGCTCACCAGCGAGGTCACTCTCGAAGAAGCCAAGGGCAACGCCAGGCATCGCCGGATGAGCGCTCCACACCCTGGCCTGCATCGCGACCGTGGACGCCGAGTCCAGAATGCGAGCGGTGCCTAACGCCCCGCCATTGAGCTGCGCGGCCACGAAACGGCCCATGTCTCGCACCGTGGTGACGAGCGAGCCGGCCGGGTACGGGATCATGCGATACTTCATGAGCGCAGGATCTCCTGCGACGCGCGGACGCAGAACCGCGGGGAGCGGCTCTGTGTACGTGCTCTGCGTCATGCCCAAGGGCGTGAAAATGTGCGCCCGCACGTAGTCGTCGAATGGAACCTGAGCCGCACGCTCGATCACATAGGCGCCTAACGCGGCACCCAGATTGGAATAGTTGACCTGCTCTCCGGGAGGCACACCTAACGCGGGCACGTTGCGGCGAAAGAATGTGGCGAGGCTGGTACTGTTGCCACCCGCCAGCTCGATCGTGCCGACGAACGAGTCTTCGACCCCGGCCGTGTGTGAGAGGAGTTGCCGCAAGGTGACACGGGGCCACCCTCGCGCGGGCAGGGCGAGGTCCGGGATATAGCCGGCAATGTCGCGGTCGAGGTCGACCGTGCGCGCTGCGTGGAGCTGCATCGCCGCGGTCGCGATGAAGAGTTTCGCGACCGACGCTGTACGAAAGAGCGTGCTGTCCGGATCCAGCGGGCGCCCGCGGGCATCCGTTCCGTAGGCTTTCAGGAGGAGTTCCCGATCGCCCTGCCAAACCACGATCGCGGCCCCTGCGAGCCCCGCACGCGGGCCAAGCAGGCGGTCGGCGATCTGCGCCACGGCCGCCGAGTCGACTTGCTGCAATAGCGCGAGCGCGAGGAGCGCCGACGTCATGCCCGGCCAGGCTAGACCAAGTTCACCGCGCTGTCAAGTACTTTGCAGTTTCAAGCTCATCTCAGTCGACCGTACTTCCGCATCGCTTCTAACAGCCGATCGTGCGGCAAACCGTACACGCGCAGGTAGTTGGCTCCCGTCATCGTGTCTGCCGCGAGCAGCGCGTTCAGGATGGACTGCTCGGTCGCCTGCACCGTTGCCCAGAACAGCGGGTTGATGTCGCCGTTAGGAAGTGTCTTTACTGATGTGACGCTGGCTGCTGTTGCAGCTCCCGGGTTGGCTGTGGAGAAGGCGATGAAAATGTCGCCCGATGAGTTGCCGCCGACGCCGCCCATCCGGCCTATGCCTAACGACACGCGGGTCACCAGCCGTTTGAGTTGGTGCGGCAGGAGCGGCGCGTCGGTCGCCACGACAACTATGATAGATCCGATGTCGGCATCCTCGCGCGCGCCCGGGCCCGTAGCCCCGATATCGCCGCAACGCGCACGCCCGCGCCCGATGCTCGTGTCGCGCGTCGCGATGCACGACGTGAGGTCGGTGATCTCCTCCCCTACAGGAACGCCGGCCACCCGCAGATCGCGGCGCGCGCCGTAATTGCACTGCACGAGCACGCCGACCATGTACGGCGTGCCGCTTATCTCGACGCGCCGCGAGGAAGTACCGATACCGCCCTTGAAGCCATGGCACACCATGCCGGTGCCGCCGCCGACATTTCCTTCGGCGGGAACGACGCCGCCACGCGCCGCGTCCAGCGCGGAAACCACGTGTTCGGGCCTAACGTGAAACCCGCTGATGTCATTCAAGCCACCATCGTACGTCTCGGCGACGACTGGCAGCCCCCAGGGCTGCAAGCCCGGTTTGCCGACCTGCCAGCGCAGAATCGCGTCGCGCACTTCGCCGACCGAATGTGTATTCGTGATCGCGATCGGCCCTTCGAGGAATCCGCTTTCCTGAATCCAGGTTGTCCCCGTCATCTCACCATTGCCGTTGAGCGTGAACCACGCGCTGTAGACGGGATCGGCGGATGTTTTTCCGCGCGGATGGATGACAGTCACGCCGGTGCGGACCGGTCCCTTGCCAATCGTTAGGCGACCTTCCCCCGAGATGAGCGTCGTATGCCCAACTTCCACCCCGGCGACATCGGTGATGGCATCGAGTGGACCGGGCGTGCCGCCGATCGGGATGCGAAGGTCACGGGCACGCGGCTTGGCTGTTTGCGCCTGCAGCTGAGACAGTGCGGCGAGCAAACCAACTGCGACAAGGCGTGAAAACGACATGACACACTCTCCGAATCATCAGGTCTTTGTGGGACCGCGTGATGTTGGAGCACGAGCCGGGACCTGTCGAGGCCGCGTCGCGATCTGCTCACGTGTACCTCAACACCATGAACAGCAGGATCGCCGCGAGTAGGAAATAGCCTTGGCTTGCACGCATGGTTGTCGTCTCCTTTGACCTTTGACCTTTGACCTTTGACCTCGTGGTTAGACCAGACACCGCGACAAGTGTTAATCCCCGACGCAAGGGCTTGCGCCGGGGATTGTGATACTCGCGGGTTTCTGCGCTACAGGGCGTCCGCCCTGGCGTCTGTCGTTAGGCTAGGCGGCGTAGAGTTCTGCCTAACCGTTCGACGACGGCATCGATCTGCTCGCGCTCGATGATGAGCGGCGGCGACAGCGCGATGATATCGCCCGTCACACGGACCAGCAGGTTTTCATTCATGAACGCGTCGACCATCGCGTCCATGCCGCGAGACGCGGGTTTTCCATCGCGCGGCTGCAGCTCCACGGCACCCACCAGGCCCATGTTGCGGATGTCGATCACGTGCGGCAGTCCGCGCAGCGAATGCACGGCCTCCTCCCAATACGGCGCGAGCTCGGCCGCACGTCCAAAGAGCCCTTCATCCCGATAGACGTCGAGCGTCGCGAGCCCTGCGGCCGCCGCTAACGGATGTCCGCTGTACGTGTAGCCGTGGAAGAACTCAATGCCCCCTTCGACGGCGTTGACGACCGACTCGTAGATGCCGCGCCTAACGCATACGGCTCCCATGGGAACGGCGCCGTTCGTGATCCCCTTCGCGAGCGTCATCATGTCCGGCTGGACGCCGAATTGCTCGGCGCCAAAAGTCGCGCCCAACCGGCCAAAGCCGGTGATCACTTCGTCGAAGATCAGGAGGATGTCGTGCCGCGTGCATAGCTCCCGCAGGCGCTCGAGATATCCGACCGGAGGAACAAGCACGCCGGCTGATCCCGCAACGGGTTCCACTATCACGGCTGCAATGCTATCGGCGCCGTATTGCGCAACGAGCAAGTCCAGCGCATCGGCTAGCTCCTTTCCCGCTGACGGCATACCACGCGAGAACGCGTTGCGCGTCAGGTCGTGCGTGGTGGGCAGATGGTCAACCTGCGGTAGCAGCTGGGCGGCAAAAGCCTTGCGGTTGTTCTCGATCCCGCCAACCGAGATTCCGCCGAAACCGACGCCGTGATATCCCCGCACGCGGCCGATGAAGCGCGCCTTACGCGGCTTACCGCGCGAGATGTGATATGCCAACGCGATCTTGAGTGCCGTGTCGACCGCCTCGGAACCCGAGTTTGCGAAGAACACATGATCGAGATCGCCCGGCAACATGTCCGCGAGCCGAGTGGCGAGCTCGAAGCTGAGGGGGTGGCCCATGGAGAAGGCGGGCGCGTAGTCGAGCGTTGCCGCGGCGCGCTGGATCGCCTGCACGATAGGCTCCCGGCAATGCCCGGCGTTCACGCACCAGAGACCAGCGGTCGCATCGAGGATTTGGCGGCCGTCGGCAGAGGTGTAATACATCCCCTTCGCTTCCACCAGCATCCGGGGCGAACGTTTGAACGCCCGGTTGGCCGTGAACGGCATCCACAACGCTTCGAGCGATAGTTCGTTAGGCGTCGTTACATCAACGGTCATGGTCATGTGATCACTCCGGGCCGTCGCCGGCTCCTAATGATTGATTCCCGGCGCGCACCTCTTCGGCGGCGGCAGCCGATTCCTCTTCCATCTCGCGTGCCATCACTTCGCGCTCGATGGCGTCGCGCTCCGCACGATAACGCCGGTACCACTCGCGCGTTACTTCGCCGGCCAGGTCGCGATTGCCGAGTCCAAAGGCTAATGCCATGGCAAGAGCGACGGCACCGAACAGAATGGCGAACGCCGTCGTGACGATGTCGGTGGCGATGCCAAGCTCCTGCAGCGCCATGAAGACCGCGAGCATAACGACGCCCCAGCGTCCTACGCGCGCCAGGGTGGGCCCGCCCTGCACCGCACCCGCTGATGCCATGATCAAACCGCCCGTGAAGCGTCCGAGCACGATGCCCACGATCATGATCACGATCGCCGACATCAGACTTGGCAGGTAGCCGACAAGCTCCGCGAAGACGGCAGCGAGCGATTCCAGCCCTAACGCGTTCGCCGCGACCATGATCACGGCAAACATCACGAACCAGAACAGCACCTTCGCCGCGACGCGTGTGGGGTTGAAGTGCGACCCTGAGTGCTCGATCGCCTCCATGACGCCGCCGCGCTCGAGCGCCTGGTTGAGCCTAACGCGACGGAGCAACCGCTCGACCGCCTTCTCTACCAACTTCGCAAGGAGGTAACCAGCGAAGAGGATGACGAGCGCGCCCAGTAATGCCGGCACGATCTCGGCGAGCTGCAGGAACGATGTGCGGAGGCGTTCGAGGAAGGTCACGTAGCGGGCGGCCTGAGGCGTACAAATTTACGAATTACCTAACATCTAGGGGTTAGGGGTTGGGGGTTAGGGGTTAGCCCGGAGCACCGTCACGTTGCGCTGGGCTAACCCCTAACCCCCAACCCCTAACCCCTAACCCCTAGATGTTAGTTACGGGTTCCGCGTTTCACGTCGAAAAGCGCGCTGCGATGGCATTTAGGGCACAGCAGCCACTCCCGTCGCCGGGCGTAGCCCAGTCCAAACGACCCTCCGCCGATCGCGCGCGACGTGAGCGGGACCCCGCACCGCGGACACGGTGCGCTCCCCTCGCGCTCGTAGACCTCGCGGATTTGCCGCTGCTCTTCCGGGGTGAATTGGGCTGTTTCGTCTGCCACGGCGAACGTTAGGCGATACGCAGGACGATCTTTCCGAACTGCTCGCGATGCGCGAGCCGCGTGAGGGCCGCTACCCCGTCTTCGAGCGAGAAAACGCTGTCGATGACCGGCTTCAGCGTCCCGTCGCGAAAGGCGCTGGTGATTGCGTCGAATTCCCTATCATTCCCCATGGTCGTTCCCAGAATCGACCACTGATTCCAGAAAAGTCGACGCACGTCCATTTCGACCTTGGGTCCGCTCGTGCCGCCGAAGCTGACGAGACGCCCGCGCTTGCCTAACGCGACCAGGGACTGTGTCCATGTCTTTTCACCGATGGAATCGATGACGAC
>DATFBW010000300.1:0-3237 GCA_035253645.1 Gemmatimonadaceae bacterium | reverse complement strand
GCGCTTCCGTTGCTCATCCTCTACGAGATCCTGGCGCAGATGATCTCTGGCGCCGACGGAATTCGCAACGGCGCCGAGGTGCTCCTCAAGCAAGGCGCACAATCTCTGGTTGGCCCCAGCGGTCCGACGATCTTCCTGGGTCTGCTCATCGCGCTGATGGTGGGTGGCATTGTTTACGACAGCCGCAAGCATGGTACTCCGCGCTCCTCGCTACTCCTGGCAAACTTTGGCGAATCGGCGCTGCTCGCAGCCATTTTCGGTCTCGCGATCGGTTTGGCAACGGCACGCGTGATCGGCATGCTCGGCCTCTCACAACCCGCGCTCGACCAGCTCAGCGTCCCCACGGCATTCATGATCTCCCTGGGCGCGGGCTTCTACGAGGAGCTGCTGTTCCGCGTCTTGCTCGTCACGGCGCTCCTGATTGTCGCGCGGCGCGTGCTGCGGTGGGGTCCCATCGCGGCCGGCATTTTCGCCACGCTGGGCGGCGCGCTGGCATTCTCCGCGGTGCACTACATCGGCCCGTTAGGCGACACCGTGTCTACGCAATCGTTCGTCTTCCGAACGATCGCTGGACTTGCTTTTAGCGGACTGTATGTGACACGTGGCTTCGGCATCACGGCCTGGACGCACGCACTCTATGACATCTTTCTGGTGTTCGCCCGCGCCTCCTAAGGCGTTTTTGAGCCGCAGGTCGTCGCAGATTCCAAAGTGCAGTGCGATTTCACAACTCCGAGAATGACCGGGGCAAAGTAAACACCAGAAAAACAAAGCATTTCTCTGCGCTTCCTCTGCGTTCTCTGCGTCTCCGCGGTGAAAGGCTCGTGGGAGTGCAGGGCAGCGTTACTTGACCTCGATCACACGCTCGCGCCTTGCCTCCACATCGCCGCTGTGTGCGGTCAATGTCAGCCGATAACGGCCCGCTGGGATGTGCGATACGTCGATAAACAACGACCGCGCAGCCACATTCTGCACGCCTGGATGATCGTCGAAGCCGACACGCACCGGCTGCGGACGATCCCGTAAGCGCACACGTTCCGCCAAGCGTCGAAGCCAGCCCGCGCCGATCCGCTCGACGGTCACGCTGTAGGTGACCGTTTGCGAACGCGCCAGGTTCCCATACAACTCCCAATAAAGTCCAAACTCCCGCTCGCGCGCGACCGTCAGCGTGCCTAACGCGCGACCGACGGCGGCCGCGAAATCCCGCGGCAATCCCTCGCCGCGCTCGAAGAGCAGGATGTCAGACAGTGCGGAATCGGCCGGTGGCGCAATGCCAAACCGCGCGCGCCCATATGCACCCGCCGAGCTGTCAGCAACCTCCACACTGACGAGAGCGGGCTCTCGCCGCGTTCCCAGCACCAAAGCATTGCGGCGGGCGCCCGTGCCGCTCTGCGCGACAGCAAAATCCGTTGGACCGCGCGAAAGCGCCACGGCGCCCGTGACACTATCGCGCCGAAACACGGTGTCTCGCGATCCAACCTCGTACGCGACAACGACGGCCGCACTATCGCCGCGAGCGAACCACGCGACCTGCGGGGCGACACCCGCGAAGCGCCGCGCATATTTGGGCGCATAACGAGTCGTGGGCCGATCCGCCGTGGGGGTCCAGTTCGCGCTGTCAGCGCGTAACGCATCCTTGATCGCCCGCCCAGCCGGCATAAACTCGAACGACGGCGACGGCTCGTGCCCCACCACGGAAATGCGCGTGGGATCCACGCTAGAGGGCATCGTCCGCGACCACGCCGTCGGCCAGCCGTAGCGCAACATCAACTCGGCCATGTCCTCGCCCCACGCCATGTCGTGCGCAGAGCGCGCCTGCTGCACAAGGTGCGACATCGTTAGGCGCGCGAATACCTCCGTGCGCAGATCGTTGCCCGTGTCCGCCCAGCGCGGATCCGCCAACCACCACACGTGTGCGTTGACGGAGTCCCGTCGCGCACACGGAACCGCGCCGTACTCCTTCCGATAATCTTCCGGCACGAGGTCCGAGAGGTCCAGCCACTTGCAGCGCTCTGCTTCAGGCATTGCAACGAGCGCCTGGCTGAAGGCCGTATCGGCTGCCGCATAATCGCCTAACGCATGTTCGGCGAACCCGGTGAGGGCCGAGCACCACCAGAGTGTGCCCCGGCACTCATTCGCAGCGCGCCGTGCGTCGTGCGCGCGGTCTGCTTCTACCAGGTATCGAATGCGCTGCCCGACCAACCACTCGTCCGAAGCGTTCACGCGCGCCAGGGAGTCGAGCGCGCGCAGCAGCGCCACCCGCGCTGCAGCTATCCGCTCTGGCTCGGCCGGCAAAGCGTCGGCATCGTCGTGCCAATAGCAGAAACGTCCAATGCGCACATCGCAGTCGCTCGATCCAGAGCGACCTCCCGTCACGGGGAGCTGGCGACGGCGGAAAGATTCGAACTGTTGCTGGGCGCGCATGCCGAGCGCGCGGATGCGGCGCGGCTCGTCGGACGCTTGGCCAGCGACCGGGTGCATCGCCAGCAGGAGTGCAATCATCAGCGAAGCGGAGCGCTGAGCCAGCATCGCTCAGAGTATAGCAGTCGGAAACTGCGAGTTGCGAGGGATCGGACGTGCGGCCAAGCTACAGCCCGTCACTATCGCCAACCCGTCCCATGGCCTCCTCGTATCTCGCATCTCGCACCTCGTACCTGGCATTCCTGCTCCTCGCGCCTTGCTCCTCGCTCCTCGGTCAACAGACCCCCAACCGGCCCATTGGCGACGTCTCGGCTACTCTCGTCGACACCGCTGTATGGAACGGCCTCGAATGGCGGATGATCGGGCCGGTCAACATGAGCGGACGCGTGGCGGACGTGGAAGGTGTCCCCGGTAATCCGAATGTCGTGTACGTCGGTTCAGCGTCCGGTGGGATCTGGAAGACGATCAACGGGGGCATCACCTGGAAGCCGATCTTCGACTCGCAACCAATCGCGTCGATCGGTGACATCGCGCTGGAGCCGGGGAACCCGGACGTCATCTACGTCGGCACGGGAGAGTCCAAGCCCCGTAACTCGGCCTCATACGGCAACGGCGTCTACAAGTCCACGGACGGCGGCCAGACGTGGCGGCACATCGGCCTAACGAACAGCGAGCGCGTCGCGCGCATCATCGTCAGCCCCACAGATCCCAAGGTTGTCTACGCCGGCGTGCTCGGCCATGTCTATGGTCCTAACGCGGAGCGTGGCGTCTATCGTTCCGCCGACGGTGGAGCGACGTGGGAGCGCGTGCTCTATATCG
>DATFBW010000299.1:0-2780 GCA_035253645.1 Gemmatimonadaceae bacterium | reverse complement strand
CGTAATCGAAGTATTCCGGGGCGGCTACCGATGTTGTGCCCTGCGGATAACCGTTGCGCAGCACAAACACGTCGTCCGCATGCCGGTACGGGAGAGGTCGCAACAGCACGGCGTCGATCACGCGAAAGATTGTCGCGTTCGCGCCAATCGCCACCGCGATCGTAATCACGAGCAGGCTGGTGAACAGCGGCGACCGTCGGAACATACGAAACGCGAACGTCGCATCCATCTTGATGTCGTTATGCATCTCTACCCTCCGGGTGCCTAACTCCATTGAGCGCCGAATAGCGTGCAGCTCGTGACGCGTCCGTTCCGGATCGCCGAAGCGCCGGAGCGCCTCCGCGCGCGCATCCGCTTCCGACATGCCTTTGGCCACGAGGTCGCGCGTCAGCATCGTTAGGTGCGTGGCGATCTCCCCATCCACCTCGTCGTCGATGGAAACCGGCCATGCGTGTCCGCGCAGGCGCCGCGCGTCTTTCCACCAGCGGCTCATGTGGCGCGCAAAACCTTCGCGACGGCGCTCGCGAATTCGGCGTAGCGCGACATCTGCCGTCGTAACTCGGCGCGCCCCGCATTAGTCAGCGCGTACAGTTTGATGCGATTGCCGAGCTCTGATTCGCCCCATGACGCGTCGATCCAGCCGCGTCGTTCCATGCGATACAGAGCGGGGTAGAGCGACCCTTCTTCAATGCGCAGCCCATTGCCGGTGGTCTCTTCCAGCCAGCGGGCGATCGCGTACCCATGGCGCGGTCCCCAAGCCAGGGTCTTGAGGACGAGGAGGTCGAGCGTCCCCTGGAGAAGCTTTCCGTTCGGCGTGGTCACGTACCTAGGACATCTAAGTACTTGAAAGGGTTTAGATGTCCAGGAACCTCCGATGGGCCGACGCGCTTAGATCGCTCCCTACAGTCGTCTCAGAAAAGCTTCCGGATTGTTCAGAAAGTCGCGCGTCAGCGTCACGTGATCGAGCTCAGCGAACGGCACCTGCCGAACGGGAGAGTGGTCGAATGAGTAGATCGTCGCGTTAGGAAAGGCGAGCAGGATCGGCGAATGCGTAGCGATCAGGAACTGCGCTTCCTGACGCACCATGTCCTTCAACATCGCGATGAGACCGAGCTGGCTTTGCGGCGACAGCGGTGCTTCGGGTTCGTCGATCAAATAAATGCCGCCGGGGACAAAGCGCGCGTGAAAGAGCTTGAGGAAACTCTCGCCGTGCGATTGCACGTCGAGACCCTCACCGTAACTGGCAGTGAGCGCTGCAAGCGACCCATGTAAAGGCCCCAGTGCGAGCGCTTTCGCCGCGTCCGACCGATCGGCGTACTCGATCTCGATTTCCTCGGTCCGCCGCTTGATCTCGGCCTTGAGTTGCTCGATCGCCTTGGTAAAGCCAAAAAAGTCTTCGGCGCGCAGGAAAAAGCCGCGCCGGATCCGCACGTTCCACGTTAGGCGGAGCGCCCTGCCCAATTCTTGTTGGCCGTGGAGTGTGTTGTCGTCGCGCACCGCGACCGCGCCAATCGTTGGCAAGCCCATCGCCGTCGCCATCGCCTCGAGCAAGGTCGACTTTCCCGAGCCGTTCTCTCCGACGAAAAAGGTGACCGGTGTTGGGAATGCGATGCGCTCGAGCGCGCGTACAGCTCGAATCGAGAAGGGGAAACGGTCCGGCAAGGCGGACGCCCCATCCTTCAGCTCAACGCTGCGCAGATGCAGCCCCGTACCTAGCTTTGAGGTCTCTTGCTTGGCTCGATCTCGCACCGAATAAGGTCTCCGATCAAAGGGGTCTGACCCCCGTCCGAGGATTCTCCATGCGCGCACTACGTCTTGCAACGGCCGTCGCCCTTGTCGTTCCGAGCTTGCTCGGAGCGCAACGTCCCCGCGCCTTCACGCCAGCCGATTGGTATCGCCTGACGACTGTCAGTAATCCGGCGATCTCTGCTGACGGCCGTCTCGCGGCATTTACGGTGACGACGGTCCGCGAAAGCGAGAACAAGCGGCACTCCGAGGTGTGGGTCGTGCCGACAGCAGGTGGGGAGCCACAGCGCTTCACGTCGCCGAGCACTGAAAGCTCCAACCCGCGCTTCTCTCCGGACGGGAAGTACTTGCTGTTCACGTCCACTCGACCGGGGAGCCGCGCGCGCACGTGGGGTATCCGCATCGATCAACCATCGGGCGAAGCTGTGGAAGTAGATGCCTATCCCACCGGTTCGATGCCGCGCGACAAACGTTTCGTCGTGTGGAGCGAGGCGGATACGGCGCCTAACGATACGACGAAGCGGGATCGCTGGACGGCCATGCAGGGGATGGCGCGGCCGCCGTTCGGCGCGATCACCGAGCCCCTCGACCCCCGGCGCTTCGATGGCAAACACATCGTCGAAACGCCCTACAAGTCCAATGGCCCGGGGTTCCTGCCCAATCGACGCGAGGCCCGTACCTATCGAGCTGCTAACATCTGGATCAAACCCCTGGATGGTACATCTTCGAAGCGCAAACTCGACGACCAGCGCTACTCGCGCAGCGGCCCCACCGTGTCACCCGATGGGCAGTGGATTGCATTCGTCGCGGATGCGTCGCTCCGGCCCGATTCCGTGGTGACCGCAGAGCGCGATTCTCTTGCGAAGCTTCCCTACAACAAGGTGCGAGACGAAGCACCGCGGAACAACAACGACATCTATGTCGTGAGCGTGAATGGCGGCGAGCCGCGGCGCGTTGCGACGTTCACCGGCAACGAAAGCGAGTTGGCGTGGTCGCCCGATGGAACGAAACTGACATTCGTGGCTGCGCCCTCG
>DATFBW010000298.1:0-6932 GCA_035253645.1 Gemmatimonadaceae bacterium | reverse complement strand
CTCCCGAGCTCCGAGCCCCGAGCTAGTCTTTAGCCCTCTACCTTGATCTTCCTGCCACGCTCGCGAGCTGTGATGGGTATGCCCACCTCGAGCACGCCGTTCTTGAACGAGGCAGACACCTTATCCTCGTCGGCGCCATCGGGCAGCGGGATTGCGCGATAAAACTGGCCGTAACTCCGTTCGGTGCGGAGGAAGCCGTCTCGTTCCTCCTTGTGCTCCTGCTTACGCTCGCCCGAAATCGTTAGCACGCCGTCCTCGACCGAAACGTCGACTTCCTCGGGCTTGAGGCCGGGAAGGTCGGCGCGCAGCACAAAAGCGTTAGGCTTTTGCACGACCTCGATCTGTGGCGTCCAGGCACCGGTGGAGCCGAACCCGCGATAGTCCGAAAGAGCACGCGGTGTTCGTGCTGGCGTTAGGCCATAGCCGGGCGCCGCGCGCGTGCCGGACAGGCCATCTATCAGCCGATCGATCTCCTCGCTCATGCTGCGCATCAACTCCCATGGACTGGCTGTGAATCCGGAACGGTAGTGCCCCGGCCACGTTTGGCGGGATGTCCGCACCGAACCTGGCTCCGTAGAGCTTGAAACAGGACGCACCACGTCGCTCGACTTCGCTTGCGTCTGAGTTTGACGTGCGCCGCTGTCGGTTGTGTTGAGGCCGCCTTGCGACTCGGAACGTCCGGTCGTCGTCGGTCTTTCGTCTGGATTTCGCATTGTCATCTCCTTCTGAAACGCGCGGAACGTACCGTCGATGAACCTCGAAATCTCGCGTTTCAGTATGGCAATGCAACCAAGCTCTGCCTAACAAGCTGGCATGCGGATCACGACAACAACCTGCCTGATCTGCGTCTTCCTGAAGGGCTCAGAGGCGCGGCGCGATCGCTGCCTGCGCTTCGGTCGACGTAATCACGGGAATCACTTCGAAGGCAGTCACATCGCGCCAGTTGCTCATCCATTCTTCGAGCAGAGCACGGTCATCGCATTCCATCACCTGATAGCAACGTCCCAAGTCTTCCGTTACCCAGCTCGATACGTAACGGAGCCCTTCCGGCGCGAGCCGTCCGCGATCGCGGAAGCGTCGGTACACCGGGATGGGATCGCCGTCGCGGAAGTGTTCGATGATCATGTAGAGCATGCTCGTTAGGTAAGCTCCAAAACGGTCCCACGTCCAGTCCGTTGCGCGCGCTCGAAGACGAGGCCGGCCGCGGCCACGTCCTGCAGTGCCGTGCCGGTACTATCGAACACGAATATCTCTTCGTCGGACACTCGACCGGGCTTGGCCCCACAGACGATCTGTCCCAGTTCCGCATAAACGTCAGCGGTGGTCATGACGCCCGCTTCGATCGCGTGGTGCAGCTCCCCTATAGTCGCGGCTTGATTCACGAGATCGACGACCACCTTGCTCCTCCCGAGTACTGCCGGTTCCAGCTCCTGCTTCTCCGGATTGTCGGCACCGACGGCCGCGAGAAACAGCCCTGGCCGCAGCAACGCCTCCGGGAAAATCGGCTCGCGAGCCGGTGTACAAGTCACGCAGATCTGACTTTGCGCGACGGCGCGAGCAGGGTCCTCGTTAGGAACGACCTCGATGCCGAGCGCACTGCGAAGTTCGCTGGCGAAGGCGATCGCACGCTGGGGATCGCTATCGAGCGCGAATGCGCGCCTGACGTCCCGCACGTGTGAGAGCGCCAGCAGATGGCTGCGCCCTTGTTCGCCGCACCCGTAAATGGTTACGACGTCCGCGCTGCGGATGGCGAGGTGCTGTGCCGCTACGGCGCTCGCAGCCGCCGTGCGAAGTATCGTGATCTCGATCGAATCGAGCAGCGCGAGCGGGCGCCCCGATACACAATCGAAGAGCACGATCACCCCCTGTATCGTCGGCAAGCCGAAGCGCGCGCGGTTGTTCGGGAAGTTCGCGTTCACCTTGGCCGCGAAGTACCCGGGCGCGCTGCCTAACGCCGCCGTCTTGACGTGAAAGCCGCCCCCCTCGACGTGCGCGCCGAGGATCCCGGGCGGTGCGGGAAGGTCGCCAGCCGCCGCCCGAGCGAACGCATCGGCGACAGCCTGGATGCATTCGCCCATGTCGAGCAGCGCGGCGACGTCCTGCCGGCTGAGTACGAGCATGACCTACATTATGCGGCGCGTCCTACTCCAGCGACTCCGCGCACGAGTGGTATGACCGTTTCGCCAAAGCGCTCCATTTCTTCGAGCTGTGGGCTGCACTGAAGCAGCAGTACATCCACGCCAGCGCCAGAGAGCGCGCGTATGCGATCGGCAACTTGCTCGGCTGTTCCCACCAAACCGGCGCGCAGGCCCCGGTTTGAGACCGAGTAGTCTTCCAGACTCACGCGTTGCTCGAGCTGTGTGTGCTGAATCCAGTCCTGATAATTCGCATATCCGGGGGAGCCGGGTTGCACGTTCGTGATGCGTTCCAGCTCGCGTTTCGCCGCCGCTTCCGACTCGCGCACGATGACATATGCGGCCATCGCAAACTGCATCGGTGGAAGACCTAACGCTTCGCGCCGCGCACGGATATCGGCGACCTTGGGTGCCACTCGCTCGGGTGGATCGCCGTGCATCGCATACGCGTCGCAAGCACGGGTGATGAGCTTTTTGGCCGCCTCGGATTCGCCCCCCGCATAGAGCACCGGACGCGGTCGCCTAACGGGTTTCGGCTCCAGGACGGTTTCATCGACCGCGTAGTATTGCCCTGTAAAGCTGAACCGTGGCTGGCGCCACACGCCGTCCAGGACCGCGAGCCATTCGGCGGTGCGCGCATAACGATCGTCGTGCTCATCGAACCGCACACCGTAGCGCCGAGCTTCGTCTTTCCACCAGGACGAGACAACGTTGAGCGCCAGTCTGCCATTCGAGATGCGATCGATACCCGCCGCCTGCTTGGCAAGGGTGGCGGGGTTATGGAACGTGGGGCGCACGGCGATCATGAGCTCCAGCCGCTGAGTTACGGCTGCGAGACCCGCCGCGGTGCTCCACGCATCGAGCGAGGGCGCGTCAATCCCCTTGATGTCGTTCAGGAAAAGCTCCGCGATCAGCGTGATATCGAAGCCGATCTGCTCACTGCGGCGAGCCAGCTTGCTCACGTACTCCCACGAAGCGTCCATCCCTTCGTCGGGTACATTACGCAACCAGCCCCCGAACACGGGAAGCCAGTAACCGAATCGCATTATGCGGCCCTCACGGCGGCGGGACTGCCCGCGGCGGCGCGTTCAATGAGGTAGTCGACCAGCCTAACGAACGGATCGAAGCCGATGACGCGTGGCGCGTCGGCCACGAAATTCGACAGGGCATTGATGTCGTAGAAGTAATGGCGGCCGTCGCGGTCATCGACGAAATACTCGATCCCGCCGACATCGAGGTTTACGCGCTCAGCGATACGCTCTACCTGGGCAATGATCTCAGCAGGAGGTGTCGTCCCTTCGACACGCATTCCGTTCTTCGGGGCATCGACCGCGCACGCGCCGCGCGCCAGCTCTTGTCCATCGGTGGTCTGGCAGACATCCGCCGGGCAGAGGTTGAACCCCTCCGCGGGGTAAACGTTGATCGCGTACAGGTAGCGCTTACCTAACGTCTCCACTCTGGTGATGTGACCACCGCGCAAGGGTGCCTGTTCCTGCACGAGGGCCGTACCATCGACGCCGAAGTCGAGGGCGTTCTCGAGCACAGCCCGAGCCAGCTCACTCTCTGTGGCATACCGCGTGATCCCGGCGCCACTGCCTCCCACGTTCGCCTTGATGAGCACGGGGTAGCGCAACGAGCGCGCGGCTTCGACGGCCTGGGAGGAGTGATTGATCACGCGTGAGCGCGGGGCAGGAAGTCCCAGCTCCTCCAGCACGTCGAGCTGCCAGGCCTTGGACAACTCGAGCGCGTAAACGTCCGAGCCGTTCACAACCGGCGTTCCAAGCCGTTCGACGTGCCGCAGCCAATTGAGAGTGTGGAACGTTGTTTGTCCGTGATCGCGGAGGTAGGCCGACGGCGATGCTCGATTGAACACCAGAGCATATGGCGTCTCGGATTCGCTGGGGTCGTAAGCGTGTGCCGCCGCGTTTAGTCGCGTGTAAGAAACGCCGCGGCGCTCGAGCTCCGCGAATAGTGGCCGGAACCAGTCCGGGTGTTCGTGAAAAATCGCGATCGTAGGCGGGGCCATGGGGCTGCTCCAAGTTCAAGTCAGCCGCCTAACGCGACCCGGTGCGTAATCAAGAGGGGTTAGACCCCTTGATTCTTCGCAACGAAAAAGCCCGGGCGAGGAGAAAAGCCGCCGGGCTCTCGCGTTTTAGCGCTTTGTTTTACGTGGCGGCAATAGGCGGCAAATCACCACGGCTTCGATTGTACCGTGAGGCTAAGACACTTTTCCTCAAACGTCAACTCCCCTGGCTTCCCCATTCCGTGCCAGGCTGATCATGCAGTTGCGCGAGGCCCCCGTCGTTAGGTAAGTCAGTGCGCTACCATGCTCCTGTTCGTCAACGCGTCCCAAGTCATTACCTGTGCCGGCCCGCCAGTGGCGCGGCGGGGCCTTCAGCTCGGCGACTGCGGAATCGCCACCGATACCGCTGTCGCGGTGGACGGCGAGCGGATCGTAGAAGTCGGACCGGTGGATCAGTTAGCCCGAGTTTACAGCCACGCCGAGCAGGTGGACTGTGACCGCCGCGTTCTCATGCCGGGGCTCGTCGACTCTCATACCCACGCGATTTTCGGCAAGCCAAGATACGAAGAGCAGGAGCTGCGAGCGTCTGGCGCTGACTATATGGAAATCGCTCGAAGGGGAGGAGGCATCCATTCGTCGGTACGCGACTTACGCATGCGAGATGAGGAAGAACTTTATGTCCTGGCTCACAAACGTTTGAGGCGATTGAGCTCCCATGGCACAACGACGGTCGAGGTAAAATCGGGGTACGGCCTGACGCTCGACGACGAGCTCAAAATGCTCCAAGTGGCCCGTCGGTTGGCCGAAACGCTTCCGGTCAGAATCGTCCCGACTTTCCTGGGGGCGCACGAAATTCCGCTGGAGGCCCGCAGCACCCCGGCAGGACGTGCCGATTATGTGCGCTTACTCGTCTCTGCCATGATTCCGCGGGTGGCGGCCGAAAGCCTTGCCCAGTTCGTAGATGTGTTCTGCGAACCAGGCGTGTTCACGGTCGAGGAATCGCGGTCGATTCTATCGGCTGCGCGCCAGGCTGGATTGCGTCTCAAACTGCACGCCGATGAGCTGCGCCCCTCCGGTGGGGCGGAACTCGCGGCCGAGTTAGGCGCGACCTCAGCAGACCATCTCGCGGCGATCTCGCACGATGGAATTCGGGCGCTCGCGGCGTCGCAAACGGTGGCCACGTTGCTCCCGGGAACCATGCTGTTTTTGGGTAAGGATCGTCAGGCGCCCGCGCGGGCGCTGATCGAGGCGGGAGCGGCCGTTGCCCTGGCGACGGATTTCAATCCTGGCACCTCGCCGACGACCAACTTCCCGCTGATTCTCACGCTCGCCGTGAGTCAGCTCAGGATGTCGGTCGCGGAGGCGATCCTCGCCGCCACGGTCAATGGCGCGGCGGCGTTAGGCATCGCGGATCGGGTGGGGCAGATCGCCCCCGGGTTTTCCGCGGACCTGGCGCTGTTCGACATCGACGACGTGCGCGAGTTGCCGTACTGGTACGGCGACCGACGCTGTCGCGCGACATGGGTTGGTGGACGTGAATGCTTCAAGGCGCAAGGAGACGGGAGCGAGGAGCGATAGGCGACTACGGTCGCGCGGTCGCGACGAGCTCACACTCCTCGCTCCCAGCTCCTTGCTCCTCGCTCCTGCTCGCGCCTGATGTCCAACGTCTCGAAACTCAAAAAGAAAGCCGCAGACTTCGAGCAGAAGAAGCAATTCGATCGCGCCGTGCAGGCGTACATCGAATTGCTGGACACGCTCGCGAACGACATCGACGATGCCGACATCCCCCTCTACAACCGCGTCGGCGACTTATTGATCCGGCAGAACAGCGCGAGCGAAGCGCTGGTGTACTACGAAAAGGCCGTCGATCTCTACTCCGAGCGTGGATTTCTCAACAACGCGATCGCGCTGTGCAACAAGATCCTGCGGCAATCACCCGGCCGCACGATCATCTACTACAAGCTCGGGAAGATCAGCGCCACAAAGGGATTCAAAAGCGACGCGAAGCGGAACTTCCTCGAATACGCCGATCGCATGGAGAAGACCGGCAAGCGCGATGAAGCTTTTCGCGCGCTGAAGGAGTTCGCCGATCTCTGCCCTGATCAGGATGACGTGCGCCTGATGCTCGCAGAGCACCTCGCGCGAGACAACCGCAAGGACGAAGCGATCGAGCAGCTCCAGACGCTGCACGCCAAGCTCGAGACCGAAGGACGTTCGGCAGAAGCACGAGCTACGCTCGACCGCATGAAGGCGATTGACCCCGAAGTCGAGCCAAAGCCGTCCGGGTCGTACAAGATCGTGAAGTCGAACGAGCTTGTGTTCCTCGACATCGATGACGTGCCGACGCCTCGCTCCACGCCTAGCGAGTCCGTGCCATCCGCGCGCGCTCCGCAGCCCGCCGATTCTACCGCCAACCCAGCCAGCATCGGGAAATCCGGGAGTGCGACGCTCGATGGTCTCGACCTAACGCTTGTCGATGAAGGTACGACCGAGGTCCCGGACACTGAGCTCATCGAGGGCTTCACGCCCACCGGCGAGCACGATCGGGTAACACCCGGCGCCGTACCGCGGCTCGACGACTTCGATACCGGGCGCGCGCCCGAGGAGGCGTTGGACGCCGAGTTCCCGTCTTTGATCGACGTGCCTGCGGTGGGCGACGATCCTAACGAGACTGTCTCGGTGCATGGCGAGTCGTTCGTTGACGAGACGCTGTCGGAAACAGAATTCGCGGCGCTCGAGCTCGAACCGCTGGACGTCCCGATCGAAGAGCGGCC
>DATFBW010000297.1:0-3324 GCA_035253645.1 Gemmatimonadaceae bacterium | reverse complement strand
TCGAGGATCGTCTTGGTGTCACGCGTTATCCCGGAGATGTCTCCGGCAGTCCGCTGCACCAGCGTCGTCAGTTGTACGACCGCCTTACGCAGCGTGAGGAGAACGAAAATGATCCCCACCAACAGCAGTGCCACCAGCACTCCGACAACGATCTGACTGACCGCTGCCCAAGACGCCACCCCGCTCGAGACCTGTGCAATGAGGAGCATATTCGATGATAGTGAGAGACGTTCGCCGCAAATTGTGATGCAAGGTGCTAACCAGCCCAACAGCACTCGCGGTGGGAGAATGTGCAGCTTGACTCCCTCCGACGAGCCCGTCAATCTTCGCGCTCCATTACCCTAACGCTCGAATGGCCAGTGTGCAGTACGTGGTCGACGGCGGCCGACGCTTGTCTGGCAGCATCCGACCCTCAGGCAACAAGAACGCGGCACTCCCGATCATCGCCGCCGCGCTCCTCACTGAAAAACCTGTCACACTGCATAACGTGCCGCGCATCCGCGACACGGAGACTCTCGTTGAGCTTCTCCGTTCGGTCGGAGCAGAGGCCGAATGGCATGGTGGGAATGAGCTCCGGATTCACGCGCATACGGTTCGAACGGCTGAGCTCGACGCGCAGTTGTGCGCGCGTATCCGGGCGTCGATCCTGCTGGCCGCACCGGTGCTGGCTCGCTGCGGTGAAGTGGTGCTGCCTCCTCCGGGAGGCGACGTCATCGGACGCCGACGCGTCGACACTCACTTTCATGTGTTAGAGCGTCTCGGCGCCACGGTCGACGCCCGTGATCAGTTCTCCTTTCGCGCCGCGAAGCTTCGCGGTGCCGACATCTTCCTCGACGAGCCGAGCGTCACGGCAACAGAGAATGCCATGATGGCTGCGGCAGCGGCGCAGGGACGCACGGTCCTGCGCAACGCTGCCAGCGAACCTCACGTGCAGGACCTCGCGCAGTTTCTGTGTGCGCTGGGAGCCCGCATCGAGGGGATCGGCTCCAACGTCATGACAATAGACGGCGGAATGACGTTAGGCGGCGCAACGCATACGATCGGCCCCGATCACATCGAAGTGGGTTCTTTTATCGGACTCGCCGCCGTGACCCGCTCCCCCCTGCGCATAGAAGAGGCGGGAGTCGAGCACCTGCGCTCGACGCTCATTGGCTTTGAACGCCTTGGGCTCGAGATACGTGTCGAGAACAATTCCCTCGTTATTCCAGGCGACCAATCGCCATCCATTCAGAGCGATCTCGGTGGGCACGTGCCCACGCTGGCCGATCAGCCATGGCCTCTGTTCCCGGCCGATCTCATGTCCATCGCGATCGTGACGGCAACGCAGTGCGCAGGACTCATCCTGATGCACGAGAAGATGTTCGAGTCGCGTCTCTTCTTCGTGGACAAGCTCATTTCGATGGGAGCGCGGATCGTTCTGTGCGATCCGCACCGTGCGCTCGTAGCAGGGCCCACGGCGCTGCGTGCAGCGCGAGTGTCGTCTCCTGACATCCGGGCCGGTATGGCAATGCTCCTCGCGGCATTGAGCGCCAACGGTCGGAGCATCATCGAGCACGCCGAGCAAATTGAACGGGGCTACGAGCGCATCGATGAGCGTCTCAACGCCCTGGGCGCCAGCATAACGAGAAACACGGACGGCGCGTGAGCCTTCCTGCTGGTGTAGAGGCCGTCGCGCTGCCTCTGCCAGGAATCGTCGCATTCACCACGACTCGTGCCCGCGGCGACTTCAATATCATGGGCGAGCGGCCAGCCGGCGACGTAGCCTCGCGTTGGCTGACATTACAAGACGAGTTAGGCGTGGCGCGTTTTGCCTACGCCAAACAAGTGCACGGACGCCGCGTAGTTGTGCACGAGGATACATGGTCGGGGTGGCTCCGCGTTGCCGACGCGGATGGGCACATTGCACTGGCTCCCGGGACTGCTCTCGCCGTCACGCTTGCCGACTGCGTCCCCATCTTCATCGCTCACCCTAACGGGATTGCTTTGCTGCATGCCGGCTGGCGCGGTGTTGCCGGCGGCATAGTCGAGCAAGCGGCTCACGCACTTGTTGAGCGAGGCATCGCCGTCCACGATTGCCACGTTCACCTGGGACCAGCCATTTGCGGCGCGTGTTATGAAGTGGGACCCGACGTGCTGCAGACTCTTAGCGGGGAACGCGCTGACCGACCAGGCCGTGTCGACCTGCGCAAGCTGTTAGGCGCTCAGCTAAAAACACTCGGCGCCACGCGAGTTAGCGTCTCAGAGCAGTGCACGCGTCACCACAACGAGCATTTTTTTTCACATCGCGCGGGCGATAAAGAGCGTCATATCGGCGTCATCGCCCGGATCGCTTGACGCTTCCGAAGGGCCCGTCTACATTCCGCTCCACGCGTAGGAAAGCACGCGCCGAAATGTGGGGTGGCCCCCCACATTTTTTTGTTCTCATAAGTGACCTAGAAGGCACATGAGCTCTGAGCTGGAAGCGTTTGTACAACAACAAGTTGACGGTCTCGGTTACGATCTCGTCGAGTTTCGGCGTGGCGGAACGCGCACGCGCCCGCTGCTCGACGTAAGGATCGATCGGCGAGACGGTCAGCGTGTGTCGGTCGACGATTGCGCGTTCGTGTCGCGGTCGCTGGAAGTGCAGCTCGACAACGCGGATCTGGCCGGAGCTGAATACGTGCTCGAGGTATCGTCTCCGGGCGTCGAGAGACCGCTCCGTTCAGTTGCCGACTGGCGACGATTTGTCGGTCGGCGGGTCCGTGTCAAAACGCGCGGGTTGGCAGATGGCGCTCCTGGGGGTTCGTATGAGCTCGATTTGGTTGACGTAGAAGGCGAAGACAACGACGCAGTCGCCGTCTTGAGTGATCGCAACGAAAACTCGCAGCGCATACGCTTGGCCGACGTCATCGAAGCACGCTTGGTCTTCGTGTGGAACCGTGACTAGAGGCGACGATGATTGGATCCACTGAAATGCTCACGGCAATTCGTGAGCTGACAAACAGCAAGCAGCTCGACCGCATGGAGCTTCACGGCCTCCTCCAGGACGGCATTCATGCCGCGCTGGCCAAGAAGCACGGGCCTAACGTGCAAGCCGAGGTCGATATCGACGAGCACAAAGGCACGATCCGAATTGTCATTCTGAAAACAGTCGTTGAAGAAGTCACCGATGCGAGCCGCGAAGTCGCGCTCGAAGAAGCGCGCTACGAAGATCCGGAATTCCAGCCGGGCGATCTCATGGAGATCCCGGTCGACTTCGCGGAGTTCGGGCGTGCTGCTGTGCAGGCAGCGAAACAGCGCATCATTCAGCGTGTGCGCGAAGGTGAGCGCACTCGTATCCGCGAC
>DATFBW010000296.1:0-7947 GCA_035253645.1 Gemmatimonadaceae bacterium | reverse complement strand
AGTGGCGGTATCGTCTAGGGGACTAGGACACAGCCCTCTCAAGGCTGGAACACGGGTTCGAATCCCGTTACCGCTATGGGTGAAACGTCGGCCCCATCGTCTAGAGGTTAGGACGGCACCCTTTCACGGTGCAGACAGGGGTTCGATTCCCCTTGGGGTCATCCAATAACAGGAGCGAGGGAACTGCCTAACAGGGTCGTTAGGCGCGCAACAAAGTTGGGGCTGTAGCTCAGCTGGTTAGAGTGCCGGTCTGTCACACCGGAGGTCGCGGGTTCGAGCCCCGTCAGCCCCGTTTTGCAATGCCCTGGTGGTGAAACTGGTAGACACGCCATCTTGAGGGGGTGGTGCCGAAAGGCGTCTCGGTTCGAATCCGAGCCAGGGCATCGTTAGGTCTGAGGCCCGAGGTCTGAGGTCTGAGCAAACAGGTCGGAGGCATCTCCAACGCCTCCTCAGACCTCAGACCTCAGACCTAGTAGGTACGCCAGCGTAGCTCAGTGGTAGAGCACCCGATTCGTAATCGGGCGGTCGTCAGTTCAATCCTGACCGCTGGCTCTTGCGTGATCGCAGCATGCCGAAGTCCCTGCAAAGGCCGCTAGTCGTCATTGAGTGCATAACGCGTTGAGCGTGCCGATTCCAACCTCGCGAGCCATACCGCGATGCCTGCGCCGCTCTTCGCCGAGACTTCGAACACCTCAATACCCGGCCTTACGCTCTGCAGGTTCGCCAGCATTTCATCGCGCTGGAACTCAACGGCTGCGGCGAGATCGATCTTCGTAATGACGACAACGTCTGCTGTGTTGAAGATGGACGGGTACTTGAGCGGCTTGTCTTCCCCTTCGGTCACGGATAACAGCACAACGCGCATCCTCTCGCCGAGGTCATAGCTTGCGGGGCAGACCAGGTTCCCGACGTTTTCGATGAACAGCGCGTCGAGTGTCCTGAGGTCCCATGCTGCGAGTGCCGACTCGACCATGCGCGCGTCGAGGTGACATACAGTTCCGGTTGTAATCTGCCGCACGGGGACACCGCTCTCTCGCAGCCTCGCTGCGTCGCGATCCGTTGCGAGATCACCCACGAGCGCCGCGCATCGCCATCTGCCTTTCAGCGCCGAGATCGTTTCGCGGAGCAATGATGTCTTGCCGGCGCCAGGACTCGAAACCAGCGAGACGACAAATACGCCATTGTCCGCGAACTGCTCGCGAAGATTCCGCGCAAGAACGTCGTTATCGCGCAGAACGTTTTGGCGGACTTCAGCGATTCGCGTGGACATCCTCGACCTCGAGTGACACGAGCTGGAGTTCCGCGCCGGCCATGAGAGTCGGCGCGGCAGCGCCGCACACAGAACACTGCCGTAAGTGTGGCTGCGGCAGAGCTCGTTCGGTGTTGCACGCGTCGCACCAGACGGTCGCGCTTACCTCGCGCACCTCGATTCGCGCACCGTCGACCTCGGTGCCCGCTGCTGCCGCTTGGAACGAGAAGGCCAACGCGTCTTTGTCGACACCAGCTAACACGCCCACGTCGATGTGCACGGCGCGGATGCGCACGGATGACATGCGCGCTGCTTGCTCGCAAGCGAGATCGACGAGACTCATTGCAATCGAGAGTTCATGCATCGTTGTTGGCGCCGCCGCACCTTAACACGTAACATCGTATACGCATCCCGGTTACGTTAGCCGCCTGCAATGACGGGCTAGAATAGGCAAATCCGCTTTACATCGAGAGGCTACTTGGCGCCGCAGAACCTCGGCCGCAACGCGCGAACCGTGCAACCGGGCAATCGCCTGGTGCAGATGTCGTGGGATCCCATCACGCGCATCATCGGCAGTTTGGGAATTCACACGAAGATCGACTTCGACAGGCGCGAGGTCGTCGAATGCCACAGCACGTCGTCCATCTTCCGCGGATACAGCGTATTCATGCGCGGGAAGGATCCGCGCGACGCGCACTTCATCAGCAGCCGGATCTGCGGCATCTGCGGCGACAACCACGCAACCTGCGCCTGTTACGCCCAGAATATGACGTTCGGTGTGAACCCGCCGCCCCTGGCTGACTGGATCATCAATCTGGGCGAGGCCGCCGAGTTCATGTTCGATCACAACCTGTTTCAGGAGAACCTGGTCGGCGTCGATTTCTGCGAGAAGCTGGTGCGCGAGACGAATCCGAGCGTGTGGGAGCAGGCACAGCGCAGCGAAGCGCCACACGCCGCGGCGCACGGCTACCGCACCATCGCGGACATCATGCGCGCCTTCAACCCGTTCGAGGGGGAGTTCTACCTCGAGGCGCTGCAGATGAGCCGCCTAACGCGCGAAATGTTCTGTCTCATGGAAGGTCGGCACGCGCATCCGTCCACACTGTATCCCGGGGGCGTCGGCACGGTACCGGCGATCGCCACCTTCACCGACTACCTAACGCGGCTCATGAAGTATGTGGACTTCATGAAGCGCACGGTGCCGATGCACGACGACCTCTTCGATTTCTTCTACGCGGCGCTGCCCGGCTACGAACAGGTTGGCGAGCGGCGGGTGCTGTTGGGGTGCTGGGGAGGGTTTCAGCACCCGGAAGCCTGCAACTTTCAGTACCGCGACATGACCGACTGGGGTCGCCGGATGTTCGTGACACCGGGCGTCGTGGTCGATGGAAAGCTCATCACCACCGACCTCGTTCGTATCAACCTCGGCATCCGCATCCTGCTGGGCAGCTCGTTTTACGACGACTGGGTGGGGCAGGAGATGTTCGTCACGCACGACCCGTTAGGCAACCCGGTCGATCCGCGCCACCCCTGGAACCAGCATACGAACCCGCGTCCGCAGAAGCGTGATTTCGATGAGAAGTACACCTGGGTGATGTCGCCGCGCTGGTTCGATGGGGAGAAACTCCTGGCACTCGACACGGGAGGAGGACCGCTGGCGCGCCTCTGGACCACGGCTCTGGCCGGGCTGGTCGATATCGGATATGTGAAGGCGGCGGGGGACAGCGTTGTGATCACATTGCCCAAAACCGCTACCAAACCGGAATCCATCCTGGTTTGGCGCATCCCGCGGTGGAGCAATACGCTCGAGCGCAACCGGGCACGCAGCTACTTCCAGGCATACGCCGCAGCCTGCGCCCTGTACTTCGTGGAACGCGCGCTCGATGAAGTCCGCGCCGGGCGCACAAAAACATGGGAACCCTTCACGGTGCCTAACGAGGGTATCGGTTGTGGCTTCACCGAGGCAGTGCGCGGAGTCCTCTCGCACCACATGGTGGTGCGGGACGGTAAGATCGCCAACTACCACCCCTATCCTCCCACCCCGTGGAACGCGAGTCCGCGGGACAGCTTCGGTACGCCGGGCCCCTATGAGGATGCGATCCAGGGTTCGCCGCTCTTCGAGGAAAGCTCGATCGACAGCTTCAAAGGCATCGATATCATGCGCACGGTGCGAAGCTTCGATCCATGCATGCCGTGCGGCGTGCACATGTACCTCGGAGGAGGAAAGGTGCTCGAGCAACGGCACTCGCCGACGATGCTTAACCAGCTCTGATGCGAGAAGCAGGCCCACCGTTGCGCACCAGGCGGTTCGATCACGCGGCCAAGGTCGCCGATGCCGTGTTGTACGAGGGGTACGTCTTGTATCCGTATCGCGCTTCGGCCCTGAAGAATCGTTATCGCTGGCAGTTCGGCTGCATCGTGCCCCGCGCCTACAGCGAAGCACAAGGCGGCGAGCCACACTCGATGCAGTGTAACTGTCTCATCGAGGCCGGGCCGCGAGCAACCGTAACCATTGCGCTGCGGTTTCTGCACGTGCAGAACCGCACGATTGAAGCGCCTTCGGCAGGAGAGGGGACACCTTGGCGCGGTGTTGAGCGCCTTGATGTGAATAACACCGAGCTGATGCCCTGGGAGGAAGGAGTTGTTCGCGAGTTTACCGAGGACGGCCTGGTGGTGGCGGACCTTTTTGGAGGACGCACATTCGAGTACGAGATCCCTCCCGGCCGCGATGTGGAGGTCGTGTGCGACAGTACTGGCCTGCCGCGCGCTCGCATCGTCCGGGAGCGTGAAGCGCTGCGGTTCAGCGCGCACGTGACGTCCGAGCGTTGTCACGGGCTCGTCAAGCTTACCGTGGGGCTCGAGAATACAACGCCGTGTGTGCCTAACGTGCAGATGCAGCGTACCGTCGCCCTGCGGTCGTCCCTCGTGAGCTGCCACGTGCTGCTCGCGGTCGACGACGGTGCGTTTGTTTCCCTCATCGATCCGCCGACACACGCGGCCGCTGCGGCACAGAGCTGTACAAACAAAACGTTGTGGCCGGTACTGGTGGGGGATTCTACTTCCCGCGATGTGATGCTCGCCGCGCCGATGATACTCTACGACTATCCGGCCGTCGCGCCGGAAAGTGGCGGGGACTTTTGTGACGCAACCGAGATTGACGAGCTACTGACGCTCCGTGTGTTGACGATGACCGACGCGGAGAAATCGGAAGCTGCGGCAACCGATGAGCGGGCGCGGTCCATTGTGGACCGAGTAGACCAGTCGGCTGCCCGCGATATCGAGCGGTTGCACGGCAGAACCCAGCCGAGTAACGCGCGGGCGGACCAGGCGCGTTGGGAGGAGCTGCTCAATCCACCTAACGAGCCGTCACCGGAGGAAGCCTCGTTCGCCCTGGGCTCTGTGCTTCTGCGGAGAGGGAGCCGCGTGATACTGACGCCGCGCCAACGAGCCGATTCGATGGACCGGTTTCTGGCTGGTCGCATAGCGACGGTAGCCGCCGTGCACCGTGATCTCGAAGACCGAACCTTTATCGCGGTGACGCTGGACGACGATCCCGCGGCCGATTTGCACCGGGCGTTCGGCCGTTACTTCCACTTCCTGCCAGAGGAGGTCGAGCCGATTGCCGCTGGACGAGAGGGCCATGCATGAGTGACCCGGGCGCCCGCATTCTTGTGGCTGGCATCGGGAACATCTTCCTGGGCGATGACGCGTTCGGGGTTGAAGTGTCACGACGCCTTGCTCACGTCCCGTTAGGCAGCCAGGTCCGTCTCCTCGACGTCGGTACCAGGAGTCTGCATCTGGCATACGAGCTGTTGGATGGCTCGTACGACACCGCCATTCTGGTAGATGCGGTTGCGCGCGGCGGCGAACCCGGGACGATTTATGTGCTCGAGCCCGACGATGGCAGTGATATTTCGGTGCCTGTCGATGGCCACGGTGTGCGTCCCGAGCACGCTCTGGCCATGCTCAGACAGCTCGGAGGAACGGTCGGGCGCACGCTGATCGTAGGGTGCGAGCCGGAGCGTATCGACGCAGGGCAGGCGCTGAGTCTTCCCGTCGCGGCGGTGGTAGATGAGGCGGTGAGGATCGTCGTGCAGCTCGTGCACGAGGCTCAGGGCGCTGCGTCCACGAATCGCTAGGTCGCGCTTGTGTGCCTCGCCATCCCGGGCAAGATCATCTCGTTAGGTCCGGAGCCGCACCTGGCGACGGTCGAGGTCTCCAGCGTCCGCCGGAAGATCAATATCGACCTCCTGGCCGATGCACCCGTGGCTCCCGGCGAATGGGTGTTGATCCACGTCGGTTTTGCGATGAGCCGCATTAGCGATCGCGATGCGCAGGAGCAGCTGCGTCTCCTCGCCATGCTTGGCGAAGACGATCAGGCGATGCAGGAGCTCGAGGGATACCGGTTTGGCAACGACGGACCACGCGACCCGTGAAATACGTCGACGAGTTTCGCGATCCAGCTATGATCCGCCAGACCGCGGCGGAGATCCGTCGCCTGGCAGATGGCGACCGCCACTACCGCATCATGGAGGTGTGTGGCGGCCATACCTACGCGATCTATCGCTTCGCCCTCGAGGAGCTCCTCCCACCTAACGTGGAGTTGGTGCACGGCCCGGGGTGTCCAGTCTGCGTGCTGCCGATGGGCCGCATGGACGAGGGGTTGTCACTCGCCGTTAGGCATGGTGCAATCTTCACGTCCTTTGGAGACGTGATGCGGGTACCCGGTCGCAATGGAACTCCGTTGGAGCACAAAGCGCGTGGCGTCGACGTGCGCATGGTGTACTCCCCGCTCGACGCGCTGCAACTCGCCGAGAAAAACCCCGAACGCCACGTCGTATTCTTTGCGATCGGCTTCGAGACGACGGCGCCATCGACCGCGCTCACGCTCCGCACGGCGAAAGAGCGAGGCATCGAGAACTTCTCCGTCTTCTGCAATCATGTCACCATCATCCCCGCGATACGAGCGATACTCGAGTCGCCGGATATGCGGCTCGATGCGTTCATCGGACCGGGTCACGTGTCGACAGTGATCGGCTGTCGCCCCTACACCTTCATCGTAGAGGGTTATCGCAAACCGACCGTCGTGGGCGGATTCGAGCCGCTGGACCTGCTCCAGGCGATCGTGATGATCTTGCGCCAGCTGCGTGAAGGCCGCGCTGAAGTCGAGAATCAATACGCGCGCGCTGTGCCATGGGACGGAAACCTCCCGGCCTTGAACGCTATCGGAGACGTGTTCGAGCTGCGGCCGTACTTCGAGTGGCGTGGCCTCGGGTTTCTGTCTCAATCGGCGCTGCGCATCCGTGCGGAGTATGCGACCTGGGATGCAGAGCGCCGCTTCGACGTTGTCGCCGTTACCGTAGCCGATCCGAAAGCGGCGCAATGTGGTGAGGTCTTGAAAGGGGTGCTCAAGCCGCATCAATGCAAACTGTTCGGTCGCGAGTGCACACCGGAGCGACCGGTTGGTGCGCTGATGGTATCGTCGGAAGGCTCATGCGCTGCCTACTATCACAATGTCCATCGTCGAACTGTCGTCGCCGAGCGTTGAGCAGCTCTCGGAGAGCGGCGACCGCCAATCGCGCTTCTCCGACGCGCAGATCGACATGGCGCATGGAGCCGGAGGCTTGGCCAGCCGGCGGCTGATTGAAGATCTCATAGTCCGCTTGTTAGGCGGGCTATCCGCGGACTCGCTGAACGACGCGGCGTTCCTGAATGTTGCGGGGGCTCGCATCGCGATCAGCACTGATGCGTTCGTGGTGCGGCCGCTGCTCTTTCCAGGCGGGTCGATTGGCGAGCTTGCCGTCAACGGAACTGTCAACGATCTCGTCGTGGCCGGAGCGCAGCCGCGCGCACTCGTCGTCAGCTTGGTGCTGGAAGCAGGTCTCAGAAGCGAAGTCCTCGAACGCGAAATCCGCGCAATGGCCGCGGCCGCCGCGCGCGCCGGCATTGCGATCGTCGGCGGCGACACCAAGGTTGTTGAGCATGGAAAGGCCGATGGCATGTATATCACAACGACAGGAATTGGAGTCGCTGATAGTCGCGTCTCATGCTCACCCGCTCGCGTTAGGCCTGGCGATCGGGTGCTTGTATCCGGCCTCATAGGCGACCACGGCACGACCATCCTGCTCGCGCGCGGTGATATCGATCTCGAAGCCGACCTCGAGTCGGATACGCGCTCGATTGAGCCCCTGGTGACGCGACTCATCGAGGAGGTTGGTTTCGCGCTGCACTGGATGCGGGACCCAACGCGCGGGGGCGTGGCGACGGCCCTCAATGAGCTAGCGCGCGACTGCGGTCATTCGATAGTCGTGTTCGAGGACCGGGTCCCTCTCCGTCCGGAGGTGCGCGGAGCATGCGAGCTCCTGGGCCTTGACCCGTTGCACATTGCTAACGAGGGTCAGTTTCTCGCAGTCCTGGCTCCGGAGCACGCGGACGCCGCGCTGGCAGCACTCCACTCAGTGCCGGGTGGCGAGCAGGCGGCGCTTATCGGGGAAGTCCGGGAGCAACCGAAGTGCACAGTCCTCGGCGTCTCCCCGTATGGAGGTGCGCGAGCGATCGACATGTTGGTAGGTGATCCCCTTCCGAGGATCTGTTGAGCGCAACGATTGCATGAAGCACGCACCATGACGCAGATCGAAGAAATCGACGTTCTCTGGATCACGGCTGGGCTCGGCTGCGACGGAGATACCGTCGCCATG
>DATFBW010000295.1:0-2674 GCA_035253645.1 Gemmatimonadaceae bacterium | reverse complement strand
CCTCCTGAGGGAGTAGGCGAACCGGTTCGATTTCGTATTTATTCATGGCTTAAGCAGCCTACCGCTCTAATCGTTCCGTTGCATATCACCGCCTCATCGATTCGCGTGTCATACACCATCTACGCAGAACACCGCGCAGAAGAGGTTGGGACGAGTGGACGAATTGGGACGATGGGCGGTAGGCGTTGATGGACGATGGATAAGGCAGGTGCGGGCCGACGACTGCTTGCGGTGATTTTCGACTTTCGCGGGACCGCCATCCGGGAAGTGCTCGACTAATGGTTTACTTCGATGCTTGCCAGTCTTGTGCAGCGCTGCTTAACCACCACCTTCCCACTACAATCCCTGGAGCATTCCTAAGGCGATAAGCCTCGCCAGAATTCGAGCTTTATTCAATCAACCTGTCCACGCGGGGAAGTACGGCGGGCGGAATGCTGACTTGGAGCGTCTTGGCGGTCTTTCGATTAAAGACGAGTTCGAATTTGTGTGGCTGCTCCACCGGCAGGTCAGCGGGCTTGGCGCCCTTCAGGATCTTGTCCACGTAGGTCGCCGCGCGTCGCATAAGATCAGCCCGACTCGGTCCATACGCCATCAATCCGCCGGCATCCGCCCAGTCCAGGGCTGAATACATAGCAGGCAAGCGCAGTCTGGCGGCCAGCGCGACTATCTTGTGGCGGTGCGAGTACACAAGGGGATCGGACACTACGAACAGGGCCTCGGGGCGCTCGTTTGTCAACGATTGGAAAGCTGCGTCGACATCTCGCGGCTCGCTCACGTCGAGAAACCGAACGCTCACGCCTAGCGGCCGGGCGGCCGATTCGACGGGCTTCCGGTAGGAGGGTCGTCCCGCGAACTTTGGATTCCCAAGCACCGCGACCTGGGAAACCGCTGGAAATGCTTCCTTCAAAAGCTCGAGCCGCTTGCCGTGGATCTCGGAGCTTGCTTCGAGCGTTAGCCCGGTTACGTTTCCCCCGGGTCGCGAGAGCGTGCGGACAAACCCCGCCTGTACGGGATCGGTTGAAAGGCACATCACCACCGGAATGGTCGACGTCGCCTGCTTGGCGGCGGCGATGCTCGAATCGGGTCCGGCAACAATGACTTCGACACCGAGCGCTACGAGCTCGTCGGCGAAACGACGCAGCCGATCCGCACTGGCTTCGCCCCAGCGGATCGTGAGCATCACGTTCTTGTCCTCGACGTAGCCGAGATCGCGCAGTCCCTGCGCGGAACGACTCCACGAGGAGCGCTGCCTGGCTGCTGCCACCTAGATAGCCGACGTGGCGAACTTCTCGAGCGCGATGCGTCGCGCCGAGCATGGGCCGCGCGAAGACCCCGGCGGTTGCCGCTGCGAGAAAGGCCCTGCGTCGGATCATGGAACGCCCTGCCACACTCTACGCCATCTAACCGGGCATAGAGCCTTGGCGGAGCCACTGGGATTTGTTCCAGTCACCGTGATGATATTTATGCCGACGGCCAGAGGAACTGGCATCGAGAATCCATGTTTACAAGGGATCGGCCCGACACCTAAGGGAAAGCACTCCTCGACTGTTAGCGTGCCTGTACCGCTCCCCCCTGCTGAATTACTCCAGGCGACCGCCCCGGCAGTTAATGAACGCGATCCGGAGATGTTTATTGTGTCTTGAGGCGTCGGGCCAAAGATCGCGCCGCTTGTGGGCATCTCGATCGTGACCAACCCATCGATTTCCCGAGGATCGTCGCCGTCACCACTACGGCTGCAAGCAATTCGGCGCGCCGGCTTCTTGTCTTATTCATGTTGTTCTCCCTATTCACCCAACCTAAGGTCTAAGATATATACGGGTCCCGGAGTTTCTACCGATTAGAGCGGACATGGTGGTACGGTGATTGCTCCAGCCGTCCAAGGGCACGGCCCGGGCGACGCCTCGCGTCTCTCCGAAGTCGTAGCGCCGCATCGGGTACACCTTGCCCGCCTTCTTGGAGGTCGCTATGGCTGATGATCTGAAGAAAACAGGCAAACAAGGCGACGTCCGAGCGCGCCTTCCGCTGGGTGATGCCGGGCAAGCCGCTCCGTCTGAGGATTCCCACTCGCTTCGCGTCCTGATCGCCGATGATGATCGCGATGCCGTACTCACGCTCGCCATGGTGTTACGCGAGGAGGGACATGAGGTGCGGTGCGTTTATTCGGGTTCCACGGTATTCGAAGCCGTCAAGGAGTTCGACCCGCAGGCAGTCATCGTAGATATCAAGATGCCGGGTCTAGACGGCTATGACGTTGCCAGAGGCTTGCGTACCGAGTACGGTGAAAAAGTCCTTCTAATTGGTATCAGCGGGATCTACAAGAAGGATGGCGACCGCGTCGTAGCAGGGCTCGTCGGCTTCGATCATTTCTTAGTCAAACCATATTTGGCGAGCGAGGTTCTCAAATTGCTTGAAACCTTGCGTACGCCGCGCATCATTTAGCCTCGGCGCACCGCTCTGGTCGGGGTTGACGCCGCACCACCTCCACGGCGCGACATACGCAGCACGGGAGGCAACACGGTCAGAAGCTGCGCGCTTGCGCGCGTACGTCCTACCGCTCACATTTGTGTTGGATCTGCTGCAGTGCGGCGTTGCACTCAGGGAATCCGTCCCATGGAGACTGCGCGCCACATTTAGTGCGAAGGTCTCGGCGCGCCATTGCACAGGTGGCATCGTC
>DATFBW010000294.1:0-15655 GCA_035253645.1 Gemmatimonadaceae bacterium | reverse complement strand
GACGATGCCATGCAGCCGCTGCGCGAGCGTAGTCGCTTCTTCCAGCGTGACCATCTTCATGCGGCCGGGACCGTCAAGCTGGACGTTCATCGCTATTGGGGTTTCACCATCGACGCCGGGTTGAGCAGCGCGTCGAGTTTCTCGCGAGTCAGGAGGTTTCGTTCGAGAACGATGTCATAAACGCCGCGCCCGCTCTGCAGCGCGTCTTTCGCGATCTGCGAAGCGACATCGTATCCAAGCTCGGGAACGAGTGCGGTCACGATACCGATGGATTCGGTGACAAAACGGCGCATGCGATCCGGGTTCGCGGTGATCCCCTCGACGCAGCGAGTGCGCAAGACATCACATGCACGACGCAGCGAATCGATGCTACGTAACAAGCGGTATGCGATAATCGGCTCGAACACGTTCAATTGCAGCTGCCCAGCCTCGGCAGCCATCGTCACGGTGACGTCGCCACCGATCACGTCGAAGCAGACCTGGTTCACGACTTCAGGGATAACGGGATTCACCTTCCCAGGCATGATCGAGGAGCCCGGCTGCATGTGCGGGAGGTTGATCTCGCCGAGTCCGGCACGCGGCCCCGAGGACAGCAGGCGCAGGTCGTTGCAGATCTTGGAAAGCTTGACCGCGCAGCGCTTGAGAACCCCCGACAATTGCACGAAGGCTCCCGTGTCGGACGTCGCTTCCACGAGATCGGGGGCCGTGATGAGCGCCAGCCCCGTGGTCTCGCTCAGCTGGTGCCTAACGACTTCGGCGTAACGCGGCGGCGCCGTGATGCCAGTGCCGATTGCCGTCGCTCCCATGTTGATCTCGCGGATGAGCGAGAGCGCCTCGCCGAGCCGTTCGACATCCTCCAACATCGTGTGGCCGAACGCCGAGAACTCCTGGCCTAACGTCATCGGGACCGCGTCCTGGAGCTGGGTGCGGCCCATTTTTACGAGCGAGGAGAACTCCTTTCCTTTGGCCAGCAACGCGTCGACGAGCGCGCGCATCGCGCCGCGCAGCCCTTCGATCTCGACATGCAGCGCGAGACGCACCGCCGTCGGATACACATCGTTCGTCGACTGGCTGAGGTTGACGTGGTTGTTCGGATGGACGCGCTCATACGCGCCGCGTTTGTCGCCTAACAACTCCAGCGCCCGGTTCGCGATGACTTCGTTAGCGTTCATGTTGGACGAGGTGCCGGCGCCACCCTGGATCATGTCCACCAGGAAGTGCTCGTGGTGCCGCCCCGCGCGCACTTCGCGACACGCCTTTACGATTGCATCGGCCACGTCGGGCTCCAGGAGTCCGAGCTGGGCGTTGGCCTGGGCGGCGGCTTCCTTCACGGCGGCGAGCGCGTCGACGAGGCTGGGAAAGTCCCGGAGCGTCACTCCCGTTATGGGAAAGTTCTCGAGCGCGCGCTGCGTCTGAATGCCGTAGAGCGCGTCATCGGTGACCTCGCGCTCGCCTAACAAGTCGTGCTCCTTGCGCATGCGCTTGCCGCCGAAACCCGTGGCACGTCCCCGTCCGACGATCGTGGCATCCGTCGCGGCGAGCCGCTGCGAGATCGCGCGCGCCGCACGGCCTATCAACGCGGCATACAGCATCGGGTGATTCGAGCGCATCGTCTCGACCTTCTCCTGCGTGAGCACGAAGGCGTCCGTCTTTTGCACAGCGCGCGCGCTCGTGCCATGTACGGAATCTTCCAGAAGGATGCCCTCACCGACGGCCTCCCCGGCTCCGAGCGTCACGAGTCTCACGGGCCGCCCATTCATCGCCTTTTCAATGGCGACTGTGCCGCCAACCAGGATGGCCATGAACCGCCGCGGCGCGCCTTCTTCGAAGAGAACGGAGTCGCCCGAGAATTCCTTTGGCTCTACTAAATGAGAGAGCTGATGCAGCGCGGTATCGGTCAGACCATCTAGGAAGCGCGTGTTGCGCAGCTGTTCTCGGATAGCAGAAGGATTCATTCGTTACCAGGAGCAGGGAGCGAGGAGCAAGGGGCGAGTTCGCCTAACGCGCAGGCGTCGCGGCGCGTTCCGCGAGTGCCAGCACGCCATCAACAATAAGAGCGAGCAGGGCTGCTGGTAACGCACCCGACAAAATCATTCGCGTATCGGAGAGGGCCAGCCCCGCGACAATCGGATCGCCGAGTCCGCCGGCGCCGATAAAGGCCGCGAGCGTGGCTGTGCCCACGGCAATCACTCCCGCCGTTCGGATCCCGGCCATGATGACAGGCGCGGCGAGGGGCAGCCGCACATGACGCAGCACCTGCCGCTCAGTCATCCCCAACGCCGTCGCTGCGGCAACGGCGGCCGGGTCCGCGTTGCGCACGCCGGAGTACGTGTTTCGCACGATGGGATACAACGAATACAGAAAGAGCGCGACGAGCGCGGGCACAATGCCGATGCCTAACGCCGGGAGCATGAAGGCCAGGAGCGCTATGCTCGGAATCGTCTGCAGCAAGCCCACGCCGCGGATCACACCCTCGGCTTGCCGGGGGAGGCGTTCGAGCGCGAGACCAAGCGGTACAGCGAACACGATGGCCAGCAGGAGCGAGAGAGCGACAAGGATCAGATGCCGCAGAGCCATGCGCCCGATTTGCGCTCGGCGTTCGCTCATGTAGTCGAACAAGGATCCTGCGCGCGCAGGTCGCGCTGCGGTATCACCTCGCGCAGAGACGTTGATGAGGCCCAGGTCGGAGAGCGCACTGCGCGCGACGGATTCGATCGTTTCACCCGCGACTTCAACTCGCTCATTGAGCGCGCGCATGCGTTCTACGTCCAGCCGACCACTCAACTCCGTGAGCACGGCGGCCACGCGCGGGTCGTCGCGTATCGCCGCATTGCGCGCAAGAGCCGCGGCCTCATACGGTGGGAAGAACGCTTTGTCATCCTGGAGAACGACGAGGTTGTAACGTCGGATCAAACCGTCGGTGGAATATCCGTCAACGACGTCGACCGCGCCCTCGGCGAGCGCCTGATATTTGACCGCCGGGAGGAGCGAGCGGACGTCGCGCGGCCGGATGCCGTAAGCACTCGTTAGGCCCGGCAGGCCGTCCGGTCGTCCGATGAAGTCCGGGGTGAAGCCCGCGCGCAACCTGGAGCTCACGCGTGCCAGGTCGCTCAGCGTGCGCAGGGAGAGCGAATCGGCCGTCGCCCGGCGCACCGCGATAGCATAGGTGTTCTCGAAGCCTAACGGTGGGAGCCAGCGCACGTCGTAGCGCCGCAGAAACTCGCGCCCAACGTAGTCGAACACGGCGCCGGCGCTTTGTCCCGGCCGGGAGGGTTCGCCCAACACGGCCAGAAGTCCAGTGCCGGTGTATTCCGGGTAGACGTCGATCGCGCCGGTCCGCAGGGCGCGAAACGCGATCTCCGTTGCGCCGAGACCACGACGCCGTTCGACGGTCAGACCGCGCGCCTCGAGCAGCTGGGCAAACATCTCGGCCAGCACATACGATTCGCCGAATGGCTTGGATGCGACGACTATGGGGCGCGCGCTTTGTGCAGCGAGCCCGCCGGCGCTGCCACAGACGATGCCTAACGCGAGTGCCGCACGCAGAAGCTTCACTGTGACCTGCCGTCGTCGTCCAGGGCGCGCCGGATCAACTCCGCGACGTAAGGCGTCGCCGGCTGCGACACGAGCTGGCGCAGCGGCGCGTCCTGTTCGATGCGCCCGGCGCGCATGACCACGACGCGATCGGCGAGCTTGCGCGCTTCGCGCAGATCGTGCGTCACCAGAAGTGTCGTGACGCCAAGCCGTGTGCGCAGGTCGGCATACATCTCTTGCAGCTCGCTGCGCGTGATCGCGTCGAGCGCTCCAAACGGCTCGTCCATCAATACGATGTCGGGGCCGGCCGCCAGCGCGCGCGCAATGGCTACGCGCTGGCGCTGGCCGCCGGAGAGCTCGCTCGGCAGACGCTGACCGAAACGATCGGGATCGAGGCCGGCGAGCGTCAGCGCTTCTCGCGCGCGTGAGGTGCGTGCGTTGTCGCCGCGAAGCCAGGGCACGAGCTCCACGTTCCGTTGCACGCGCCAGTGCGGCAGGAGCCCGCCATCCTGCGGGACGTAGCCGATGGCGCGCCGCAGCGCGACCCCCTCCACGGTTGCGACGTCCTTGCCATCGACTTCGACGGTCCCCTCGTTAGGCACGACGAGCTTGTTGAACATGCGGAGGAGCGTCGTCTTGCCGGAGCCACTCTCGCCGACGATGGCAACGCATGCACCGCGCGGCACCGTGACGCTCACCTGATCCAACACCGGAATGTCGCCGTAACGCTTCGTCACGGCATGGGCCGCGAGCGCCGCGTGCGGTGAGGTCACAAAGACAGGGCGTCGAGTACGTCGTGAGCGGGAGAGCGGCCGCGCGCCGTGTAGAGTCGAATGAACTCGTCCACGCGCTCGAGGTCACTGCCGGTGATGAAGCGCTCGCCTAACGCGATACAACCCACGCGCGCGAGGTGCCACAAGTCTCCGGCATGCTGGGCGATAGCCGGCTCCGCCAGCGCGCATCGCCCGGCGCGCTCCAACAGGCCACGATCCGGCGCGCGGAGGAGCTCGTGCGCGGCCGTCGCGCTCGCGGCGTGATACGCGAGTCCCGCCACGAACGCGAGTGGCGCGATGTACCAGTGCGGCGGCAGGGCATCGCACGAGCGCAGCTCCAGGTACGCACGCGGCCGCACTTCCGGAAATAACGTCGTTAGGTGCGCCGGCCACGCGGATGCAGGAACGTTCCCGGTCGCCAGCCCCAAACCGAACGGTTGCGCGGGCAAATCCTCCGGCCCGGCCAGGATTGCATGGGCAGACAGCGCGAAGCGCGTGTACGCACCGGCCGGATCCCCGACATCGCCGATCAATCCGGTGCGCGCCGGATCCAGCGATCGCCATGCGTGCGCGCGGAAGCTCATGTGCCCGGTTGCGACGCCCTCGTACACGGGCGAGTTGGCGAAGAGCGCGATAACGTGCGGCGCCAGCCCTTCGAGGAGCGTGAACCGCGCGAGCGGATCGTCGCCGGCATCCAAGCAGATTTGCAGCGACGCCGTCTGGCGCATCATGCGAGCCCCAAATGGTCCGACGCTCGCGAAGTGTCTATCCATGCGCCGGTATCGTTCGGCGGCCAGCTGCAAGGTCGTCTGCTCGACCGGCGTGACGGGGTCGATGCCTAACGACAATCCGACGATGCCCTCGCGCGCCAGCTCGTCGGTCATCGCGGCAATCGTCATTTGCAGATCGGCCGCGAGGTCGCTCAGCGATAACGCAGGCGGTGCGCTATACTCGACCTGCCCACCTGGCTCGAACGTGATGCGTCCCGCGTGTGGCGTCCGGAACTCGGTCATCGCCGCCTTGCGCGAGGCGCACTCACTCCAACCCTGGCGCTCTCCAACCTGCCGCAATGCCGCGAGCGAGCGGTCGATGCTCGCGGGCTCCCGTGTGGTTGCATCCACGAGTATCAGCTCGACCTCCGCACCCACCCGGCGATCGTCCGCGGTGCCGCAGCCGACTGCGAAGAGGTGCCCGCGCGTATCGGCTTCAAGCCGCGCGATGACCTCCCGGCTCGGCCACGCTGGTCGCTTACGCGAAACGATCCGCGCTGCGCGCGGTACCGGCCGCGCGAGAACGAGCGCATACGGGTCCTGCGAATCTTCCCACCATTCGTCGATGATGAAATCGGCACCGCCTAACAAGTCTTCCACCTGCTTCCGGTCGTATTTGCAGCAGATCTCCGTGCGGATCGACTCACCCGCCGCGAACTGCACGCGGCCCACTCCCGGCACGGTAACCGTCTGATCGCAGTCAGCGACCAGGTGCATCTCGACCCGCCGCTCGTCGGCGAGGTACGGCGCGTGGTGGCTGAATGACTCCACTTCGAAATCGGCGCCAAGCTCGCGATTCAAGACGCGCAGGACGTTCCGGTTGAACGCCGCGGTGACACCGCGAGCGTCGTTATACGCGCGCTCAATGCGATGGGTGTCTTTGTGCAGATCCACGCCTAACAAGAACAAGTCGTTAGGACCCATCGCGGCACGGATCCGGCGCAGCAACTGCGCGGCTTCTTCCGCGTCGAAGTTTCCAATCGTGCTGCCGAGAAAGGCAAAGAGGATGGGGCTTGCGATGGCGCGCGGAGGGACGATCGCGTCCGCCAGATCGGCCACAACCGGTGTAACCGTCAACCCCGGGAACTCCTCGCGCAGCCGCACAGCCGATTCCTCGAGGAACTCGGCGCTGATGTCGAGCGGGACGTAGACATCGGCGGCGCGATTGTCACGCAGCGCGCCGAGTATGATGCGCGTCTTCTCGGCACTGCCGGCGCCGAGCTCCAGCAGTGAGCGGGGCGCGTAGTGTTGCGCGAGGTACGGCATCCAGCGCCTCAGAAGACGGCGCTCCGTCCGCGTGAGGTAATACTCCGGCAGGCGCGTTATCTCTTCGAAGAGCTGCGAGCCGAGTCGGTCATAGAAATACTTTGGCGGCAACGCCTTTTGAGCGCGCGCCAGCCCAAGCCTAACGTCGCTGCGCAGGGTTTCACGCGCCGCTCCGTTGGACGCTCTCGCGTCAGTCATCGCTCGCGCAGCGGAAACCGCTGAAGATCTGGCGCCGGATCGGATAGTCCCAATTGCGGAATGTGTTGCGCACCGCACGCGGGCGCGTGGCCCACGACCCGCCGCGAAGCACCTTGTACTCGGGCCCAAAGAAGACCTGAGAGTACTCGGGATACGGAAACGCCTGGAACCCGGGGTAGCCGGCAAAATCGCTCGACGTCCATTCCCAGACATCGCCGATCATCCCATAGCAGCCGAGGGGCGAGACGTTTCGAGGGTACGCTCCCACGGGCGCCGTTTCGAATGCGAGTTGATCCACGTTTGCGTCGCGCTCGGTCGGCAGGTCATCGCCCCACGGGAATTTGAGGTTCGTCCCGGCGCTTTCGTCCCAGCCGGCAGCGGCTTCCCATTCAGCTTCGCTAGGCAGACGCTTTCCCGCCCAGCGCGCATACGCCTCCGCCTCGTGATACGAGACGTGACAAACCGGCCGGGCGTGATCGACCGGACCCGCGCGATCCATTGAGCGAGTGTGCCACTCACCGCCTTCGCGATACCAGTACTTGGGTGCTTCCACTCCTGCGTCGGTGAGCCACGCCCAACCTGCTTCGCTCCAGAGCTCGCGCTTCGCGTATCCACCCGCGTCCATGAACTGGAGGTAATCACCGTTGGTTGTTGGAACGGCGTCGATGACGAAAGGTCGCAGCCTAACGATGTGGCGCGGCCGCTCGTTGTCGTATGCTTCGCTGCGATCTTCCGTTCCTGAAACGACTTCCCCGCCAGCGAAGCGCACCATCTTTCCAGAGGGAATGTCGAGCGTGCGCGGAGGGACATTCCAGGCGCGCGGTGCGCGATACGGCTCTCCCTGTTTGAGCTGGCACGTCTGCAACATGGTCTCGTTATGCTGGTATTCGTGCTGCAGCACCATGTGGTAGACGTAGCCATCGCGCACTAATTCGCTGCCCGCCTCGAAATCGACGGCGTCCAGGCGTTCGAGGACGCGCGAGCGGATATCTGCGAGGAGTGTCAGCATCTCTACCCGCGGCGGATACTCGAGCGCACCTCGGGTACGCCGCGGATTCTCGAACGGATTGTAAGTCCCCGGCATCTCGGAGAAGCGGATCTCGCCATCGAGGTTTTGCGTGAGCCACAGCTCCTCGAAATGACCGATGTGCCCGACGTCCCAGAGGAGCGGCCCCATGAGCGGGTCATGCTGACGTACGAGGTCCTCATCGCTGAGCGGCGCAACGAGCGTAAGCGTGCGCTCGCGTGCCTCCGCGAGGAGGAGGCTGATGTACGTCATCAGTTCCGAGCGCAGTGCCGGGTTCGACATTCAGGTCCCTGGGGGGTGGGTTGCGCAATCTGCGCCTGGGCGGGCCTTCCGCTAGGCGACCGTGCACCCCGCAGTGGGCTAGGTAGTCGCAATGCGGGCACGGAGTTCCATTGGGCGGGAACTTGGGGCGGTTGGACGAGATTCCTGGGCGCATGAACACCTCGATCGCTGCTCTCACGAGCTGGCGCCGCGTTGGTGCCGTGAGTCCGACGTCCCTGGTCGATGCCCGTCTCCAACTGCATCACGCCCTGCAAATCATCGTTGCCGCGCCAATCTCGCTCCTCCCCGCGAAGCCGGATGATAGCCACACGAATCTGGAGTGGCTTCCCACGCTGGAGGCGTTAGGCACGAATTGGCTCGACGGAGGGACGCGGTTGCGATTCGCGCTGCGGCCTGCCGAGCTGGCGTTGCTCGCGATCGACGCAAGTGGCGCGGAGCTAGCGACTTACCCGCTGAGCGGTCACACCGTGGCAGACGGCGTCGTGTGGCTCCGCGCCGCCCTGGACAGGGCAGGGTATCCGAGCGAGCGCCTAACGATGAAGAAGCACTACGAGATCCCAGCGCACCCGGTGACCAAGGGGGCCACTTTCTCGCAGGAGCCCGTCGAAGCCTTTGCGGAGCTTTCGCGCTACTATGCCAATGCGCATGACCTGACCTCCCAAATCGCGACCACGCGGGCTGGGGCGTCAGAGCCGCGTTGCTGGCCGCATCATTTCGACCTGGCGACGCTCATCACCTTGCCGTCAGCGCCCGGGGGTCAAACGCGCACGGTCGGTTTTGGTCTTTCGCCAGGCGACGACTCGTATGCGGAACCGTACTTCTACGTCGGCCCTTATCCGCATCCGCCGGTGGACCGGCTCAAGCCCATCTCGTTAGGCGCCTGGCACACGCGCGGGTGGGTCGGAGCGGTGTTGCGGGGAAGCGATCTCCTCCGGTTCGCGGGTGCTGAGCAGCAGGCGAAGAGCGTCCTCGAGTTCGCGAATGAGGCGATTGACGGAAGTATAGAGGCGCTGGGTTAGATACGAGATACGAGGTTCGAGGTGCGAGGAGGTGCAACGGCGCACCCCGCACCTCGCACCTCGCACCTCGCACCTATGCCATCGCCAAATGATGCGCCTTGCGCCCGCCGCGCGTAATCGTGTGCGGCGCCGTTTCGTGATCGAGCAACATCTGGGCGGTATCCACTGCCCGCGCCGTGAGCGTGCGTGCGCCGTCGCGCAGCTCTTCACTCTTCATGACGTAATCGACGTTCCGCTCCATGTCTTCGGCCGACCAGCCGCGGCTATGCGCGATGAAAGGAAACTGCGGGAAGTGGAAGCCAAGCTCGGAGAAAAACGTGAGCATCTGGCCTGCGACCCCCTGCACGTTGTCCTGTCCGCCGGTGATGATGAAGGCAGCGACCTTGTTTCGAACCAGCACGCGGTTCGCGATCGTGACCTGGTTCTGCACGCAATTGAGGCGTTCGGCCATGCGAAAATACAGAGAGCTGGCGGATCCCCAGCGGATTGGCGTCGCGATCAGCACCACATCCGCCCAATGGATGATCGCTTCGTAGACCTGATCCATCTGATCGTTAGGATCCATCTGGGTGATCGAACAGGGCCACGTGCACGCGTGGGCGCTCTTCGAGTAATACCCTTCGCAGTTGCGAAACGCGAGCTCGCCCAATCGGAGGAGGCGCGTCTCCACGCCTAACGATTCCCGCGCGAACTCCAGCGCCACCTGCAGCAACGTGTCGGAGGTCGAAAACCTGGGGTTCTTGAAATCCATGTTCGTCGTCGAGAGGCCGGCGACGCGCACACCACCGGGCGCTCGCTCGATCTTGCGAGCCAGCGGGTGCGGCTCGTGATGCCCGCGCGTGCGTTTCGTCCCGGAATCCAGGTCGACAAGGAGCCGGCCGTCCTCGACTCTGACCTGGTAAGCGGGAGCCGCATCGTCTTCGTACCCCGGTTCGCCGAGCCCATTTGTGCGGTGGTACTTCCAGTTATGCCACGGACAGACGACGTAATCGCCGTCGAGCCGGCCCTCGCCTAACGGCCCACCAGCGTGGTTGCAGACGCCGCTGATGACGCCGAATTGCCCGTCCTTATGGGTGACCGCGAGCTGGAGGCGGCCCAGGTGGACTTGTGTGAGGGGACGCGCGGAGAACTGGGCGACGTCGCCAAGGTCGTGCCAATTCATAAGGCAGAGCCAAGGTCAAGGGTCAAAGGTCAAAGGTCAAAGCAGGAAGGCGGCAATATGCCGCAAAGTTCCGCCCGCCTTGACCTTAGACCTTTGACCTATGGATTCAACCAGTAATTGACCTTCACGAGGAAGATGTTGTCCGGCGTCGCCTCGAACAGAGCCCTCCGATCTCGGCCTAACGAGAAGTTCCCAACCGGCTCATAGTCGCTGCGGCTCTGCTGCCACGCGAAATAGATCGTGGAGCCGGCACGCCACTCCCAGCGCAGCACGGCATTCCCGCGCAACGAGCGGAAGTTGAAGTCGAAGTCCGCGTCGTCGTAGATCGGTTGCGAGTATGGGATGAAATCATATGTGCGCGGGGCTCGCAGCTGCTTGGCATCGCCGAAATCGCCACTCGAGATCAGCGGCTGCATGTACGTTTCCAGCGATAGCCGCGGCGAGAACGTGAGGTTGAACCGCGTCACCAGTGAAAGCTCGGTCTGATCGAGCGGAGCGAAGATGTACCGGCGATCGTACGTCGCGTCATACGTCGTGTCCGGGAGCGAGAATACGAACTGCGCGCTCGAGTGCCGGCGGAAGAAGCTCGGTCCAATCGTTAGGTTCCAGCGCGTAGACGTCCGCACGACGGCGCTCAGCTCGGACGCGTAAGCCCACGCGCCGTACTGGTGCCGCTCGCCGCTCACGAATACCGACGCGGAGATCGGCTTGCGCCCGTCCGACGAGATGAAGGCGCCCCCGGACGTCCAGCCGGGCCGCCGGGCGAGCGGGCCACCCCGCGTTAGGCGATCGTCGAATGCCGGAAAGAACTGCTGCGCAAAGGCGTGCACATTCCAGTAGCCTAACGTGCGCGCGTTCAGGCTCATCGTCGCGACGGTGAGGATCGGCTCCCAGTCGAAGTTCCGTTCCGAGCGGAACGAGCCACCCAGGTTCCAGTTGCGCAGACGTTTGCCGGGACGGTTTTGCATGTAACGCAAGCCGGTCTGAAAGTCCCGGCGGTCCGTGCGGTAGGAGAACCCCAGGTCATTGGTTTCGTAGCCCGGGCTCGTAAACGCCCCCGCTATGTCGCCGCGCCAATGCTCGCCGCCCTGCTTCGACAGCGTGACGTTCATCGAATAACCACTGAGTGACGTTGCGGTGGTGTCGAAATCGAGGTGTTCCGCGTCCGGTCGCTGGAAATAATGGTTCGACAACGTTTGTGTGCGCGTAATCGCCGCTGCCGTTCCGGTTACGGTGCTCCCTTCGACGTCGCCGCTCAACACCCAGGTTCTGTTGGCCCACTGGTGATTGAAGTCGAAACCACCCGCGATGGCGGAGCGATGCAACACGCTCTTCGCGAAATCAGTGTCGAGGTCGCGCTGAACCGCGGTAAGCACTCCACCCACGAATGTCTGACCATCACGCAACTCACGGCGTGCGCGCGCGACTGTGTACGTCGCCAATGGCTCCGCTGTCGTTCGGTCCACGATCTGTCTGCCGGGATTTCCCGGGAGCCCCGGCTCCTGGATCATCGTGCGGGCTTCCTCCCGGTCGGTGACGGCCGTGAGCACACCTAACGACCAGCCCCCAACCTTACCGGACATCTTGCCGGCGCCGAGAATCGTCGTGTTCGTTGGCATATCCGTCGCCCCTAACGAGCCCAGCGTCGGCGCACGGCCGATGCGCCGGCTGTAGAAGAGCTGACCGCCACTGGTACCGCCGGCGCCGAATGCGAAGATCTCGCTGCCCTCGACGAAGAACGGGCGCTTCTCCTCGAAGAAGGTTTCGTAGACGCCGAGGTTGACGACCGCCGGATCGACCTCGACTTGCCCGAAGTCGGGATTGATCGTCGCGTTCAGCGTTAGGTTCGAAGTGACTTTGAAAAGCAGGTCCAGGCCGCCCGACGTGTAGTACTCCCGGTCCGTGCGGAAAGGATTTGGTCCGGGATCTACGTACTCCGCGCGCTGCACGACGTACGGCAGCAGCTCGAGGCGTTTGCCGCTGCGCACGTTCGCCACGCCTTCGAGGTGACCATAACGAGGGACTCCGCCGCGCTCCGATTTCGGGATGAACGTGGAAACAGCGTACTCGTTGCGACGCCCGATCACACGCTCGAATTGAATCCCCCACGTCTGCGCGCTATCCCCACTGAAGCGCAGCTGACTGAACGGAATGCGATATTCGGCCGTCCACCCCGCGGCATCGACGCTCGTCGCGACGTCCCAGACCGGGTCCCACGAATTGTCGTCCTGGTCGATCGTCTTCACTTCGTCGCGCCTAACGCCGGCCGGGTTGACGTCGAATCCGAACGCCGTGCGGTGGTCGTGATAGCTGTCGATCATGACGCCGAACCAGTCCGAGTCGCCCAGACTCATGTCGCGCCGTCCCAGGCGCGCGGTGATGGGCCCGGTGTCGTGCAGCCTAACGCCGACGTACAGCGCGTCGTCGTCGAAAACGACCCGTACTTCGGTGCGCTGGCTGGCAGGCTGCCCCTCGTCAGGATCGATTTGCGTGAAGGAGTCCGTTATCGGGGCTTGAGCCCATGCCGCTTCGTCCAGCTTGCCGTCGAGGTGGATGTTGCCCGCGGCGCGAATGGCGCGCGACAGCGTTACAGGCCGCGACGTCGCAGGAGCAGCTTGCTGCGCTTCCCCACGAGCGGACACGACGACCGCGACAATCGTGGCAGAGCAAATCAGGTTTCGCACGGCACTCATTCGTAAGACCTCGAGGGGAAACGACGTAACGGTCTGCCGGACAACTTAGACGTCAGCTAACTGCGGGCTTAGAAGCGCATTGACTTTTCCTAACGTCACGCTTGCGCTCGCTATGCAAACTACTGAGCATTCTCGTTCAAGACGAAGCGCTCACTGCAACCAGGGAGGTTCTACATGCGTGGGGAAGTGCTGCGCGGTTTCAAAGTTCGTCACTTGCGGCAGTTCATCGGTGCACTCGTTCTGCTCGTGTCGGCAAGTGCGCTCGTTCAGGCGCAGGGGCATCCACAAACACGTGAAGGGTTCTGGATTGGTTTCGGATTTGGATACGGGTCTCTCGGTTGTGAAGATTGCGAAGAGCGTAGTGGATCGGGCGCCGGGTTTTTGCGCATGGGTGGTACGCTCGATCGGCGCTGGCTCATCGGAGGCGAGATAGAGGCGTGGTCCAAGGACGAGGGTGGCGCTACGATCAGCTATACGAATGTCGGCCCAGTCGTGCTCTTTTACCCATCGGCGACGAACGGATTTTTCTTGAAGGGTGGCGTCAGCATCGCGACGTTGGAGCTCGAGGCCGGTGGGTTTAGCGGTGACGAAAGCGGCGCGGGCCTAACGCTGGGCCTGGGATATGACGGGCGAGTGGCAAGAAGCTTCTCTTTGACGCCGTATCTCAACATGAGCACGGGGAGCTTCGATGGCGGCACCGCCAACATGTTTCAGTTTGGCCTGAGCTTTACCTGGCACTGAGTTACACATCACCTCTGCGGTCTACGTGAGGCCTGCATGACAATCAGTCGACGTGATTTCCTGGGCGTAGGTCTGACTGCGACCGGCGCGGTCCTCGCATCGCGCCCGCTCACAGCGCAAGGCACCGCGCGCGCTGCCTCACGCCCCATCGTCATCGCGTCCTCCAATGGACTCCGTGGCGTCAAAGTGGCGTACGATAAGATCACCGCGGGCGAGGACACGCTCGACGCGATCATTGCGGGCGTCAACATCCAGGAGCTCGATCCGGAAGACCAGTCCGTCGGCCTCGGGGGATTGCCTAACGAGGATGGCGTGGTGCAACTCGACGCCTCCTGCATGCATGGTCCGACAAAACGTGCGGGCGCCGTCGGCTGTCTCGAGGAGATCGCGACGGCGTCTCTCGTGGCCAAGGCCATCATGGATTACACCGACCACATCATGCTGGTCGGTCCCGACGCCAAGCGATTCGCGATCAACATGGGATTCAAGACGCAAAACCTGCTCACCGAAAAGAGCCGCCAGGACTGGCTCCGCTGGAAATCGCAGCTCAACAAGAACGACAACTGGCTGGATCACGACGACGACGTGCGCATCAAATTCTCGCACGGCACCATCAACATGAATGCGGTGAATGCCGCGGGTGACATCAGCTCGGTGACGACGACGAGTGGTCGTTCCTGGAAAGTTCCGGGACGTGTCGGTGATTCACCGATCGTCGGGGCAGGGCAGTACTGCGACAACGAAGTCGGCGCCGCGGGATCCACCGGCCGTGGCGAAGCGAATATCAAAGTGTGCGGCGCATTCCTCGCCGTGGAGTTCATGCGCCAGGGCAAGTCGCCGCAGGAAGCCCTGATGCAGGTGATCCGACGCGTTATCGCGATGACCGAACCGCGGCTGCTCGATCCGAATGGCCGTCCGCTTTTCGATTTGGAGTTTTACGCGGTCAGCAAGGACGGACGCTACGCGGGAGCCAGTTGTTACGAGGGAGGGAAGATTGCGGTGTGCGACGCGAGAGGGGCGCGAGTCGAGGACACGGCCTTCCTATTCAGGCGCGATCAACGACCACGTTAGGCTAGGCGGCCCGATCGATGATGAACCGCTGAACCACGGCCGACAGATCCGCAGACTCTTGCAGTAAGGCGTTAGCCGCCGTCGCTATCTGTTCCGCACCCGCGCTCTGATCCTGCGTCGAAGCCGCGACTTCCTGGAGCGCGGCGACATACTGCTCCGCACGCGCCGCGAGCTCCTGCAATCGGCCGGTGAGCTCGTCCACAAAGCTTGCAGCGTGCCCCGCCGCGCGATCCACGCTCTGCACCCACCCTTCTGCTTCAACCAGGGTGCGTCCCACGTCCTCCAGCGATTTGCGGCCGAGACGCGCCGCACCTGCGACCAGTTCCATCCGCTCCACCGCGCGGCCCGTCGCACCGCTCGCGTCGCGCAATACAGTGCGCACCTGTTCAACGACCAAGTCGGCGCGCTCCGAGCCTTCCTGTGCGCTACGGGCGAGACGTCGCACTTCATGGGCAACCGTCGCGAAACCGCGTGCCTCTTCACCGGCACGCACGGCCTCGAGGCTCGCATTGAGCGCGAGCAACTTTGACTGCTTCGCGATCTTCGTTACCAACGCAACGAATTCGGCAAGTTGGTTCGCCGCTTGCTCGACGGCGCGAGTTGCCGTGGCACTGGCTTCGACATCGGAGCTCATCGAGGCGATCGCCAGCTCCGTGTCTTCGAACCGCTGACGATTCGCCTCGGCCTGCGTGCGCAGTTGTGCATAACGCTCCGACGAGCCTCGCGCGCCCGTCGCCAACTCGCCCGCGATGTGCTTGAGCTTGAGCGCTTCGTCTACACTGGCGCGGATGTCGTTTTGCATCTTCGTGGAATCGCCGCTCAGCGTCGATGCTGTGTGTGCGATCTGCACAGTCGCCGCAGCCATTCCGTTCGTGCCCGCGGTGATCTGATTCGCGGTGGACGTCGTTGCGGCCGCCGCTCCTCGCACAGCCGTTGTGGCTTGGCGTAAATCGTACAGCATCCGCGACATTGCACGGCTCAGCCGGCCGATTTCATCATCGGCTTCGCTCGGCACGAAGGGGACCGAAAGGTTCCCTTCGGCGACGGCCTCCGCCACGCGCGCCAGTTCAGACGCGGGGCGCGTGACGCGCTGCGCGAAAAACCGGTTGGTGAACAAGG
>DATFBW010000293.1:0-21226 GCA_035253645.1 Gemmatimonadaceae bacterium | reverse complement strand
CCTGTTGCGGCGCGTGGGCGTCGATTGGGTTGGAATGCGTTAGGGCTGCAGCAGATCCCGCCATACTTTACCGACCTGCGCGAACGGGTGGACGCTCTGATAAGGCAACCGATGTTCCGCGTCTCACGTGTGCGCGATGCGCGCCGCTTCAGCGCTGCTAACTCACTGCACGGTTAGGCCTTAGGTTCTGCGCGTTCACCAAATTCCGTCGCGCGCGCGAGCGTAAACGCAGATGGCAACTGCTGCCGCTCGGCACGATATGCCTACCATACTTAGCTCGGAGCTCGGAGCTCGTAGATCGCTGTGACCTTTGACCTTCGACCTTTGACCTGGTTTTAAGGCATGTACCGCCACGCCGTCGCTCATCTCAAGAAATCTGATCCCGTTATGGCGCGGATTATCGCGGCGGTAGGTCCGTGCCGCTTCAAAACGCGCAGCGAAGGGACGCACTACCAGGCCGTCTTTCGCTCGATACTCTATCAGCAACTCGCCGGTCCTGCCGCGCTCGCGATCCATCGTCGCGTTCAGGGTCTGTATGGCGGCCGCGACCCGGAGCCTGATGAGTTGTTAGGCACCTCTGACGATATCCTGCGCGGGGCAGGGCTCTCGCGCCAGAAACTCGCCTACCTGCGTGATCTGTCCGCGCGTGTCGCGAATCGTGAGGTCGAGTTGGAGGACATCGAGCGACTGCCTAACCAGGACGTCATCACATCGCTCACGCGCGTCAAAGGGGTGGGACGATGGACCGCGGAAATGTTTCTCATCTTCCGGCTCGGGCGCATGGACGTCCTGCCCGATCTCGATCTCGGCGTGCGTAACGCAATCAAGCGCGCCTATCGGTTGCGCAAGCTTCCAACGGCAGAGCGCGTACACAAGATCGGCGCGAAATGGGCCCCATACCGCAGCGTCGCGACGTGGTACCTCTGGCGTAGCGTCGACGGCGACGCCGCCATTTAACGTCGCGATGACGACCGTCGCCATCACCGGCGCCTCCGGCTTTCTTGGGTCGGCGCTCGTGCGTTCTCTGCGTGATGACAACGTGCAGGTCATCCGTATCGGTCGTGGGACCGACGCGGACGTGAACTGGGACCCTAACGCGGAGGTTCTCCCCGCGTCGCCGCTGCTCGGAATCGACGCGGTCGTGCACCTGGCCGGGGAGAACATCGGACAACGCTGGACAAGAGCCGTACGTCGGCGAATCCGCGATAGTCGCACGAAAGGGACGGCCCTCCTCGCGCGCACGCTCGCGGCGCTGCCGCAAAGGCCGCGCGTGTTGCTGAGCGCATCTGCCGCCGGGATCTATGGAGCCCACCGCGGCAATGAGCTCCTCACGGAAGCGAGCACGTTAGGCAGCGACTTCCTCGCCACGATCTGCAAGGAATGGGAAGGGGCCGCGCAGCCCGCGCGCGAGGCGGGCATCCGCGTGCTGCACCTTCGCACCGGCATCCCCTTGCACCCGAGCAGCGGAGTGCTGCAGCGGCTGATGCCGATCTTCTCGTTAGGTATCGGCGGCCGTGCCGGTAGCGGCAAGCAATGGATGTCGTGGATCGCGCGCACCGATTGGATCCGGGCGGTGCGCTTCCTCCTGGCTGCCAACGTGGAAGGGCCGTTCAACATATCGGCGCTCCATCCCGTCACGAACGCGACGTTCACCGAAACGTTAGGGCACGTGCTCAAACGTCCGACGGTCACGGTAGCCCCCGAAGTGGCCTTGAAGCTGGTGTACGGTCAAATGGCGATAGACACGATCCTCGCCAGCCAGCGCGTGATCCCCGAGCGGCTGCAAGCAGCAGGGTTTGAGTTCCGGTTTCCGGAGCTGGAGCCGGCCCTGCGGCACGAGCTCAAAGAACGTTAGGACCTCAGCGCGCGCGCAGCTTGTAGATCCATTCTCCCAACGCCTTCAGCCGTTCGGCGATGAGCTGCTTTGCCGTCTCGTCTAGCAAACGCCCGTCGGAGTCGAACTTCTCCGGTGCCTTCGCGATGAGAACTTCCGGCGCGGGGATCACCGTCGTCTTTGTGAACACGAAGTTCTGGCGCAACTGCTGCTGAGCACGAGCCGTTCCGATCATCCCCGTGCTCGCTCCCATCAGCATCGCCACCTTGCCTAACAACGGCGACGTTGCCGGCGGCCGCGACGCCCAATCGATCGCATTTTTGAGAACCCCTGGAATGCCGTAGTTGTATTCCGGCGTCGCGATCAACAGGCCATCACACGCGGCCAGCATTTGCTTCAGCGCACGCACAGGCTCCGGGTGTGGATCCACATCGAGGTCTGCGTTGTACGGCGGGATATCCTTGAGTCCGTCGAATTGATGGATCAGCATCCCCGGCGGGACCAGCTCTATCGCGGCGCGCAGGAGTTTCCTGTTCCACGATTCTTTTCGCAGCGAACCGGCAACCGCGAAGACATGCACGGTGTAACTGATGGCCACGTCGCTCACGGGTGCCTCGTTAGGATTTCGTCGTTGCTCTGGTGCGTAGCGCGCGCTGCGCGTTTCTGATAACATGCACCTCTATGCGCGTAAAGCGAACGGCACTCCTTGCCGCCCTGGTGGGCGTAACCGCCTGCGCGTCGCGCGCAGACGATCAGCGGCTCGTAGTCTTCGCTGCCGGAAGCCTCGCGCGCCCGCTCCGCGCTGCGCTGGACACCTTCGCGACACACAACGGCCTTACAATCGATCTCGAAACCGCCGGCAGCCTCGAGACCGCGCGCAAACTCACCGAGCTCGGCAAGATTCCGGACGTTATTGCCCTCGCCGACGAGGAAGTCTTTCCCCAGCTCCTGATGCCTCGTTTTGCAAGCTGGTACGCGCGATTTGCCAGGAATCGCATGGTGATCGCGCATACCGAGCGCTCTCGTTATGCAGATGCGATGAGCGAGACGACTTGGCGCGACATCCTGATGCGTCGTGACGTCCAGGTCGGACGCGCCGATCCGGACCTCGATCCGGCTGGTTATCGTACCTTGATCGTCTTCCAATTGGCGGAACGGCACTATCGCGATAGTGGGCTCGCGGCCCGACTCCTCGCAGCGGCTCCGCGCCGCAATATGCGGGGAAAGTCCGCGGAGCTCGTCGCTCTGCTCCAGGCAGGTGAGTTGGACTACGCGTGGGGTTACGAATCGGTCGCGCAAGCAGCGGGGCTGCGGTACCTCACACTGCCATCGGCAATTGATCTGAGCTCACACGCGGATTCAGCGATGTACAGGAGCGTGTCGGCCCGCGTGTTAGGTGCGTCGCGCGGCGACACCATCGTCGTCACTGGCCGGCCAATCCGTTACGCGATTTCCATCCCAGTATCGGCGCCGCACCGCTCCCTCGGTGAACGCTTCGTGATCTGGCTGCTTAGCCAGAAAGGTCGCGACATATTGCGCCGAGAGCACCTCGACGCTCTCGAGCGGCCCGAGTTTACAGGGACCGACATACCCACAACTGTTCAGTAGCGCACCCGCGACCCAGTGACGTTTTCTACGATGCCGAGTATTCCGTTCTCTCAGCTGCCCGATAGCGCGCGTGTCTGGATCTTTGCAGCCAGCGATCCACTAGTCGGAGAGCCAGCCAAAGTGCTGCTCGCCGAGGTGGATGCATACCTCGCTGAGTGGAAGGCACATGGCCTTCCGCTGACGACGGCGCGCGAGTGGCGCGACGACCGTTTCCTCGCGATAGGCGTCGATCAACGCGACGCGCACGCCTCGGGATGCTCGATCGACGGTCTCTTTCGCGTGCTGCAACGGCTCCAGCAGTCGTTAGGTACGTCGCTCGTTGGCGGCGGACGTATCTTCTACCGCAGCGACGGGTCGATCGTGTGCGTCTCGCGCGCCGACTTTGCCAGTTATGGGGCGAGTGGCCGCGTCGCTGGCGATACACCGGTGTTCGACACGACCGTGACGTCTGCAGGTGCGTATCGCTCACAGTTCGAACGCCCCGCTTCCGCGGGCTGGCACGGAGCGCTCCTCGACGATTCGTGAGTCGTGGAACGTCGGCCCTGACGCTGCGCACGACCCAGGCAAGTACAAGCGTACAATGGCGTCGTCGATCTCGTCGTGCAGCGTGCCTAACGCAACCACTCATCCAGATGTTGCTGGATGAAGTCGTCATCCACGAGCTCCGGGTATGATCTGACCACGCGCGCGATCTCCTGCTTCTGGCCCGGCGAGAGCGTTTCCTTGGGATCGAGACACCGCGTGCTGGCGAGCAGCCCTTGGCGTCGCAGCACCTCGTGAATACCGGGGATGCACCCGGCGAAATCATGCCGCGCGTCGAAGATCGCCCCGTTCGCGTCTGTCAGCGCCGCGCCTAACGCGAGAAGCTCCGGGTCCGCGCTCTGACCTTGAATGCGCTTCAAGAGTGCCACGGCGCTCCGCGTCCAGACCGCCCACTGCCCCAACAATCCTCCTACGATGCGCCTTTCCACGACGCGTTGCCCGAGGCGCACGGGAACTGGTGTCATGAGATCCGCAACGATGTTGTCATCATTTCCGGTGTACAGCGCGATGTCGTCCCGGCCGCTCTCCACCGCGGCTCGCACCACCTCGATCGTTGCATAACGATTGAACGGCGCAATCTTGATCGCGACCACGTTTTCGATCTCGGCGAAGCGGGACCAAAAATCGAAATCCAGGACACGCCCGCCAACGGCGGGTTGCAGGTAGAATCCGAAGAGCGGCAGCACCTCGGCGACGGCGCGGCAATGCCTAACTAGTTGAGCAGTCGCGGCCTCGCGCAGCGCGGCGAGCGAAAGGAGCACGGCATCGTAGCCCAGGTCGCGCGCGAGCGCGGCCTCACGCACTGCCTGTCGCGTGGAGCCGATGGCACCGGCGATCAGAGCAAATGACGAACGGTCGCCATCGCCTAACGTGTCACGTACGGTGTCCGCCGTGAGTGCAAGCACGGGCTCGAGCAAGCCGTGTTTGGCTGCGCGGATTTGGAACTGCGTGGTATGCACGGCGACAGCGATCCCGCCGGCTCCAGCCGCCATGTAGTAGCGTGTCAACGCGCGTTGGCGTCGCTCATCGAGTTGGCGTCGATTGTCGAGCGCTAACGGATGCGCCGGGATGACCTGCCCCGCGCGCAAATGCGCGCGCAGCGCCTGGCTCAATAGCGGCCCCCGCGTTCTTCATAATGCGTCGCTTTCCCAAGATTATGGCCTCCGCGACCGACCCACTCCGCGACCCACTCGATCAATTTGGCGGTCGGCACGCTCGGCGGACCGAATAGCTCTTGCGCACGCTGCGTCGAGCTCAGAAGCGCATTGGCTGCCTCACGACCGATGAACCTCGGCTCGCGATTCATCAAACGACCCAGCTCCAAGGCGGTCTCTCGAATGGAAACGATGTCGGGCCCCGTGACGTTCACGATAAACGGCGGCGATGCGGCACACGCCAGTGACTGAATGGCCTGCGAATTCGCATCTCCCTGCCATATGACGTTCACGTACCCCATGCCGAGATCGATCATCTGACCGGCGAGCACTCGCTGCGCCAGATCCACGAGCACCCCGTACCGCAAGTCCACCGCATAGTTGAGCCTAACGAGACTCATGCGCGTGCCGCGGGCACGGCTCGCGTACTCCAACACGCGCTCACGCGCCACGCACGACCAGCCGTATTCCCCGTGCGGCGCAAGCTCATCGTCCTCGCGCGACCCACCGCGTGCGACGCCACTCAACGCGTAGACGTTGCCTGTAGAAAACGCCACGATGCGCGAATCGCGAAAGCGCGCGGCGACAAGAGCCGGGATGGCAGCGTTCGTCCCCCACGTGCGCCATGGTTCGTCGCTCGTGCCGAACTTGTACCCCGTCATCAGGAAGACGTTAGGCGCGTCTGGCAATCGCGCGAGTGCCGCGGGATCGCTGACGTCGGCGCGGTTCACGTCGATGCCTTCCCGCTGCAGCCGGCGGGCGACTTCCGCATCCGAAAAGCGTGAAACTGCCGTCACGCGGCGCTCCCCGCCCGCCGTGTCGGCAGCGCGGCGCACCATGCGCGTCAACGTTGGTCCCATCTTCCCGCCCGCGCCTAACACAAGCACATCGCCGGTGCATTCCGCGAGCGCGCGCACGGCGCCTTCGCTCGGGGTCGACAGGCGGTCTTCCAGCTCGTCGTCGCTGCGAGGCGTCGACCAAGCGCGATGCATCACGCGTTACGTCGTTTGCGGAGCATCGGGGATCACCCAGGTGCCGTCGAAACCACACGTCTTGTGCGTACCATCGCAGATGGGCTTCTTGGCGGACTGACCGCACCGACAGAGTGCGATCGCTTTCCCCTCCACCGTGGGAAGCTCGCGGCCGAGCTGGTCCACGATACGGACGTTTGGTGCGTCCTCGGCTGAGATGCGGTAGGGCCCGTTATCGCGTACAAGGATCGTGATGACGCTCATTGCCCTCGCTCGATTAGGTGATTGGCGCGGCGCTGCGTCCCGCTGCGCGGAAAGACAATAGTACCAGACCGCGACGCCACAACCGTGGCGCACGGGGGTCAGACCTCCAAAAAGGTTGTTGACCGGGCGCTGAGCGGGTCCGCGCAGGGGTTCAGACTCCCTGTTGCGGAAGTCTTAAGTGAACGTTTAATTAGGGGCGTGACAACGTCTGCGCGACGCACCTCAGACCCGTCTCAGAATTCCGCGGACGCAATCCTGGATGCCGCGGAGCTGCTGTTCTCCGACCGGGGCTTTGATTCGGTCACGATCAAGGAAATAGCGGCAAAGGCAGGAGTAAATGTGGCTCTGATCTACTACTATCACGACAGTAAAGAGACACTTTACCGCCATATCATCGAGCGCTTCGTATCTCAGCTAGTTTCTAGTGCTTCGGCGAGACTCGATGCAGCTCCGAGCGCTGAAGAAGCGATCCGCGCGGTCACGCGCGCCCAGTTCGAAATGCTCAGCGCAAAGCCGCACCTCCCGCGGCTGATCATACGGGAGCTGATCGACTACCAGGCCGCTCACGCGGTGCGGACCCTTCGCGAGCTCGGGCGATCTCTCTTCCAGAGGCTCCGGACCATCATCGCCAACGGGCAGACACGCGGCGTTTTCCGCACCGATGTGGATCCGGATTTCGCCGCATTCTCGACCATCGCGCAGCTCCCCTACTTCTTCATCGCCCGGCCCGCACTCGGCGTCCTGGCGTTAGGCGATTCGCAGCGTTTCGACGACGCGACCGCCGCCACGTTTGCGCACCACGCCGGCGATTTTGCCGTCGCCGCGCTACGTCCGCCTGTGTCCCTCCATCCCCCATCATCCGGATAGCTCTATGCCGAGCGTGCGCGGGATTCGACTCCTCATCTTTTCGCTCGTAATCGTCGCATGCAGGTCCACGAACGAAACTCCGGAAGCCACGGGCACTGTCGAGCTGACGGAGACCGACATCGCAGCCACCGTCTCGGCCCGGATCCGCCGCATCCTCGTCGAGGAAGGCGACGTCGTTGAGAGAGGGGATACGATAGCCGTCCTGGAATTGACCGCGCTTCCGGCCGACCTCGAGCAACGTCGCGCGCGGCTCAGCGTCGCCGAAGCCGAGCTCCGCGACCTCGAGGCGGGATCACGCAGTCAGGAGATTCAGCGCGCCGATGCTGAGCTAAGAGCTGCTGAAGCCGACGCGACGCGCGCGAGTGACGAAGCACGCCGGTACCGCGAGCTTCTCAAAAGCGGATCGATCAGCGAAGCGCAGCTCGAAACGATTGAAACGGCTGAGCGCGTGGCAATCAGCCGCCGCGACGCTGCGCGAGCGATGCTCAATCAACTGCGCGCGGGTTCGCGTCCCGATCGCATCCGCGCCGCCCGCGCGAACGTAGCCGCAGCGCGAGCTCAGGTGGAAGCCGGACAGGCCACGGCAAAAGACCTCATCCTGCTGGCTCCAGCCGGCGGCGTCGTCCTCGGGCGGTACGCGGAGCCTGGAGAGCTGTTAGGCGCCGGCATCCCTGTCGTCGCGTTAGGCGATCTCCAGAAGCTCTGGGTACGTGTCTACGTCGACCCGACGACGCTCACGAAGCTCCGCGTCGGGCAATCGGTACGCGCTACCATAGATGGCGTGCCCGGACAGGAATTCAGGGGAACGATTGTCCAGATCGCGCCGCGCGCGGAGTTCACGCCGCGCGTCGCGCTCACGGAAAAGGAACGCGCGGATCTCCTGTTTGCGATCAAGGTCGCACTCTCCGATCCCAGCGGGACTCTCAAGGCTGGCCTGCCACTGCGCGTGCACTTTGCGGACTCGGAGGGGCAGCCATGAGCGACCACGCGGTTGTAACGCGCGGCTTACGGAAAGTCTTCGGGCCAATCGTGGCTTTACACGGATTGGACCTAACGATAAACCGCGGTGAGGTCTTCGGCCTGCTCGGACCTAACGGTTCAGGAAAGACGACGACAATCCGGATGCTGACGGGACTCATGGCGCCAACGGCCGGCGGCGCCGAAGTTGTCGGCTTCGACGTCGCGCGCGAGGCCGAGCGGTTGCGCGAGCGCATCGGATACATGTCGCAAAAGTACGGCCTCTACGACGACCTGACGGTCCTCGAGAACCTGCTGTTCTACGCGGGTCTCTACGGCCTAACGAGTCGAGAGCGGCAGCCACGGGTAAGCGCGCAACTGGACGCCTTCCAACTGGGAGAGCGTGCAAGACAACTGGCGGGGACGCTGAGCGGCGGGTGGAAGCAGCGCCTCGCGCTGGCCTGTGCGACGACACACCGCCCGGACATGATCTTCCTGGACGAGCCAACCGCCGGCGTCGATCCCGCGTCGCGCCGCTTGTTCTGGGAGCGGATCTATGCCCTCGCCGACGGCGGCACCACGATCATGGTGACGACGCACTACATGGACGAGGCGGAACGCTGTCAGCGGCTCGCGTTTCTCTCGCGCGGGCACCTCATCGCGTTAGGCACTCCGGCCGAGATCAAGGAGCAATTCAAGGCGTCTTCGATCGAAGACGTGTTCATCTCGCTACAACGGGAATCTTCGGAGGCCGCGTGACGCCGTTCAACCGCGTGCGCCGATCGCTGGTATGGCCGATGCTCTGGAAGGAATTCATTCAGATGCGGCGCGACAGACTCACGCTCGGCATGATGGTGCTGATCCCCGCCATCCAGCTCCTGCTCTTCGGCTACGCCATACGCACGGAAGTGCGTAACCTGCCAACTGTCGTCGTGGACGAAGCGAATTCGTCGCATAGCCGCGCACTGGCGCAGCGGCTATTCAACACGGGCAACCTGCGATTCATTGGGAACGCAACCGGCCGCAGCGACGCGACGTTTGCGATCCAGCGCGGCGATGCGGCGGCTGCGCTCGTCATTCCACCCACATTCGATGCAGACCTGAAACGCCGACGGACGGCCACCGCGCAGCTACTGATCGACGCTGCAGACCCTATGGCATCGTCGGCTGCGATATCGAGCGCGGTCATCGCCTCCCAAGTAAGCGATGCGCGTGGGGCCCCGCGCGCAATCGATGTGCGGGTCCGGCCGCTATACAACCCCGCGCTCGAAAGCCCTGTGTACATCGTGCCGGGTATCATCGCCCTGCTCCTCACCCTAACGATGCTCATGATTACGAGCATGGCCATCGTACGTGAGCGTGAGCGCGGGACACTCGAGCAGCTCGTCGTCACGCCCATCTCGAAGCTCGGCCTCATGCTCGGCAAGATCCTGCCGTTTGCGATTGTCGGATATGTGCAAATGACCGTGGTGCTGTTGTTAGGTCACCTCGTTTTCAACGTGCCGATCCGCGGGAGCCTGTTGCTTCTTTATGCGGTGACATCGTTCTTCATCGTCGCGAGTCTGGCGTTAGGCCTGTTTGTCTCCACGCTCGTCCGCACGCAGGTGCAGGCCATGCAGATGTCGTTCTTCTTCATCCTGCCCACCGTGCTGCTCTCCGGCTTCATGTTTCCGCGCGCCGCCATGCCGCCCGTCGCGCAATGGCTCGGCGCTGCCTTTCCGGTGACCTATTATCTCGAGGTCGTGCGCTCCATCCTCCTCAAGGGCGCCGGGCTGCCGGCGATCTGGCCGGAAGTCCTGACGTTAGGAGTGTTCGCCGTGGCGCTCGTTACGCTGAGCGCCCTGCGCTTCCACAAGTCTGTCGAGTGATTGGACTCGCCGCCTCAGGAGCCTAACGGCACGGCGAGATCGCGCATCAACCGGAAGAGACCGAGCGTCAGTGAAAGACGGTTCATGTCCCGGACTGTGGTGCGACGGACCTCGAGGGCGATCGCGCGATGACCGCTGCGCCCGAGCCTAACGCGCATCCCCACGCCCGCATGCGCGCCGAAGTTGTTCGTGTTGTAGCGCCTGTCGAGGATCGTGCTGTTGAAGCTGCTCGACATCGCGTGCACGGAGACGCCGAAGGAAAGATACGGCTGCACACGGCGCGCGGCCGGCCGGAGGAGCTGCACGGCGCCCAAGGTGCCCGTCAGGTCGTACACGGGTCCCGTGTAAGTCTGGTCTTCAAGCATCACGAACTCGTGTAGCCCGCCGCGCAGGAACGTCGCCTCGAGATGGAACCGCGTCCGCGCGCTGGCGAACCGGCCTAGGTCGAGGACGGCTCCGACCAGCTGAGAGCCTCCGGCGCGCTGCACATCGGCGGCGCCGAACACGAGACCGATGGCCGCTGACGCACCGATGCCCTTTGCCGGGCGACTCGAGTCCGGTTCGACGACCTGCGCCATCGCCCCGATCGGCAACGCCGCGCCTACGGTGAGGAGTCCAACGAGCAGGCGGGTGAAGAGTGCTCGAAAATCCACGGGCCAATTCTAGCACCGGCGCTCCGCCGACCGAGCAATTGAGCCCGTTCGGACCGCTTGGCTCGGCCCGCGGGTTGCGTTTCGGGGTATCTATAGTCGTATGGCCAAGGGGCACCAGCACTTCAATGATGCAAGCGAGCAAGGCTAGGACGCGCTTTTTTGCCGCTGCGGCCGCGTTAGGCGTGGCGGTCGCGGCCGTTGTCGTTGTGGCGCGTGCTCCACGCGCGGGCGCGAAAGCATCGTCGAACGTCTCCATGCTCCGCGGAGCTGAGTACCTCGGGGAGCTCGACGCCAGGCTGCGTCACGCGACGTTTTCGTCAACGGAAGCCGTCCGTACCGACGCGCTCCAAGCCGTTTATCTGGCGCGCGTGCGCACCGGGCTCGGAAGTCCGTTTCGTGTGATCGAAGCCGCGTTGCGAGATCCGTGGCTGCCGGATTCGGTTAGACCAGCGCTTGCCAGCGCCATGCTCGTTTCCGCGATGACAATCGCGCCAAACGCTTCGCGCCTGCAGGCAATCGACGGTTCGCGAGCCCTAATCGTCGACAGCGTCGTGCGTTCGCATCCCGAGCCACGGCGTGGGGAGGAAGTGGTCCGCGTTGCTTTTCATCTCGCGGCAGCTTCGGGCGCCATCTCGGCCGGTGAAGCGGCCGCCGCTGTGGAGCTGGCGGCCGTTTCGCGCGACGCCGTCTACACGCGTCGGGACATCGCGCGGCTCATCGCAGCCGCGCATCGCGCCGGTCTCACGCCACTTGCGCTCCTTCCGTTGTGGCGAGAGGAGCGACGATTTGAAGTCGAAAAGCCGATCGTGTATCCCATCGAGTGGGCTGCGTCTCGCGAGCTGGTATGGAACGCGGCGCGACTGTTCGAACGGCTCGATAACAGCACAGCCGCGCCGGCCGACTCAGCACCGGTCGAGTTTGTGGCACCTGCCATCCGCGACGCCGCTCGTCGCCTGGCTCGCGAGCGTGGTGCGCCGCCCTCGCCTGCCATCCTGCAGATCGCCGGGCCAACGAGTGGATCCCGGGCAGTAGCACCGGCTACGGAGGAGGAGCTGGCCGCCGCTTGGCTTTCGGCGACCACGGAGAGCGCGGCGGAACGACGTGTCTGGGGTCGCACAATGATCTCCGCCGCCGTTAGGCTCCGGACCAGCGCCCAGGATCCGATCTGGTTCGCGGGTGATCCGGCGCCGACGGTTCTGGAGCTGCAACAGCGTCATGGCCTTCGCGCGGTCACGTTCGCCGAGCTGCCTTCGCCGGCATGGCGCGGCTATGCGCTTCTTTCCCTCGATCGCGCACTCACGGATGCCCGGCGCGTCCTTCCCGAGCTCGACTTGCGAGGGCTGCGGATCCACGTCGGGATGAAGCCGGAATGGCCGGCCCGCGCGATGGCGCTGCACGATCCGGAGACACGCACCATCTACTTCCCGTTAGGTACGGCGCCTGGTGTTCTGGCTCATGAGCTCGGGCACGACCTCGATTGGCAGGTGGCGCGAACGGTCTTCGGAGAGCAGGGGATCTATGCGACAGACGGCACGGCGCGTCGCGAGTCCAACATCCTGGCGGCACCTGTCGAGCGCCTGACCGGTGCCTCCGCGCTGCGCGCGCGCGGTCCATCGCGCGGCGCGGTGGCTGCACGACCCACTGAAGTGCTGGCACGACACGTCGACTGGGTACTGGCGGCGGCATTGGCCACGCAAGGGAGGAGTAACGGCTTCCTGTCGACGGTGCAGGAGTCCGGTGACGCGTTAGGCAACACGGCGGCACCCAAGCTGGAGCTGATCGATGCCGCCGTGAGCGTGCTGGCACCGGCCATCCGCGTGCCGCAGCGCACGGTGGCCGATGTCCATGCGCGCAGCAGCGCCACGCTCGTGCGTGATGTGATCGGCCGGGCGCTGAGCGCCAACGTCCGCATGCCGTGGACGCGCAGAGCAAATCCGGTCTTCGATGCGTTAGGCAACGCCCCCGCAATGTTCCGCGCGGCGGCCGACCCGAGAGCGGCGCGTGCGTGCCTCGCCGCGTTCACGCGCGCGTCCGGTGAGCCTGATTGGGTGGGCGATGCGGTCGCGCTGGCAGCCGACGCGCGCTCACGCGATGTCCTTCGCCGAATGCGTCAGACCTCTCCGCGACGGCCCGGGATGCGTGACGCGCTCCTGCGCGCGGGCCTCTATGCCGGCCCGGTCGATCCGCATTTACGCGCCCGGAGCGTGGCCGCGGTACGTCGCGAGATCGAGTGGCAGCTCGCGACGGCGCTGCTCGCGCCGTTAGCCCAGGCTAGTCAGTCTGGCGGGCCGCTGCGCTGCGATTAGCGTTAGGCACCACCAGGGCGCCGTCGCTGCGCTGAATAATCACGCGCGTCGGGAAGGCGATCGCAACGCCCTCGCTCTCGAAACGACGCAGCAGGCCGAGGTAGACCGCTTGCTGCAAATCCATGCCCAGGTTGGCGTCAGGCTGCAGCGAGAAGAAGACGTATTCGAAGTCGAGTGACGCGTCACCGATTCGCACCAGGTTTGCCCGGTCGAAGCGCACGTTAGGCTGCGCCTGAATCGTCTCTTTGATCAAAAGGGGAATGCGCTCGACGACGCCGACCGGCGTTTCATACGCAAGGCGGATCACCCCAACCAGCCGGCGTTCGCGCATCCGCGTGTAGTTGCGCACGCGCGCCTTGAGGAGATCGGCGTTTGAATAGATGATCTCCTCGCCACCGATCCCGCGCACGCGCGTCGTTTTGAGTCCGATCCGTTCCACGGTTCCCGACTGCCCATCCACATCGATGGTCTCGCCAACCAGGAATGGCTTATCCACCACGATTGATAGAGCGGCGAACAAGTCGCCGAGGATGTTTTGTACCGCCAAGGCGAGCGCGATGCCGCCGATTCCCAGCGTCGTCAGCAGCGCGGTGACGTCGTAGCCAAACGTCGTGAGCGCGGCCACGGTGACGATCGACCAGATCGTGATCTGGGCGAGGAAGCCAACCGCCGACACCGCGGTCCGGCTGGCTCCGTCCGCGTGGCGCTGTAGATAGCCGCTCACAACCGCACGCACCGCGGCTCGGCCCCACAAGCCGACCTGGATTGCAACGGCGATGATCGTAAAGCCGTTCGCCACGCGTACAACGACATTCGGGAGCCTCAGGACGGGGATCGCGGCCTGGAGCGCAATCGCGGCGATGAACAGGAAGTTGGTTGCCGCGAAGATGGCGACGAAGGCATCGTCCACCCGAGTCTCCGTGCGCTCGGCGAGCCGGGCGAGCCGACGAGTGAGGAGCCACTTCAGCGCATACAGGGCTCCGGCGACGAGGACAAAGATCAACGCAGCCGTCAGCCACGCGACCGGCGTGTTAGCGCTTAGCATCGAGCGGAGTTGAAGCACGAAGGAGCGGAGGTGATAGACTATTTGCTTGACAGGTTACGAAACCGCCGGACATTCTGTACACAATTCAACATCCAAAGCTGGGGAGAGGCGACAAGTCAGCGAGCATCCGCCTCTTCGACGTAAGAGTCTCATTGCGCGCAACGCGCAACGGGAGATAGATGTCCGCCGCACAACTCTGTGCGGAAGACTTCCAGGGCTGGTTGGGCAGGGGTAGCCGATACGAGTCACGCACGGAACCTCATTCATTGAACAGAGTGCCGGCCCGGATAGTCAAAGTGCACGCACGCGATCGCAGCCGCCTCGCGATTCCTGAGGTACCGGTGAGCAGGCGGAGCTTTCTATACACAATGAGCGCCGTGGCCGGATCGGCGGCGTTAGGTGGCTTTGCCGGGGCGTGTGGGAGCGACAGTGGGGCAGGACCGCCGCCGCCCCCCGAGGTCTCGTCGGGCGCTATCCATGGCATCGTCACCGACATGCAAGGCGTCCAGCAGTCCTCGTTAGGCAGGTTGTATCTCATGCGCCAGACCGGGCAGCAGACCGGCCGCGTCGCGGAGGTGACCGCGGGAGGGCACTTTCTCTTCGAGAACCTCGAACCACGCGACTACAAGGTGCGGTTTCACGCCGCCGCTCGCGCGTATGTCCCCGATGGGCAGATACACCCCGTACCAGTCACCGTGGAGCGCGGGAAGACAGCCGACATAACGGTCAAAGTCCAGCTTGGGGTTGAGAACGCGATGGAGGTCGAGATCTACGCCGGCGACGATTTTTTCCAGCTGCAGCCCGACGGAATCGAAAACGGCATCACGCGAGTGAAGGTGGGGACGACGGTCTGCTGGTACAACGTCGGCACGCAGCCCCACTCCATCACCGGCGGGCCGTGGCGCGACTCCGGAGATCTCAACCGATCGCAAAACTTTATCTGGGTTGCCGATCAGGTTGGCGTCTTCCCCTATCGCTGCCGCTATCACACCCCCCATATGGCAGCAACGCTGGAGGTTGTGGCGTAAATGCAAAGCTCCGCGCTCTTCTGCTCCTCGCTCCGCTCCTCGCTCCCCGCTCCCCGGCTCCTTAATGCTATTCAAGACGAAGCTCAGCCCTCACCACATACTGACATCAATTCGCTCGACTCTCGAGCGGAGTGGTTGTATTTCCAACCCAGTCATCTGTAACCCGCAAGGAGGCAGCATGCACGCGACTCGTTCACAAGGGCTGCACACACGATCCCGTGCTCGCCCGGTGCTCGCTGCCGCCGCGCTTTTGTTGTTAGGCGCGACGGCTCAGGCGCAGACCGGTGCGATCTCGGGAACCGTAACGGACGCGAGTGGTCGCGGCCTTTCCGCGGTCCGTCTCCAGGTAGTCGGGAGTCAGACGCTCGCCGCGGGAACCGACGACCGCGGCCGGTATGTGCTCCGGGGCGTCCCAGCAGGCGCGCATACGCTCCGCGCGACGCGCCTGGGGTTCCGACCGGGGACACAAGCCGTCACTGTGCAAGCCGGTGACACCGCGCGCGTCAACTTCACGTTAGGCGAGAGCGCCGTCGAGCTTTCACAGGTCGTCGTGACCGGAACGGGCGGAGCCGTCGAGAAGCGAGCTGTCGGCGCGTCCATCGGGCAGGTCGACGTGTCGCGACTGACGGAGCAGATGGCAGTGCCCGACGTAGGGCGTATGCTCTCCGCCAAGGTCACCGGCCTTCGTGCAACAACGGTCGGAGGTGGCGTGGGAACGGGGCAGGATATCCGTATCCGCGGAACAGCGTCCCTGTCACTCAGCCAGCGACCGGCCATCTACGTGGATGGTGTGCGGATCGACACGCGCGCGACGGAATGGTTCAACAGTGGTGCCTGCTGCTCGTTCGGGGGCGGCGCCTCGACAGACCGTTTGGGTGATCTCAATCCGAATGACATCGAGCGCGTCGAGGTACTGAAGGGCGCCGCAGCGGCGACGCTCTACGGCTCCGAAGCGACGAACGGCGTCATCCAGATCTTCACCAAGCGCGGTCGCACTGGCGAACGGGCCACGGACTGGAACCTGGGCCTCTCAACTGGCTTCCAGGAGCTGCGCCATAACCTCGAGACGAAACAGTTCCCGCGCTTCGTGGGAATTCCGGCATTCGGTGGCGACGGCACGCGCGCACTGGACGCGAATGAGCACATGATCGAGAAGGGTCCCTATTACGGCGTGGACCTGAGCGCCTCCGGCGGGACGCAGCGTAGCACGTATTTCGCGTCCACGCAGTTCAGCAAGGAAACCGGCTCCGTCCAGCCTAACGATCAGGTCAAGGGAACCTTGCGGCTGAACCTGACCTTCGCGCCTAACGACAAGTGGACCGTCGACGCCCGTTCGGCCTACGTGCGCGATCGCATCAACGAGATCCAGGCCGGAAACAACTGGACCGCGCTCCTCGGCAACTCGATCAACGGCAACCCGCGTTCGGCGACCGCGAAGCGGCCGTACGGTGAGGCGTGGGTCCCCGTCGAAGACATCAAGAAGATGACGACGCAGTCCGACGTCGATCGGTGGACGGGCGGCATAACGCTCAATTACTCCTTCCGCCCGAACCTCACCCAACGGTTCACCGTTGGCATCGACGCGGTGAACGATCACAAGGATCGCTTCTTCCCCTATGCGGGCGCTTACGGTCCCGCCGGCGTGACGAACGGTCAGAAGAACCTTGGGCTGCGTAATTACAAGACGTATACGGTGGATTATCTCGCCCAATACAACTTCAAGCTGCCGGGCGGCATCGAGTCGAACCTTTCTGCCGGCGGTCAGGGCTTCTGGGAGATCGAGAGCCTGCTCTACGGCATCGGCAATACGTTCGCCGGACCGGGGGTGAACTCGATCAGCTCCGCAGCGACGACGTCGTCGCTCGAAGCGTATACCAAGACTGTCAACCTCGGCGTGCTCGCCCAGAACCGCTTCGCGTGGCGTGACCAGGTGTTCATGACGGTCGGCCTGCGCGTCGATGGCAACAGCGCGTTCGGAAAAGACTACGGCTACAAGAAGTACCCAAAGGTCGACCTCTCGTATGACATGATGAAGGGGGGTTACCTGCCAAGCTGGATCAGCGCTGCCCGAGTGCGCGCGGCGTATGGCGAAGCTGGCAAGATGCCGGGACCATTCGACTCGTTCACGAGTTACGCGTCGACGCCGGTATTTGCATCGAATATCGGCATCGTCCCGTTGAATCCCGGCAATGCGGATCTTCGTCCCGAGAAGTCAGTGGAGAAGGAAATCGGATTCGAGATGGGTTTCCTTTCCGATCGCCTTGGTGTCGAGGCGTCGTTGTACAACCAGGAGACGCTGGACGCGATCGTCCAGAAATCGAATCCGCCATCCGCGGGATTCAGCCAGGCCAAGCGCGTAAACATCGGCAAGATCGAGAACCGCGGATGGGAAGCGTCGGTGAATTACCAGGTTTACGCGACCGGCCGGATGGACTGGACGACGGGCGTTAGGCTCGATGGTAACGAGAACCGCATCGTCGACCTCGGTGGGGTCAACCTCGGCAACGCCTTCCGCGGCCCGCTCGTTAGGCCCGGGAAGGAGACGATCTACTATCCGATCGGCGGTGTGTGGGATCGCAAGCCGACCGGGTTCAGCGTCGTCAGGACCGGAACGGATCCGACGTTAGGTAACTGCGCGACCCTGTCGTACGGTTGTCCAGTAACGACGCGCGGCGACACGGTGGAGTATTTCGGCCCCGGCCTGCCAAAATGGAACGCGTCGTTCTCCAACCAGCTGCGCTACGGCTCGTTCACGTTATACGGCCTCGTATCGATGGAGCGCGGCGCCTGGTTCTCAAATGGCGATCGCGCATATCGCATCCGGCAGGGCGGTTCCGACGAATACCTGCAGCACCTCGGACCTAACGGCGAGCGGACCTTCAAGGCCGACTCCGTCGCGCAGTTCGCCAGCATTCTCAATTACAACGACAAGCGCGATAACGTCAGAATTCGCGAACTGTCCCTCACGTGGCAGGTGCCCGAGCGTCTGAGCAGCATGTTCAGGACCGGGCAGACTTCGCTCACACTCACGGGGCAGAACGTGTGGTGGTGGGACGACTGCCACTGCGTCGATCCAAACATGAACTGGGCGGGCGCGAGCTCGTTCGGCTTCAACAGCGGATTCCTGATGCAGCCGGCGCCAAGGGTGTTCCGGGTGCAAGTCCGGACCAGATTCTAACGCGTGCCTAACGAACCACTCACTCTTCGACATCCATCAAACATGAGTCTACATAATCTTCGGGTGCGCGCTGGACGGTTGGCGCTGCAAGGAATCGCGGGGGTGTCGCTGCTGGTAGGCTGCAGCGGCGCTCTGGACGTGCCCAACCCACAGGCGTTCGGCGACGACGCGCTCAACGACCCAATCATCCTCAAGACCGTTGCCGACGGCGCCGAAGGCTCACTGCACCAGGCGTACGACGACATGATCACCGTTGCTGACCTGAACAGCGACGTCATGGAGTCCACCTCCACCTGGATCGACTGGGAGGACATATCCGAAGGGCGGCTGCGGCACGACTGGCCAACCGGAGGATCGTTCTCAGGTCCGCAAGACGCCCTGCTACGCGCGCGTTTCGCGGCACAGAGCGCGAAGGAGCGCATCGAGCGCGTCCTGGAAGGTCAAGCCGCAACCAGCCCGCTGCGCGCGCAAGTCATGCTCGTGGATGCGCTTGCAGATCTGTTGATCGGCATGGGTTGGTGTGAAGGACCGCTGAATGCCAACAGCGCGCGAGCGCCGGATACGGAGTTCTTCAAGCAGGCTGTGACCAAGTTCACGGAAGGTCTGACTGCCGCGCAGGCGGTGACCGACGTAGCGGCAAAGGCGAAGTGGACGAACGTGGCATACGCCGGCCGTGCTCGCGCCAACCTGCTCGCCGGCAACTATGCGGCTGCGAGAACAGACGCCCAAGCGGTGACGGCTGGCTTCCAGTACGACGCGGTTTTTCAAGAGCTTGCTCAGAGCACGCCTGGCAATCAGTTCCACCAGAACCGGAACCGCTCCGGTGGTTTGCGGCGCATGTACCACGCCCGAGTGCATTCCATCGATTCGAGCTCGACTGGCTCGGGAGAGGCCTACATGCGTGACTGGTTCGACCCCACGAAGGATGACCGCCGTATGGCGATCACTCGTAGAGCCGGACAGCTGGGCGTGAACAACCGGTTCCCTTACTACGGAATCACGAAGTATCGGGATCGCACCGCGCCGATCCGGATGCTCTCGAAGATCGAAGCGACATTGATCGAGGCGGAAGTCGCGATGCGGAACAACGATTTTGCGACATTCGCAACGTTGATCAACTCACTCCGCACGCGGGCTGGCGTAGCGCTGCCGGCGATTCCAACGCCGACTTCGGCCGCTGAAGCGACGAACGCACTGCTGAACGAGCGTATGGCAGAGCTGTTTGTCGAGGGTCATCGGCAGCAGGACCTGTACCGGTTCAACATGACGAGGACGCTGTTAGGCACAGGGAAGGCGACCAAGCTGCCCCTGTCGCGGAACGAGATCCTGAACAACACGAACATGACGGACGGCGGGGGCACGTGCCCGAGCGTTTCCTGACGTCGCGCCGTAGTAATTGATCGAAACGACATGGGGCGGGCAGGGTATCGCCCGCCCCATCTCAAATGGGGTCAGACCCCATTTGATCCCCTGTTCCCCCAAGCCCCTTATCTCTGGTGGTGGATATGTTTGCCCGATCTCTAAGCGTCATCAGCCTAACGCTGCTGGCGGCATCCTCCGCTCTCGCGCAAGTGAGTTATTCGCGCGCCGAGCAACTGCTCAATTGGAATACCGAAAAGCTGGTCTCTGGGGATCAGGTAAATCCGCAGTGGATGCGGGACGGCAACCGGTTCTGGTATCGCAACAAGACAGGGGACGGCGCCGAGTTCGTGCTGATCGATCCGGTCGCGAACAACCGCCGTCTGCTGTTCGATCACATGCGGCTGGCTGTCGCGATGTCGACCGCAGGAGATACGGCATTCGACGGCAAGAAGCTGCCGTTCCAAACGTTCAGATTTACGAACGACGGAGAAAATGAAAATGAAATTGAGTTCAATACTGGGAAACGTCGGTTCGTGTGCAACATTACCAGCTATCGTTGCACCGTGGGAGACACGCTTAAAAGCGATCAGCCCTACGTCCTCTCACCTGACAAAAAGCGCGAAGCTTTCGTCCACAACTACAACGTCTACGTCCGGACGCGCGGCGGAACGGACAGCACGCAACTCACGACGGACGGGGTAAAGTGGTTCTCGTACGGTCTCGCTGAACGTCGCGCTTTCGAGACGTTCCGCCCGCAGGGCGCGCGGCGCCCGATCATACGCTGGTCGCCCGACTCCAAAAAGATCGCCGTATATCGCGTCGACGAACGCAACGTGGAGCACATGCACTACCTCTCCATGACTTCACAGCGCGTGAAACACTTCTCGCAGCCGTACGCGCTCCCGGGCGATACCGCGGTGCCTTACCCGTACGTGCATGTCATCGATGTCGGCTCCAAGCAAAACGTCGTCGCCAAGCTCTCGCCGCGACCGAACCAGGTCGGCATCGGCGGCTCGGCCGTCGACTCGGTGTGGGCTGAGTCATCGGACAAGCTGCACGTGGCGTATCAAACGCGCGGCTCGAAAAGCGCGTACCTCGGTGAGGTCAACGCGAGCACCGGTGATTTTCGTGTGATCGCGCGCGACACGAGCAAGACGTACACCGAGATCAGCAACCCGCAGGATCCGGCGTCGTGGTATGTGACACGCGACGGCAAGGACGCGTTCTGGTGGTCTGAACGTGATGGATGGGGACACCTCTATCGCTTCGATGCGACTGGTGTCACAAGCATTACGTCGACCGACGGCGACGGCAGCATCTCGATGGCGCCGGAGCCAAAAGCACAGCTCACGAGCGGTGCCTGGCAAGTGGGACGCATCTCACACGTCGACGAGACTGCGAAGCAGATCTACTTCACGGCGCGCGGCCGCGAGGGGAACACATTCCTCTACTATCCCAAGTTGTATCGCATGGGGTACGACGGAAGCAATGTCACCGTGATGACGCCCGAAGATGGCCACCACCAGATCTCGTTCAGCCCGAGTGGGAAGTACTTCGTCGACACGTATTCGAAGATCGAAACGCCGTC
>DATFBW010000292.1:0-4933 GCA_035253645.1 Gemmatimonadaceae bacterium | reverse complement strand
CCACGTTGTGGTGACGCTCGAGCCGGTCGCGGCGCGATTGCAGCACGTCCAACGTCTCTTCGGCGCTCAGCTCGCGCACGAGGATCCGCTGGAAGCGGCGCTCGAGCGCCGGATCGCCCCGGATCCAGCGTTCATATTCATCTTCGGTCGTGGCGCCGATGACACGAAAGTCTCCGCGGACGAGCGACGGTTTGAGCATGTTGGCCGCATCCATCGCGACGCCTAACGCGGTGCCCTGGCCGATCAGGTTGTGCAGCTCGTCGATAAAGAGGATCACGGTCGGATCGGCACGCGTCTCTTCGACGAGCGCGCGGATGCGCTCCTCGTATTGGCCGCGGAATTGAGTGCCCGCGAGGAGCGCCACATGGTCGACGGCGAGGATGCGTGTATCGCGGAGGCCGAGCGGCACATCACCGACGACGAGCCGTTGCGCGAGCCCTTCGACGATGGCGGTCTTGCCGACGCCCGCTGGCCCAACAAGGGCCGGATTGTTCTTGCCGTGGCGCAGCAGGATGTCGATGACGCGCGCGACCTCTTCGGTGCGGCTGCGGATCGGTTCCAGGCGCCCGCCCCGCGCATCAGCCGTCAGGTCTCTGGTGAAGCGGCCCAGCACGCTCACGGAACGCCTCCCGGGGTGCGGCTCAGGTACCACGTGATGATCCGCTCGCCCGCGAAGAGGACGATGAGCGCAGCCGGCGCGAGATAGACGCCGAATGGCACGTTAGGCAGACCTGTCGTCTCTCCTGCGTCCGTCACAGTCGCCGTGGCGTCGCCGATGACGACCCGCTTGCGGAGGCGCATGATTGGAAACACGATCAATACGGAAACAAGCGCGCCTAACGCCGCGCCGATGAAAATCACGAGCAACGAGCGCGCCGGCCCCAACGCGGCCCCGATCACTGCCATGAGCGTCACGTCGCCAAAGCCCATCGCCTCACGCTTGAGCGTCGCCTCGCCCAGCCAGCCGACGATGGCGATCGCTCCGGCACCCGTGCACGCTCCGATGAGAGCGTCCCACGGCTCCGCGAATGGAGACACGTCGCCCGAGATGAACGAGATGATCGACGTGCCGAGCACGAAGACGAGACCGAAGATCGTGAACCCATCAGGAATCAGATAATGCTTGAGGTCCGTCATGGCGATGCCGAGCAAGACCGTGCCGAAGATCGCGATGCGCAGGGCCGTGAATGTCGGTCCGAAAGCGAGCACCGCGAGCACCCAGCCTAACGCGACGATCAGCTCGATCAGCGGATATTGCACCGAGATCGGGACGCCGCACTGGCGGCACCGCGCGCGCAAAATAATCCAGCTCAAAATCGGCACGTTGTCGTACCATGCGATTGGCGAGCCACACCCTGGACAGCGCGACCGGGGCCGCACGACCGACTGTTCGGCCGGCCAGCGCGCGATGCACACGTTCAGGAACGATCCAATGCACGCGCCGATGGCAAACGCGAGGATAGCCGGGACGGCGTTGATCATGCCGAAGTCCGAAGCTCGTGCAAAAGGATCCCTGTGGCGACTGCCACGTTAAGCGACTCGACCGCTGCATCTAGTGGAATGCTAACCACGCGCTCAGCCGCTTCGCGAAGTGCCGGCGTAAGCCCGCTCCCTTCGTTCCCCACTGCTAGCGCCACCTTGGCAGGCGCGCTCGGCGGTAGGCTATCGCCCTGGCTATCAGAGCCCCAGAGCTCGCACCCCTCCGCGGCCAGGAACGTGCGGAGTTCGTCCCATGTAGTATGAAAAGTGAGGTGGTGGAAGTGTGCTCCCATTGCGCTTCGGACGACCTTTGCGTTCCAGACGTCAACCGTCCCCGGCAGAGCAATTGTGGCGGTAGCTCCAAGCGCCGCCGCCGTCCGGATGATGGTGCCGGCGTTGCCAGGGTCTTGTACGGCGTCCAGGACGACGAGGCGCAGCGTGGACCGTTGAGTAAGGTCGCTCAAACCACGTGCTGGGATGCGCACAACGGCGAGTACGCCCTGCGGCGATTCGGTTTCAGCGGCGCTGGCGAATTCACGTTCCGTCACTTCCTGTCGTTCGAACCCACGCTCGTTGAGCGCGGCGTGCAACTGCTGTCCGCGCGTCGTGCCGGCGAGTTGGGGAGCAGTGAGCACGCCAACAATGTCGAGCCGCGCGCGAAGGAGTTCTTCGTTTGCGCGGATGCCTTCAACGACGAAATAGCCTTGGCGCTCGCGCGCGCGTCTACGTCGTAGGTCGCGAGCAAGCGTTAAAAGGCGCATGGAGTTTGACCGTGAGTACTCTTGCCGTCATACAACACGCTTACGCCCGCGGCCGGCGCACCGTTTCGCGCCGCGCGGCGTACATCGTCACGCCGTTCTTGCTCGTCGGATGTGTCATGTCGACGCAGCAAGAAGTGCAAGTCGGTACGCAGTACGCGCAGCAGATCAACGCGCAGCTCCCGATCGTTAGAGACGCGAGCGTCAATCAGTACATCAACTCGTTGGGTATGTCGCTCGCGCGCCTTACGGACAGGCGCGGTCTCAGCTGGCGCTTCTTTGTCGTCGACAGTCGGGAAGTCAACGCGTTCGCCGTTCCGGGTGGATTTGTGTACGTGAATCGCGGGCTCATCGAGCGCGCGCGCACAATGAATCAGCTCGCGGGCGTGCTGGCCCATGAGATCGCCCACGTGACAGAGCGTCATTCGGTGGAGCAATTGGCTCAGGCCCAACGCGCCGACCTGGGGATCAGTCTCGCCTGCATCCTAACGAGCGTCTGCCAAAGCGGTGTCGGCTCGGCCGCCATCCAGGTGGGTGGCAGTGCGCTCTTCGCGAAGTTCTCGCGCGACGACGAAGCCCAGGCCGACGCTCGTGCCGTGACGACCCTCGTGCGCGCCAAGATCGATCCGCGGGGCATCGTCAACATGTTCCAGACGCTGCTGAACGAACGTCGCTCGCGGCCCACGGCTGTCGATGCATGGTTCCGAACGCACCCGCTGGAAGAGGATCGCATCGCAGAAACCAATTCCCGCATTGCGCAAGTTCCGGCCGCGCAGCTGCGCGGCCTAACGGTCGACACGCAGGGATACCAGTCGTTCCGCTCCCGGCTCGTGGGCCTGCCCGTGCAGGCAGCGCGCCGCACGCGTTAGGCATCCAGCGTCCGCACGAACTCGATCACGAGCCGCTCGAAGTCCCGGGCGGCTCGTGCCGTCACGGCAAGCACGTCTTCATGGGCGATGGGAACCGGCGAGATTCCCGCTGCTTGATTGGTGACGCAGCTGAGCGCTACGCACCGCATGCCGAGCGCGCGCGCCACGATGACTTCCGGAATCGTCGACATGCCCACGGCGTCGACGCCGAGACGCTCGAGCATGCGTACTTCGGCTGGCGTTTCGTAGGTGGGGCCCAGGAGCCCGCCGTAGACTCCACTTTGCAGAGTGAGACCGATGCTTGCCGCGACTTGATGCAGGCGGCGCTGCAGCTCCTCGTCGTACGGCTGCGACATGTCCGGGAAGCGTTCGTCACCCGGGACAACGGGGCCCACCAACGGATTACGCCAGCTCAAGTTCACATGGTCCGTGATGACCATGAGATCACCCGGCTTGAGCGCGCGGTTGATCCCTCCAGCCGCGTTGGAAAGCAGCAGTAATCTGGCACCTAACGCATGCGCGACGCGCACTGGGAGCCCGGCCACGGCTGGCGAGTGTCCTTCGTAGACGTGAAAGCGTCCAGCGAACGCCAGCACTGGGCGCCCTGCCAGCTGGCCACTGATGACACGACCCGCGTGTCCCTCCACGGTAGGCGCGGCGAACCCCGGGATGTCGGTGTAATCCATTGCCGATGGCTCCGAGATATGGGCTTCGAGGCCGCCTAACCCGGATCCGAGGATAATAGCTGCAACGGGAGCATCGATGGTGCCGATCCGCTGACGTACCGCCGCGGCAGCAAGCGCGGGAGCATGAGCTGCCGTCATGCCACCGCAACGCCAAGGTCCGCGATGGCGCGGTGCGCGCGATCGAGCAGCATTTGCTTCTCGTTAGGTGCCACGAACGCGTGTTCGAAGCCTGTGAGCGCCACGCGGCACAGCTCGGACGCCGTAAATCCCAGATGTTCGGCGGCGTGCCGGTACTCGTCCACGAGGTTCACGTCGCTCATCAGGCGGTTGTCCGTATTGAGAACGACGGCCAGTCCGTTGTCGAAATACGTGCGCAACGGGTGTACGTCGTAGGATTCGGCCGCATGCGTCTGCAGGTTGCTCGTTAGGCAGATCTCCAGCGCCACGCCGCGCTGTGCCACGTCCTGCATGAGCGCCGCGTCCTCGATGAGCCGCGTGCCATGGCCGATACGTCTTGCCCCGCATGTATGCACAGCCTGGCGCACCGAGTCCGGCCCCCACCCTTCCCCGGCGTGACACGTGCACGCCAGCCCGTGCGCGATGGCGTGCTGAAAGGCACCCTCATGATCCGCCGCAGGATGCCCACGTTCGGGCCCGGCAAGATCGAATCCGACCACGCCATGGGTGCGATGTTCGCTGGCCAGCCGCGCCATTTGCATGGAGACGTCAGGCGGCAACGTACGCAACGCGCACACGATGGTCCGCGCGACAATACCGTGCGCGCGTTCCGCTCGCGCCAGTCCCCGCAAGGGCGCCTCGATGGCCTCGCCTAACGTGAGACCGTTGCGCACGTTCAGCAGCGGCGCGTAACGCACCTCCAGATAGAGGACACCGTCCCTTGCCGCGTCTTCGGCCAACTCGTATGCCGCACGCTCCAGCGCTTCGCTGGTTTGCAGTACGGAGAGGGTTACCTCGAACCGCTCGAGGTACTCTTCGAGGTTGTGCGCATTATCGACGCGCATGTACGCGCGCACCGCCTCAGGGTCAGAGTCCGGAAGGCGCACGCCCTGCTCGCGCGCGAGCTCGGCAAGCGTGGAAGGGCGCAGCGAGCCGTCGAGGTGACAGTGCAGCTCTGCCTTGG
>DATFBW010000291.1:0-2271 GCA_035253645.1 Gemmatimonadaceae bacterium | reverse complement strand
CGCGCCGGATGCGCTCGCTCGTGCGGTGCTGACGGCTGACGAACGCGCAACAGTCGATGACGTCGACGGCGTCATCGCGCGCGCGGTATCGGCCACCACCGCGTTCCGCGCGAACCCGGAGGTCGCGGCGCTGCTTGGCGCCGGCACGCTGCTGCGCGAAGTGCCATTTTCGATGGTGATGGACGATGCGCCGGTCCGAACGATCGTCCGCGGAGCCATCGATCTTCTCGTCGTCCCCGCTGATGGACCGATCGTCGTCGTGGAATTCAAAACGGGGAGGAGCCGTCCTTCACACGAACGTCAACTCGCGCTCTATGTGAAGGCCGCGCGTGCTCTTTACGCCGGCCGCGCAGTCGAGGGACGTCTGATCTACCCGTGATTTACACCATCGGCCATTCCACTCATACGGCCGACGCGTTCCTGGATCTGCTCGCCGCGCATGGCATTCAACAGCTCGCTGACGTGCGAACGATCCCTGCGTCGCGGCGGCACCCGCATTTCTCGAAGGAACCTTTGCGTGCGCTCCTCGCGGAGCACGGCATCATGTACCGTCACTTCCCCGGCCTGGGTGGGCTCCGCAAGCCTCGCCGTGATACGGAGAACACCGGGCTTCGCCACGAGGCCTTTCGGGGCTATGCGGACCACATGCAGACGTCCGAGTTCCTGGAGGCGGTCCACCAGCTCGAAAAATTCGCGACTGTCGCCCGTACTACAGTTATGTGCGCGGAAGCCGTCTGGTGGCGCTGCCACCGGCAGTTGCTGGCAGATGCTCTTCTGGTACGTGGTGTACCGGTGTGGCACATTTTGTCCCGCTCCGCACCTAAGGTTCACGAACTGAGCGAGTTCGCACGCGCCGACCACGGGCGGGTCATCTACCCTGGCCTGTTGTAGCCTCCTGTGGGCATCCTGGGCATCACCCGGCTGATGCTCGACAGTCAGGCCTAAAGTGCACAGACGTAAATATTTAGGAGTTTCGGGGAACCAACGCGGCGCACCGTCGGTCTAAAGAAATACCTGGCGAGGGGATTGCAATGAGCCCAGGCGACGGGAGGTGCGGAATGGCAGTTCCTGCTGGTGCGCTAAACCACGTGAGGCCTACGGCCACAGTCTTTGAGCTCGAAGCGCTCGAAGGCCTGCCGTGTGGCTGTGTGGCGGCAGCGTATCGCGCCCGTCCATGGGACGTGGCGGTGGTTTCTCTCGAAGCCAAGGGACCTCACTGCATCCTCGCCGGTCACGCCAGCGGGCAGATTCTCCGGCTTGGCGACCCCGCGGAGTTCGAGGAGGAGGACGACCAGGAGGAATAGGCGTAGCGTTTCAGCTGGCTACCCCGCCTTCTGTTCCATCCACTTCACCACTCGCGCTTCCGCTTCTTCCCGGCTTTCACCCACAAACACGACCGAACGTTCAGGCTTGCCGTCGGGGTCCGCACGCCACGCGATCCAGTGTGGACCCCGAGGCTCGCTTCGAATCTCGCCACGCGCACCGGGCTCGGACATGCGGGAATCGTAGCATCCGCGGCAGATTTCCTGAGATCTTGATTGCGTACGCGAAACGCGTTCTCGTACAATTCGAAGGTTTGGAACGGCTCGGAAGAGGGGCCGAGAGGAGTGCTTTTCAAGATGGCTTTGACCTGTCCGAACTGCGGGAACGACCGGAACTTCCTGGTCAAAACCCTGCAGATGCACGTCGTGCAGCTGCGCGATGACGCCCGCGTCGAAGCGAACGAGGAAGGGCGGCCGGCCGTTATCGAAGTGCTGTGCGATGAATGCGAAACGGCGCTGAACTTTGGCGATTTCGACGAAAACGTCCGTAACGAGCTGCTGCTGACCCTCGGCGCCCGCTGAGCCCGCGTTAGTCCTCTCCCGCTTCGGCCTCCTCGAAGTAGTCGCACTCGGGGCAGATCCATTCGCGGACCACACGCACCGCTGTCTGAGCGTGTCCCGGAATCTGGTCCGTCGCCTGATGGGTGACCAGGCGCATGGTTTCTGCGCACATCGGACACTCCTTCATGCGCGGATTTTACCATTCTGCGCACTGTCCGCTTTTGGTTGACACGGCTTGGATCGGCTCCTATCGTACAAGCGGCTCGGCATTGATTCTGCAGAGCCTGTTGAGGGGATGCGCGACTATTACGAAGTCCTCGGGGTCTCGCGGGACGCCGGCGCGGACGAAATCAAACGCGCCTACCGGCAGCTCGCGCGCCGTTATCACCCGGACATTTCGGGTGACGAGCGCGGTGCCGCGTTTCTCGAGGTGTCCCGCGCGTTCGAC
>DATFBW010000290.1:0-8963 GCA_035253645.1 Gemmatimonadaceae bacterium | reverse complement strand
AGACCATGAAGGTTCTTACCGGTGGCGCGCTATCCGACAGCGCCGCGATTTACATCCTGGCGACCTGGGAAAGTCTCATTGGCCTCGGGCTCATCGCTGGCCGGCTGCTCCGCACCGTCCTCCTGCTGCTATGGCTGCAGATGCTTGGGACGCTCACCCCGCTGGTCCTATTTCCGTCCGAGGTCTTTACTGTGATTCCAATCGCGCCGACGCTCGAAGGCCAGTACATCATCAAAAACCTGGTTCTCATCAGCGCCGCTTTGGTAATCGGCGCGACCGTTCGGGGCGGTAAGGTCGTGGCGGATCCCGGAGCTGCGCGCCGGGCCAAAAAGGACGAAAACAACAGACCGTAATAGTGGGCGCTCGGTGCGTCGCGATGTCTCGCACCTCCCGCCTCCCGCCTCCCACCTCGCATCCGTTCTGTTGTAGTCCTGCTGCATCTCTTTGCCCAATCCATCACATCGCCGCTTCTGCGCCTGTGACAATGCGGTTTCGCTGAGAAACGGCATCCTTTCCGACCGATCCGGTCACATCGCCCGTTTCAGATAAACGCCCCCGCATACGGGCAGTAATTCTGCCCGATAGTCCTAAGTGGTGTATCCATGCCAATTTGCGGCCCGCCAGTTGCCATAGACGGGCTTGCCAAGCTCACATCCCGTGGGCGGCTACACCCGAATAAGCGTAAGCACGCACGGAGCACAGTTATGAGTATCGACCGCCACCTCTTTCGACTGCTAAGCGCCGCGCTGGCCTTGACGGTCGCTGCATGTGGAGGCGACCGATTGGCACCGCCAACTGGCGCCGTCTCGCTCGACAGCGAAGTCTCGTCGGCGGAACTGGAAGCCACGTTCAATTCGGAACAGGCACGGACGGCTAACAATGCGATTGCCAGCTTGCCGGTTTATGACTCCCTCCTGGCCTCGCACTCCGCGGATCTGATTTCCGATCTGACTGGGACGGTCACGGCGACAGTCAATAGTCTGCTGCTCCAGTGTAAGCCGCAGCCCTACGCCTCGAGCGTGAAGACCATTGGTGTGGGTGGCGGCGTTCTAAAGGCCGGGCCGCATACGCTTGTCATCCCGCCGGGTGCGTTGACCAAAAATACGGTCATCACGATCGAAGCCCCGTCGTCGAAGGTCGCGCAGGTAAAGTTCGCCCCGCATGGGCTCAAGTTCACGAACTGGCAGAAGCCCGTCCTGACCATGAGCTACTCCCACTGTTCGGGCCTGGGGACGTTGCTGCCGAAGAAGATCGTTTATACAGACGACCTTCTGAAGATTCTCGAGACCCTGCTGTCTCTGGATCTGCCGAAGAACAAATCAGTTAGCGCGCCTCTCTCACACTTTTCGAGTTACGTGGTTGCCTACTAGAGCCGAGGGCGTCTCCATCGAGAGATGGGACGCCCCGCTCCACCCCCCACCCCCGCAGCAGCCACGGAGCGGCACGGATCCTCGGATTCGTGCCGCGCTCTTTTCGATGCTGCGCGCCTGCACGAGCGCGCGGGGAAACTGCAGGAAGCCGCGAAAGCGTACGACGCCGCGATCCGCGCCAGCGAGGATGCAGGCGACACCCGGCTGCTCGTTGCGTCCATCCGCGCGCTTGCCGTAGTCCGACACAAAAGCGGCAACGACGTCGAGGCGTATGTCCTCTGTCAGCGAGCTTTTTCCGTAGCCACCGTGAGCGGAGATCCGCTCCTTGCGGCCGAGGCGCTCAACACCCGAGCGTCGATCGATTTGACGAGTGGGCAGATAGCCGCCGCGAGCGAAGGGTATCGTCAGGCCCTTTCGTTTCCATTCGACAGCCCCAAGCTGCGGGCGCGCATTGAGCAAAACCTGGGGATCATCGCAAACATCCGCGGCGATTTCAGCGCAGCGCTGAATCACTACACGCGCTCGCTGGAAGCCTTCCGCGCGGCGCAGGACGACGCCGGCTGTTCCATGGCGTATCACAACCTCGGGATGATCAGCGCGGACCGGCAGCGGTGGGAGGACGCGGAGCGCTATTACGCGCAAAGCCTCGAGCTGGCAACAGCGTTAGGCGACGAGCAGGTACGCGCGCAGTGCATGTTGAATCGTTCCGAGGTGCTACTCGCGCGCGGCGCGTATCCCGAAGCGCGTGCAAGCGCCGAGGCAGCGTTGGGAGTTTTCAATCAGATCGGCGGCGAACGGTTCAAAGCAGATGCCTACCGATTCCTCGGGATCGTATATCGCGAGACCGGCTCGCGCGCCCTCGCGGAAGCACGCTTCAAGGCGGCCATCGAGGTGGCGCAACGCATCCAGAATCCGCTGTCCGAAGCGGAGGCGTCGCGCGAGCTGGCACAGCTCTATCGCTCGATAGGCCGCAACCAGGATTCTCTGCGTCTCCTGAACGCTGCGCATCGCCTGTTCGGCCGTGTGGACGCGCGCATCGATCTCGTCGACGTCACGCGCAAGATGGCCGACCTCGAAGGTGTGTACATGGCGGTGGTCCGTGACTGGGGGCAGTCGATCGAATCCGCCGACAGTTACACGTTCGGGCATTGTGAACGCGTGGCGAACTACGCCGTTGCCGTTTCCACGGCGCTCGGCCTGTCGGACGAAGACCGCACAGCGATCAGCCTCGGCGCCTATCTGCACGATGTGGGCAAGGTGCGGATCCCACACGAGATCCTGAACAAGCCCGCTCGCCTAACGAGCGAGGAGTTCGAGATCATGAAGCTGCACACCCTGTACGGGGTGGAGCTGCTCAAGGACATCGAGTTCCCCTGGGACATCAAACCGATCATCCGGTCGCACCACGAGAAGTACGACGGTAGCGGCTACCCCGACCGGCTCAAGGGAGACGAGATCCCGCTGCGCGCCCAGGTGATCTGTGTGGTTGACGTCTTCGACGCCTTGACCACGAACCGCAGTTATCGCGGTGCGATGACGTGGCCCGCCGCCATGGACGAGATGCGCGCCTCGAGCCGCTTCTGGGGAGCGGGAGTATACGAAGCGTTTATGGACGCGGTTCCGGCGTTCCAGGCTGCGGCATAGCGCTCATCAGTCGTCAGCTCTTGATCCTTAGCTCTTGGTTTTTGGCTTTTAGGTTTAGGTTCTAAGAGCCAAGAGCTAAGATCTAACGACTAGATGCTAGCCGAAGACTTGATGCGTCTCGCAATCGACGCTGCACGTCGCGGCGTCGCCAACGGCCAGAGTCCGTTCGGCTGTGCGATCAGCATGAATGGAAACGTTGTCGCCGTCGCGCATAACGTGGTTCTGCTGACGACCGACGTGACAGCGCATGCCGAGGTGAGCGCCCTGCGTGAAGCCTGTCGCGCGGTAGGCGATGTCCACCTAACGAATGCGGAAGTCGCGACCACCTGTGAACCTTGCCCCATGTGCATGGCCGCGCTGCATTGGGCGCGGGTGCGAACCGTGTATTATGGCGCGACGATCGCTGATGCGGCGGCCGGCGGCTTCAACGAGCTGACGCTGGCCGCTGCTGAGGTTCTGCGACTCGGCAAAAGCGACGTGAGGCTCGTTCCCGGTGTGCTGGCCGGGGAGTGCCGCGCGCTCTTCGCCGAGTGGAAGCGCACTCCAGGTACCCGTGCCTATTAGCGCTCTTGAAAGGCCCGACCGCGACCAACACGCACGCGTTAGGCAGTTTTGGCGCCGAACGGATCCTCCAGCGACGGGCTCTGTGGCGTGAACAGCTCGGCGCCGGTCTCGGTGATCACCATGTCGTCTTCGAGCCTAACGCCAAACTCTCCCGGCAAGTAGATCCCCGGCTCGTCGCTGAAGGTCATCCCGGGTTGCAGCGGAAGCTTGTTCCCCTTGACGAGATACGGCCACTCGTGGCCGTCCATTCCCATGCCGTGTCCGACGCGATGCGTGAAGTACGTGTACCCCGGTCCGTAGCCCGCGTCTTCGATCACCTTCCGCGCGGCGGCATCGACGGCTTCGCAGGGCAGGCCTGGCCGCGCTGCTTTGAGCGCCGCCGTTTGCGCCGCGAGCTCGATCTCGAACACGCGTTTCATCTTGTCCGTGGCCTTGCCTAACACGAAGGTGCGGGAGATGTCCGAGGTGTAGCCCTCGACACGGCAGCCGCCGTCAATAAGAAGGATCGTCCCTTCGTTGATCGTCTGCGGCGTGACGGATCCGTGTGGCAGTGCGGAGTACATCCCGACCTGGACGCCGGCGCCGCCCTCGAAACCAAGTTGTCTGTGCGCCTGCTGAACGAGTCGCGCGAAATCGCTTTGTGTCATCCCCGCTGTCAGCGACTTGTACGCGGCCTCGTACGCCTTGAGCGTCACGGCGGAGGCCAGTCGCATGAGGGCAAGCTCGTGCGCGTCTTTCGTCATGCGGCAGCCGGCCGTCACCGGCGTCGCGCTCGTTAGGCGGAGCGCGGGGGCGGCCATGGCGATCCCGTTGCTGAACACCCAGCGCACCGTTTCCTCGACGCCCAACTTTCCGGTCGCGGCGCCCCGCGCTCGCATGCCCTGCGCCACGAGCGCGTACGGATCTTCATCTTCCTCCCACGTCAGCACGTCCGTCGCGGCGCCCAGGGGGCCAGTGCGTGCCTGCTCGAGCGTCCGCTCCTCCTCGAACTTGGGCGTCACGATGAACGCGTTGCCGGTCTTCGGAATGACAGCGCCCGTTAGGCGCTCTGAAAGACCCCAGCGCATGCCGGTGAAGTACTCCATCGATGTGCCGCCCGTCAGCAGGATGCCGTCCAGCCCCCTTTCTGCCATGAGAGCGCGCGCTTTCTCGATGCGTGCCTTGCGCTCTTCCACGCTGATCGGCGTCGCTTGATCCTTCATCGATGTGAGCGCCGCGATCGCGGGTGGCACGCCGCTCTGCGAAGCATCTTTGCTCGCATCACGTTGCGCACTGCCTGCAACACCGCACGCACCGGCGGCACCGGCGGCAACAGCGAGCGTGGAAACTTCGAGGAATTCACGGCGCTTGATCATGAGGACACTCACGGGCGCTGAGGTGATCGTCTAGCAACGATTCCAGGAGATCCGCTCGCTACCGGAGTATGCGCTTGGATCGCCAGGCGTTACGTGATATACGCGGAATGTGGCATTGCTATAGGCGAGCGTAAACCGGTCGGGATAAAGCTCGGGCAATCGATTGGCAATACGCTGCACGCAGGGAAGGCGGCCCCTCGTCGAGTCGGCATCAAGGCCGTTCGCCTGCCAGACGATGTGGGTCGCCCGTGATTCGGCCAGTGCCGACATCTGTCCGGCGGCATTGCGCGGGACGACGCCCATCGCAGGAACACGCGTCTCGAGCGTGATGACGCGCGGGTTGTGATATGCCACGCGGAGCGTCGAGTCGGTGCGGCGCTGCTCCGCGAGCCAGGAGAAGAGCGCCCGTGCATCAGGATGCCTAACGAGTGACGGGGGTGGTACCCGCCCCATCTCGCGTACCAGCGCGAGAGCCAGTACGGCGAGGAGAGGTGCCGCAGACGCGAGCCCGCGCACCGGCGCGGCAGCGGGGCGCAGCAGAGGTTGCATAACGAGCGCGGTCCCGACGGCCAGCGCGGCCCCGAACAGCGGGAACAGCGGCCACGCGTAACGCGGCTCTGCAACGGGCGCTACCAGGAGCACGAGCGCGTACCCGGCCACGACACACACGAGGAAGGTTCCGCGCGCGCTCCAGAGGATGAGTGCCAAACCCAATGCTGCCAGCGCTCCAGCGATCGCATGATAGACGATGTTGGCAACGTCACCCGGAAACGGCGACAGCACGGCATTGCCGAGTCCCGTGTAGTACTGCTGGACGAATGTCTGCAAATGTTCGACGAGATCCGCGAACGATTGTGGGAGCCGGTCGGTGAACGGGATGCGGACGGTGTCTGTGAGCACCGCGATCGCACCCGTCCCGGTCCAGATCGCAACTGGAATCAGCGGACGGGTGCCAAGCCGCGTGCGCTGCAGCCACGCGAAAAGCAGGAGCGCAGGAATAAGCGCGACACCAACGAGCCGATAGGCGATCGCCGCGAAGCCTAACGCGGTAACCGCGGCGACTCGTCCCCAGCTCCAGCGCCCGGTGCGATCCGCGACGAGGATCGTCGCCCACAGGAGGACCGCGAACCCTGGGTCCGACATCGGAGCCACACTGGCGAGCGACGCTTCGAGCGCCAGCGCGGCGAACGCCCCTCCCAGGGCGGCTTGCCACGGCTGCACGATGGTGCTCAAGCGCCACGTCGCCAGGACGGCGAACGCGGTGACGAACCCTATCATCAGGAGCCTAACGAGTGGCGTCGCCACGCCGTCCAGCGCCACCAGCGGCGCCAAAGTCAGCGGCAGACCGGGTGGGAGGGCCGGAGGACCGATAAGACCTGCAGCCGGGTGGTAGATGTAGCCGATGTCGGCGTACGGCCGGCCCTCGACGATCGCGCGCGCATGTAACAGGAAATGGGCGTAGTCCCCCGAGGTTGCGGCGGGAGCCCAACCCCAGTGAACGAACACCAACACGAAAAACGGAATGAGCAGGAGCGCCAGCGCGAGGACCGCGCGGCGCCCCGGCGCGTGTGCAGGTGGGACCACCTAACGACGCGCCGGGAGGATCGCGGTTGTGCTACTGCTGCGCGAACAGGCGGTCGAGCAGTCCCTGCGCTCGCGCGGCGATCGCTGCCACCTGCGGCGCGTGGCGTTCGTTGTACGTGACCACCCACACCTGAATCCCTGTCTTTCCGGCGGCGCGATGAGTACCGATGCGAAACAGTCCGTCATCAAGCGCGCGTACAGTCCCGGTGAAGTCGCGGTCCGTAACATGGTGTTGCACGATACCGTCGAAGCGATCCCCAGTCGATACCTCCAGCGTGTAGGGCTCGCCGATAGCGAGACGTTGCGCGGAGATTGTGCACCCCGACGGACTGATGAGTTTACGCCACGTTGCGGCCTGTGAGTCGTCCCACGTTAGGTACGCCTGGGCTGCATGGCGCGGCTTGCCGCGATGCTTTTCGAGATAGAACGCGAGACCGCGTAGCTCGTGGTTCCAGCCGACTGTGACGCCATCGACCTCGTCGTCCCACTGCGCGCCGTACCCAAAGCCCGCGTGCACGAGACGCAAACGCGTACGGCCGGCGATGGTTTCGAGAGTGAAGTCCATGACGACAGGGCGCCCGCCGACATCACTGTCCGCGAGATAGCCGCCCTCCACATCGAAAGGTCGCACGTCGTCCTGCACGAGACGCAGACGACGCCCCGGCTCCCAAAGCTCGATGCGCGATTCCCACGTCCACTTGTCGTCCCACGACCATTTCACCTTGCCGCCGGCTCCCGGCGTGACGTCCGCTTGCAGAGGAAACCAGCGGACGAGCTCCGCGGGATCCGTCAGCGCATTCCAGACGGCGTCAGGCGACGCGGCGATGTCCACCGCCACGTCGATCGAGCGTGATTCGTTAGGCATCGTCTCCTCCTCCATCCGCTTGTGACTGCGCTGGTTCGGTGGTGGCGGCCGCCTGCTGCGGCTCGCTGTCTGAAGCCGGGTGTGCCAGGGCGACCAGCCGATATGTTCGACCCTCCGGAGCGTGCTCGTCGTGATACCGCGCCGTCAGGCGCGCGAGCACGCCTGTCAGCTCCTCGGCAAATGCGGCGCGCGCATCCGGTGATGCGAAACGGATCGTCGATTCGAGTGTGAGCGTCGCGAGGCGCTTTCCATCCGTGCGCGCCCGCGCATCGAGCTCGCCGACATCGCGCAGGGCCTTGGCGGCGCTGCCAATGAGGTATGCGGCGCTAAACCGGTCGGCCGTCTGCGGCGTTTCGCCCAATGCGCCTAGCGCTTCGGGGCTGATGACAAATGAGCGCGCCGTGGCCCGCATGACGCGCTCGACGCAATTGCCGCTGCGGCGCTCCACGACGCACTCAACCAAGCCCTCGCGCTCGAGCTGGCGGAGGTGGTAGCCGATACGTTGTCGGGACGTCCCGAGCTTCCGGGCGAGTCCCGCCGCGGTCTCTGGTTCGGCAAGGTGCTGAATGAGAGCGTGCCGGGTGCGCTGCAGGAGCGTCGCCGCTTGGGACGGCCCTCGCAACACTCGAAGAGCAGACGCTGTTGCCATAGTGGCTGATAGCTGTGGGGCAGAAAGGCTCGTAGGCCTAGAATGCGCCGACAAAGAAATTTTGTCAAGACTGCAGTCATGTGTCGGATGTACGACCTATAGGCCATGCACCGGATGCCTAGATTCAGGGCGCCCCCATGTCCCACGCGTCCAAGCCGCCGCCCGACAGCCTCGACGCCATCGTCATTGGCGCTGGCCCGGCCGGATCGTCGGCAGCTCGGCTGCTCGCAGAGTGGGGACATCGGGTCCTCCTCCTCACGCGGCCCGCACAGTCGCCTCATCTCGCGGAATCCATCCCTCCGAGCGCCGAGAAACTCTTGCACCACCTCGGCTGGAGCGATGCGGTGCAGGCGGCGGGCTTTGTTCGCTCCACCGGCAATACAGTCGCATGGTCGGGCGACGCACAGCGTAACGCCGGCGGTATGCGTGAGGCCCATTACGCCGATGGCGCGTTAGGCTACCAGGTTGATCGCGGGCCGTTCAATGAGCTCCTGCTCCATGGTGCGCGCGCGACCGCTGCCCGTGTCCTGGACGACGTGTCCGTCACTGCCGTCAAAGGGGGCGACGTGTTGTACGTCTCATCAGGCGAGAGCCACCACGCGCGCGCGCCCTGGATCCTCGATTGCTCGGGACGCTCCGGCGTGTGTGCACGCAGCACGCGGCGCCCGGTACCACAGCTGCGGACGTTGGCGCTTGCCGCGTTTTGGGACCGGCCTGATGGCTGGCCGCTCGTGGACTCTTCGCATACAGTCGTGGAAAGCCATGCATACGGATGGGCGTGGTCCATCCCATTGAGCGAAAAGAGGCGCCAGGTGACAGTCATGGTAGATCCGCGCCTAACGAATGTCGCCGGGCGCGCCGACCTCCTGACGGCGTACGAAACCGAGCTGCGCTACGCCAGCGGGTTGTGGGACGATACACGTGGCGCAACG
>DATFBW010000289.1:0-11414 GCA_035253645.1 Gemmatimonadaceae bacterium | reverse complement strand
GCTGTTGCTGCTCGACTGGCGGCTGGGACTCGTCATGGTGCTGCCGGTGCCGCTGTTCATCTGGCTGATCTACTGGCACGGCGAATCGCTGCAGCGGCTGTTCATCCGGGCCTGGCGGAAGTGGTCACGCGTGACGGACGTGCTCTCGGATACGATCCCGGGAATCCGCGTCGTCAAGGCGTTCAACCAGGAATCGCGGGAGATCGAGCGCTTCGACGCGCGCAACGATGACGTGACGGACGAGTTCAACCGGATCCACCGGACGTGGACGACGTTCTGGCCGGCGCTGATGTTCGCGGTGCACGCGACGACCGTGCTGGTCTGGGTGTTCGCGGTGCCGCGCTTGTTAGGCGACGGCACGCCGCTCTCGGCCGGTGTGTTCGTGTCGTTCCTGTTGTACGCGACGATGTTCATCAACCCGATCGAGATGATCGGGCAGATGGCGCGCACGATGAACCGGGCCACCAGCTCGGCGCATCGCGTGTTCGAGGTGTTGGACAGCAAGCCCGAGGTACGGGATGGGCCGGCGCCCGTGAGACTCGAGCCGGTCCAGGGGCGGGTCACGTTCGAGAACGTCACGTTCGCCTACGACGGCGTTAGGCAGGTGCTCCGCGGCATCAGCTTTGACGTCGCGCCGGGTGAGCTGATCGGTCTCGTGGGGCCCTCGGGGGGTGGCAAGTCCACCGTGGTCAGCCTGATCGCGCGTTTTTATGACGTGTCAGGGGGCGCCGTGCGGGTCGATGGCGTCGACGTGCGCAAGCTGGATACGGGGCACTACCGGGAGCAGCTCGGCATGGTGCTCCAGGATCCGTACCTGTTTCACGGGACGATCCTGGAGAACATCAGGTACGGGCTGCCGCATGCTTCGTTAGGCGAGGTCATCGCGGCGGCGCAGGCTGCCAACGCGCACGACTTCATCTGCAAGCTGGGACAGGGGTACGACACGGTGGTCGGCGAGCGGGGACATACGCTGTCGGGCGGTGAACGGCAGCGCATCTCCATCGCTCGGGCAATCCTGCACAACCCGCGGATCCTCATTCTCGACGAAGCCACCAGCAGCGTGGATACAGAGACGGAGCGAGAGATCCAGGAAGCGCTGGAACGTCTGATCGCGGGCCGTACGGTGTTCGCGATCGCGCACCGCCTTTCGACGCTGCGCCGGGCGTCCCGGTTGTTCGTGTTGGAAGATGGGAAGCTCGCGGAGTCGGGGACTCACCGCGAGTTGTTAGGCAAGCACGATGGTATTTACCGCAGGCTGTATGAACTGCAGTTGCAACTTCAATAGGACGAGCAGCGTATGACGACGGATCGCGGAGACAAGCCGGCCGAGCCTGGTCCCCACGACTCCGCGGTCCGTCACCCGTCTGCTCTTCAGGAGGACGTTATGGATGGGCTGAGTACGACCGAAATTGCCACACCTCACGTGCACGAAGCGGCACGGAATCTCGTCCTGCGGCGTGGTATTGACGGGCGCTTGATGGCCGTCAACGCAGCGGGCGCGCCCGTCGCCGTTAGGCTGCGCCAGTGCTTTCCCTGGTCCGAGCCACAGCGTCACATCTCGCTGCGCGACGAAGACGATGTGGAAATCGCTTTGATCGAAGACCCAACCTCACTCGACGTCGAGTCGCGACAGGCATTGGAGGAAGCTCTTGCCGATGCCGGTTTCGTGTTGGAAGTAACGCGCGTAATCGACATCGATGAGGAGGTTGAGATCAGACATTGGACGGTAGACACGAAGCAGGGACATCGAACGTTTCAAACACACCTGGATGATTGGCCGCGCGTGCTACCAAGCGGTGGGCGACTCATCCGGGACGTCGGCGGCGATCTTTATCACCTCGCGGATCCCGCGCGGATGGATAAGAAGAGCCGTGATCTGCTCTGGGCGTTTATCGATTAAGCGCTTCTGAACCAAGGTCAGGTTTCGTTAGTCCGATCTTGGTTCAGGAGCTTCGGGGTTACGGACAAGTACGCGGAATCCATTGGCGGGAATATCCAGCGGTCCAGCTTCGACGAGAGTGATCTGGGACTTGGTGAACCAGTCTGTGTAAGCTCCACTCGTTAGGCCCCGATAGACGACGCGCACCGTTGTGTCGGCAAAGTTCACTGCGACCAGCACGGTGTTGTCGTCCCGCGTGCGTGTGAATACGAACGCCCGCTGCAACTCTGCCGCAGGAGCCCTTGTTGGATTCTCCAGAGCGAGAATGCGCTGGTCGCCGCCGTGGGCGCCATTCCATAGTGCCCGATTCGCGTCTTTGAGCTCGAACACCGATCGATAGAAGGCTGCTAACGACGGGCCCTTCCAATCCACCGTGTCCTTCTCAAAAAAGCGCAGACGCTTCCGCAAGCTGGCTTCCTGGCCCGTGTAGAGAAGGGGCATTGAGTTCTTCACCGTCGCGCTCAACACGAATGCGGGAAGGTGATTGCGTCCCATCCGCTCGAACTCCGTCCCTTGCCAACTATTCTCATCGTGATTGCTCGTGAAGTACATGCGATACGCGCCCGGCGGATAGTTGCGCTCCTGCTTCGCGAAGTACTCCCACAGAGGTGTTACCGTCTGTTTGCCCGTGGCGATTTCGTTGATGAGGTGATGCAGTTCCCAGCCGTACGTCATATCGAAGTTGGCGTGCATGGCTGGACTCTCCGCCTCGGCAAGCAGGAAAATGTCCGGCTTCACGCTGCTCAGCTCGCGGCGCGCTGCCGCCCAGAAATCGTTAGGCACGCCGCCTGCGACGTCGCAGCGAAACCCGTCGATATCCATGTCGGCGACCCACCACCGCATCTCGGCGATCATCGCGCGCCGCATGTCCTGCACATCGTAGTTCAACTCGGCCACGTCTGTCCAATCGGTCTCGCGGCCTTCGTTGTCGCGCGCGTTGGAGATTTCCCCGTCGGCGCGGCGCACGTACCAGCCCGGGTGCATCCGGATCCATTCGTGATCGAACGCCGAATGGTTGGCTACCCAGTCCAGGATGACACGCATGCCTAACTGGTGTGCTCCTGCGACGAACGCCTTGAAATCGGATTCCTTGCCGAATTCGGGGTTGATCGCGGTGTAATCCGCGATGGAGTAATAGCTCCCCAAAACGCCTTTGCGGCGTGCCTTTCCGATGGGCTGCACCGGCATGAGCCACAGGATATCCACACCCAGTGAGTCGAGGCGCGGCAGGTGTCGCTGCAACGCAGCCAATGTCCCTTCTGGCGTGTACTGGCGTACGTTGACTTCGTAGATGACTGCGCTGCGCGTCCAATCGGGCGGCGTTACAGCTGATGCGCTCTCGGTCTCGGAACCTTTTTCAGCGACGGACGAGCATGCCGCAATCAGAGCCAGCGTCGCGAGTCGAAGCTTTATCATTTGACCTTCTCGAGTTGACGCAGGGGCACTGCACCGATACGAGGCTCCTGGGCCGCCAACGCCAATGCGACGCCATTCGTCCATCCGAAGCCGTCCTGCGTTGGATATTCCCCTCCACCCGCCGGACGACTGAGGTCGACCACGTCATACTTCTCGGTCATCTTTCCCGTTAGGCGATAGATGCGCCGGTTTACGCTCAGCCAGTGCGCTCTGGCGCGATCGGCCAGGTCGCTCCGGCCATAGCGCTGCACGCCCATGATGGTGAGCCATTGCAGCGGTGGCCACCCGTTAGGTGAATCCCACTGCTGACCGGATGCGATGAGCGTCGTGACAAACCCCCCGGTGCGCAGGAAGTCGCGGCCGAGGCGATCAGCGGTAGCTCGCCCCTGCTCCGGCGTGGCGACTTCGAAATAGAGCGCTGACGAGGCGGCGAGAGTTGGCCGATCCGTAACGCGAGCGCCGGTTCGCCAGCGAACATCGAAAAAGAATCCGCTCGTGTCGTAGGAATGCGTCTGCACGGCTCGGCGCCGCGCTTCCGCCTGGCGCGACCAGCTTACAGCCGCAAGCGAGTCACCCACTCCCCGGCGAAATGCCCGAAACGACGCAATCGTTCGTTCTGCGTGATAGAGGAGACTGTTGAGATCGACCGGTGCGAGCGCCGTCGTTTCGAGCGACCGGAGATCCGCGGGATCCCGCATCCATCGACTCGAAAAATCCCAGCCGCTTTCAGCGGTCGCTCGAATATTTCGAAACAAAGCCTGCCGCTGGTTCGCGGGCAGGCGCCGGCCAAGCTCGTAGTCCTCGCGATACGATTCAGGGCGCGGCTCTGGACGATCATCCCAATAACGGTTCAGGAGCGACCCGTCCGGAAGCCTAACGACACGCCGGTACGCCGACCCCGGCCGCAGGCGATCCGCGCCGTCCATCCAGAACGCGTGCTCCCTCTCCATGGCATCCAGAAATGCCAAGGCGCGGCCCGTATCTGTAGCCTGAGCATACAGTCCGACCATCGCCGCGAAATACGGAGGCTGGCTCCGACTCAGATAGTAGCTGCGGTTCCCGTTAGGGATGTGGCCGATGGTTCTGATGAGGTGCGCAAAGTTGTCGAGCATGTTGCGCACGAGGTCTGGCCGGCCGCTTTGGATGAGGCCAAGCATCGTGAAATACGAATCCCAGTAATAGACCTCGCGAAACCGCCCGCCCGGGACGATGTACGCGTCGGGCAGCGGTACCAATGACGAGAGGGAGTCCACGCGATCCGGCTGACGCGTCAGAGCCGGCCACAGCGCGCGGATATGCTGCTCCATCGTCCGCGAGGTGTCGGCCCGAAAATCCGCACCGGCGGCCTGCGGCTGCTGGAAATGCCTGTTTACGAACGCGCGCAGATCGAAACCCGGTGCACCCTTCTCGTCCGCATAACGAGCGCGTACTTCCGCAGCCGGACGCAGGGCGCGCGCGTCCACGAATGTTTTTGAGTCAGGGAACAGCCTGGCGACTTGCACGTCGTGAAAGAGTGCCCCCAGGTCCCGCGCGGGATCGTACGGCGCGCGAGCCAGGGAAATATCACCGGGCGGATTTCCACCCGACCGACATGCAAGCGCCAGGACGACACACAAGCTGACGCCAGAACGCAACCGCCACAGCATGTTACGCACCGCCTAACGACATCATGAGAAGTACAACCACACGGCCAGAACGCAGAGGATCAACCCGAAGCTCAGCAACATATCCCTGCGCTTTGTTGTTGGAGCCCCCGACGGCTCGGTGATGGCGCCCGCCGGCGCGCGCGCGAAGGTGAGCCCTTCCACCTTTTCAGCCGGGGGAGGAGGTGTCATGAGACTCACGACGACGAGTACGAAACTACACACAATAAAGAGGAGCACCGCGAAGTGTAAAAAGTTGATATCCGCATAGGTACGGAGCGCTCCGGAAAGGCCTTGCTTGCCCAGTTCGGCAATCAGCCGACCCATGCCGAGAACGAAACCGGTGATCAGCGCCGCCATCGCACCCGTCGCATTGAGGCGCCGCCAAAGTATGCCTAACAAAAACACGGCTGCGATGGGAGGTGCGATGTACGCCTGTACACTTTGCAGGTACTGATAGAGTTGACCCGACACGAGCTTCATCAACGGAATCCACAAAAGACCGAGCGCAACGAGCACGGCCGTGGCCCCCTGGCCAAACAACACCAGGGCGCGCTCCGAGGTGTCCGGCTTGAGCTTGCGATACACGTCGATCGTGAGAAGCGTCGATGTCGAGTTGAACACCGATGATAAGGAGCTCATGAGCGCGGCCAAGAGGCCCGCGACGACGAGCCCGCGCAGGCCGACGGGCAAAAGCGACGCGACGAGAGTGGGCAGCGCTTGATCGGGGTTCGCCAGCGTTAGGCGGCCCTGCTGCGCCAGGACATATGCGATGAGCCCGGGAAGCACGAAGATGAAGAGAGGCAGCACCTTCAAATAGCCCGCGAAGATCGTCCCGCGTCTCGCGTGATCCTGATTCTTCGCCGCAAGCACGCGTTGCACGATGAACTGGTCGGTACACCAGTACCAAATACCGAGTATGGGCGCGCCAAAAAGAATACCGGTCCAGGGAAAGTTGGGATCCGACATGGGTTTCCACATGCTCATAAAACCCGGGCCAACCTGGCTCCGAAGCCCGTCCCAGCCACCGATGCTCGACAATCCCACCAGAGTGACTGCGATCGCTCCCCCGATCAGCACGAACATCTGCATCAGGTCCGTGTAAAGCACCGCGCGCAGTCCACCGAAGATCGTATAGATGCCCGTCACGACCACGACGACGAGCGCTCCGGTCCAAAAGTCGATCCCCATGAGCGCCTCGAAGACGATGCCGCCCGCTGCGATCGTCACAGAGATCTTCGTGAGCACATAGCCGATGATAGAGATGACTGCGAGATACCAGCGCGCCCCTGTTGAATATCGCCGCTCCAGGAACTCGGGCATCGTGAAGACCTTGCTCGTTAGGTAGAACGGAACGAACAGCCAGCCGAGCAGCAGGAGGATGAGCGAAGCCAGGATCTCGAACTGAGCGACTGCCACGCCGCTCGCCGCACCGGTACCGGCCAGGCCGACGAGGTGCTCGGAGCCGATGTTGGACGCGAAGAGCGATCCTCCGACGAGAAACCAACCGGCGTCGCGGCCAGCGAGGAAATACTGCGCCGATGTCTGCTTCGCGGCGCGCTCCCGCATGGTGGCGTAGATCGCGACTCCGAACGTGATGATGAAGTACAGCGCGATCACCATCCAGTCCAACGCCGCCAGGTTGCTATTCATGTGGCGCCTCTATCGTGGGAGGGGAGAGGGCGGTCGCCGCCGCCGATGCCTAACGCCGATAACCGGATGCTACGATGCCTTTCGTCGACACTGCCCTAGCTGCGCGCGCTGCTCGAACCAACAGAAGCGGGCCGTCATTCTGTGCGACCGCGATGACGTGCGCCCCACTTGCGTGCCGCACATTCTCGATGTCGCGGACCTGGCCGGCTAGCACCACACCCTGCTGGCCGAGATCGACGGCTGCGTACTGTCCACTACCCGTGCCGCGAAGGAGCGTCCCGTAGCTCGCATCGTATCGCCCGAGAATGGGCTGCACGCCATGGAAATTGCCGCCCAAAAGGATGTCCACATTCCCGTCGCCGTCCAGATCCCGTACCAGCGACGCGAATACAGGCGCGAATTGCGCCTCGTGCGGCAACGCGCGCATGATGAACTGCCCCTCGCCGGAACTGAGCGCCATGGCGCTGGCGAACATACGTGCCTCCAGCCGTGTGGCTTGCGCTCGCTCCGCGGCGGTGAAGATGTCCTCGTACCTGCTCGCCCCGAACGCGGCATAACTCGGATATTTGCTGCGCAGCGGGGGCACGAGACGCACCAGGTCGTCGCGGCCGGCGAGAGGGTAGCTCACACCACCCTTATAGAAAGTGAGCACTTGCTTGAGCGAACCCGTGTTGCCGAAGTCCTTGACGTAAAGCTGCGCCGGCTCGTTAGGCGAAGCGCGGATATAGGAATTGAGACCCAGGTTGCCCAGTAACAGGTCCGCGTGGCCGTCCGCATTGAGATCCGCCACGCTGATGCTATTCCACCATCCTTCCGTCCCAGCCAGCCCCACATCGGCCGTGCGATCCACAAACCGGCCATTTGCTCGTTGGAAGATCCGAACCGGCATCCACTCACCGACAACCGCCAGCTCGAGCGCGCCATCACGTTCGCTATCGAACCAAGCCGCCGCCGTGACCATACCGACGTTGGAAAGCTGCGGCGCCTTCTCGGCCGTCACGTCGCGGAAGTAACCGCCGTCGTTTTCGAGTAGGCGGCTGCGAGGAGCAACTCCATAGGCACGGGCGACCACCCGCCCTCCGACGAACAGGTCCACGTCCCCATCAGCGTCGAAGTCTCCAGCCGCCACGCACGATCCATTCGCGAACCCAACCGGCAGCCGCTCCACGGATCGCGTGAAGCCGCCGCGTCCATCGTTCAGATACAGCCGGTCGCGCAGTGCATCCGACTCACCCCAGAACTCGTTCCCGCCGCTGACGACGTAAAGATCCAGGTCGTTGTCCCCATCCGCATCGAAGAAAGCCGCATCGACGTCCTCGGCGAGGCTATCAGCGCCTAACGCGGGAACTTTTGCCTGGTGGAACGTCCCGTTGCGACCTTGCACGAGGAGCCGGCCAGCTTGCCATTTCGCGCCGCCAATGAAGATGTCATCCAGCTCGTCGCCGTTGACATCGCCGACAGCAAGCGCCGGGCCTTCAGTCGATAGGACGTGCGGCATCAGCGGTTCACGATTGAAGTCGAGAAAGTCGTTTTCCGCGTGCCTAACGTCGTCTGCTTCCTTGGTGACGTCCTCTAGCCATGGAAGGCCAACAGGTTTATCCGATACCGACAGGTCGACCTTCCCTCGCGCGCTATCCTGCCACAGCGTCAGGGTGCGATTGGCCGTCACGTTGCGCAGCACTTGATGCCGGCGATCCGGCCACAACACAGTCAGGGAATCGATTGCGGTCGCTTGCCCCAGTCCAAAATGCAGGCGTGGATCTACAGATGACTGAAAACCGCGCGTCGGCATTTGCTCGAGAATTTGTGTGAGGCCACCATGCGTGACGCTAACCCGCGCGCCAATCCCCGACGTATTCCCTGCGCCCCCGCGGAGCTGCACCGTTAGGTACGAATTCTCGGCCAGCGCACGTGCGTGGTTGCGATAGACCGCCGCTGGCGCGTTGATCCTGTTCACAACGAGGTCGAGCACGCCGGTATTGTTGAGATCCACATACGCGGCGCCGTTGGCGAAGCCCGGCTGCGTGAGCCCCCAGGCCTGGACCTTATCGCTGAACGTGAGATCGCCGTTATTGCGATACACACGGTTCGTCAACGGGATCTGTGGCATGCGCTCCAGCAACGCGAGATCGGCCTTCTTGATCCCTTTGGCGAGCGAAGCCTGCACAGCCTCATTTCCGACGAAATTGATGTAATCGAGATCGTTAGGCCTTCTGTAAATACCGCTGGTGACAAAGAGATCCTTCCACCCATCGTTGTCCAGGTCCGCGAAAAGCGGAGCCCAGCTCCAGTCAGTTGCGGACACGCCGGCCAAATACGCGAGATCGCTGAAGCGCCCCACTCCACGGTTGAGCTGCAGCGTATTGCGAGCGTACTGGGGGTGGTACCCGGCACGCAATCGCAGTTGAAAGAGGTTGTAGCTCTCGGAGCTCGCGGACGTTTTGAGAATCTCCTCGCGCTCAGGAAGCATGTCGGCGACGAACAGGTCGCTCCGGCCATCGTTATTGAAATCGGCGGCATCAACGCCCATCGAAAACCGGCTCGTATGCGGCATCGCGTGGGACAGCCCTTCGACGAATGTACCGTCGCAATTGTTGACATAGAGAAAATCGTTTTCCTGAAAGTCGTTCGCGACGTAAATGTCAGGGCAGCCATCGAGGTTGAAGTCGCTCGCAACGACGCCGAGGCCAAAACCGTCGATACCTCCGTGAATTCCGGCAGCGCCACTCACATCGGTGAAGCGCTTGCCGTCGTTGCGGTATAAGCGATCACCGCCTTTCGCATCGCGCACATCGCGCCGCGTCGCGACTCCTATCGCACGTTCGGTATGCGTGGCGTGATTCAACAGGTACATGTCCAGATCGCCATCGCTGTCGTAATCGAAGAACGCCGCCTGCGTGGAATAGCCGGCGAAATCCAGGCCGAATTCCGCGGTGCGATCGGTAAAGGTGGCATTTCCGTTGTTGACGTAGAGGATGTTCCGCCCCTGCATCGTTAGGTGACTGACGGCGGAGACATAGATGTCGATATGTCTGTCACCGTTGACATCGGCCATGGTCACCCCGGCTTTCCAGCCAGATGGTCCGGGTACGCCGGCACGCTCCGTTATGTCTTCGAACGTGTAGTTCCCTTTATTCCGATAGAGCCGATTGCTGCCGAGGTTGGCCGAGAAGTAGAGATCCTGAAACCCATCGTTGTCGACATCGCCTACAGCGACGCCACCGCCGTTGTAGTAATACAGGTAGTTCAGGATGTTGAACTCGGGACGATCGGGCTGCGGCAGCTCGTTGACGAACGTGATGCCGGTCGCTTCTGGTGACAGAAACTCGAAGAGGGGTGCTGCTCCCCCGTTAGGCATCTCCCCGCACGCGACGCCCGCGAGCGTTAGTGCCAGGACACGCCGGCGCGTGTGCCTCGTGCGCACGCAGCTACTGGCTCACGGCCGCTACGCGCGTCTCGCGGCGAGTACGCGCACGCTCTATCACCTTCATGCCGACTCTTTTCCCCTGAATCTTCCCCTGCTCGATCGCGCGCCGGTAATGGATGCCGCCGTAGAGCCGGCTCAGCGCAGCTTCTTCAGCTGCTTGGGCAAAGGACGTGAACGAGCGGGCTGTCGCCCCATAAGCGACCTCGCTCGAATCGATGAAGGTGAAGTTGTCTCCAAATTGATGCGTGAGAACCTGTGCGGCCGCCGTTGAGATCACGCTGTGACCGCTCGTGTATTCCGGAAACGGCGGCGTTTGCAGCAACGGTGTCCAGGCCTCGTCCACGTACATGTTGATCACGGTCTCTGGCCTGATCACGTTGCTCCGATACTTCTCCTCCCACGCGCTGATGAAACCGTCCGCCATCGCCATAGCGGTCAGCGCGTAGGTCTCCGCGACCTGCAACAAGCCAGCCCCTGACTTTTGCGACGCGATCCTAACGATGCTCATCCAGTGGCCGCCCGGAGTGACTTTCTTCGTGGCGAACATCGTGTGTCCCTGGACGTGCATAACGAAGGGGTTACCGTCCCAGAAGGCGGCGATCGCCCGCTGCTCTGGCGTGAGCGCACGCCCCACGTCGTACACCTCGCGCATTTCTTTGCCGAACGGACTGTTTGCGGACGTATCGAACGGAAATGCCGGTTCGGGCCGGAATTCCGCAGCGGAATCCAGAACGAAAGGTCGTAACATCTGCCAATTAGGCTCGACGGCATCCATGTAGGCCGGCGGGGTCGGTACCCAACGACCGGGCGTCGTTGTTACCGTGTATTTCGGATGGCCGCGCGACTCGCGAAAGCGATCCTTGGCAGCCCAAGCGAGGATGTGCTGCGCAACAGAATCGCCATACACAAGTGAACGCCTGGCTTGATCGTCCGATATACGGCGCCGCACGTCACGGTGCATAACGGCGATCAGCGAATCCATTCGCGCGCGCGAGAATGTCAACGCCCGTCCTACCTGCATGAAGGCGTGCACTCCGGCCAGAGGGAGCGATACGCCGTTAGGCGGCGCCGGGACAGGAGTCAAGCCATTGATCTGGCCCGCAAGGGAGCGATAGGTCGTATCGCCGTGTCGCAGGACCTCATACGCGGCGATGCTGCTGTACGTATAGACTCGGCTCGCCTGTGGCGGATTCAGGATGTCGTAAACGATGACGCTCGTGAGGTTCTGCATTGCCGCGTGCAACGGCGCGGCGCCGGATGTCTCGATGACGACATCAGTCGAGGACGGTCCGCAGCCGCTCAGCAAAGGCCACGCAACGATCGCGATCAGTGATGT
>DATFBW010000288.1:0-5602 GCA_035253645.1 Gemmatimonadaceae bacterium | reverse complement strand
TGATCTGCAGGACCCGCTTGACCAATTGCAGCCTTTCAGCGTGGGCGGCGGCTGGTGGCACAATGCTGAACCAGGAACCCAGCGCTCGCGGCCAGCCATTCATGAGAAGCAGCGCGAATGGTACACCGTAGTTGCCCGCGCGCTCGATCGTTTCGAAGAAGGGCTCACCAGCGAGCGGCCGCAGCAACGCGGTCCACAACCCCCACACGGCCATGTAGCCTAACGCGATCCCACGCGGGGCGAAGAGTACGGCCATGCCAACCGTCACATCCACCGCGCCTATCCATGGCATCAGCCTGTATGCCCACGATTCAGGGATGCCTGCCACGGCGAAGTATGGCACCCAAGCAGCCTTGGTGATGAACCCGAACGCACCGTGTCCGATGAAACACAGCGCGGCACCAATTCTCAAAATCCAGTATGGGAGCTCCGCGGAGGCGCTGTATGTGCGCTCCGCGACTGCTTCGGCGATTGGGGTGATGGACGACATTGCGGGCACGATGCCGCGAGACAGCAGCTGCGTTCCACAACTCGCGCGACCATCGGTCGCCTTTGGTTGCGAGCGGCGCCTAACTCACAGCGCGACGAACGTCATTCAAGCGCTCGAGTAGCTCGCGTGCGCGCCGCCGGCTCACGGGAACTCTGGTTCCGTCCTGCAACTCGATCTCCAGTCCCTCGCGCACGCGGCGTGTGGCGCGCACACGATCCAGATTCACGACGGCCGAGCGATGGATGCGCGCAAAGCGCAAGCCGCCTAACCGTTCGAGCATTTCCGCAAGCGACTCGCGCAGCACATGCCGTTTACCCGCGGCATGGACCACGACATACGCGCCGTCCGCCTCGATCCAATTGATATCGGCAATTGGTACGGAGACCCCGCCGTGCTGGGATCCGAGAAAGATCCGTGGCGTCGGGTCCGCAACTCCGGCTCGGCGCACGCGATCGAGCGCTGCGTTGAACCGTTCCCGCGTGAGAGGTTTGACGAGGTAATCGAGCGCCGCGACGTCGAAGGCGCGCGCGGCGTGCTCCGGATACGCCGTCACGAACACCACGTGCCTAACGACGTTGCGGATGGCTGCCTGCGCCGTGAACCCGTCGGCGTGTATCATCTTGATGTCGAGAAAGACGATGTCGGGGCGCAGCGCGGATACCGCCGCCTCGACGGCCGCTCCATCGGAGCATTCACCGACGACAGCGAAATCCGGGGCCGAACTGAGAAGCTGGCGGATACGCTGGCGGGCCAGCGGCTCGTCATCCACGACGAGCACCGAGTAGCGCGTCGCCGGCATCATACGGTCTGCAGCTCGTTAGGCGTCGCGCGTGGGGTTGCATCGCGCGGTGTGTCAGGGCTGGCGCCCGCAGGGACGCGCATGACCGACTCCACACCGCCGCCGGCGCGCCGCTGCACACGCAACTCGGCCGCATCGCCGAACGCGCTCATGAGACGAGCGCGCGTGTTGCGCAGGCCGACGCCACCACGGGAGGACGGCGTCCAGTCGGCCGGCAGCTCGGCCCCGTCGTGCGCGACGACAACCGTGACGTATCCGCCATCACGCCGGGCATCCAGCGTTAGGCGCATCGCACCGCTCCGGCGCGCGAGGCCGTGGACGACCGCATTCTCGACCAACGGCTGCAAGATTAGCGGTGGAACCGCACATGTACACGCGTCCGACGCAACAGCAACGTCGTAGCGCAGCCGGTCACGGAAGCGCAACTGTTGGAGCGCCAGATATCGCTCGGCCAGGACAACTTCTTCGTGAAGCGGTATGAGATCACGCCCATCGTCGCGAAAAGCCGCATGCAACAGCTCCGCGAGCTGCTCGAGCGCGACGGACGCGGCACCGTTCTGCCGATCCGCGACGAGCGCCGAGATGCCGTTCAGCGTGTTGTAGAGGAAGTGCGGATGAAGTTGCGCTTTGAGCGCAGCAAGTCGCGCGGCTTGCAGCTGATTCTCGAGCTGTGATTCACGCAATGCGCGCGCACGGCGTTCCCGCGCTTGCTGGATGCTCCACGCAGTGAGCAGCGTTGCGCAATAAAGCGGGACGATGAGTGGCGTCGAGTTGAGCCAGATGCGTATGACGTGCGGCTGAAATCCGAACATCGTGCCGAACGGCAGCAGACTGAGGCCGGCCCACCCATGAATGATCGCGTGCGCGGTCGCGAGCGCGACGAAAAGCATCACGTGCAACGCGAAGGTGCCTAACGCGAAAGGCCACGGTGGGCGGCGCAACGTGACGTGCAGCACGAGCGGCAGCGCGAACGCGAACAGGATCCATCGCGGGGCCGTCCCGGCAAGGATGGTATCCCAGGGCACGGCCTGGTCGTGGTGCATCGTGACGAAGCGCGTGTCCGCCGCGCTCATCAGCGCCATCAACAGACACGCGCCCGCGATCGCGATCACAGCGCCGAGTGGCGGCCCGCGTCGCGTTTCGGGGGATGGTGGCATCCCCCTATCTGTCACGTCAGGATCTCCATTGGTTACCATGCCATCAAGGCGCTCCGACCAACCGGATCGACTCGGCGCGCGAATGATCGTTGGGGCTGATCTTCACAACGACCGACAATTCACCGCGTTTCGAGCGCACCCGGATCGAAACCTCGTCGTGCGACATCTTCTCGCCGCCGACGATCGAGAACGGTCCGTGATCGCGAAACAGCCCGCGATAGGCTTCGACACGCTGATCCGTGCTCCGGTTTGGATCGGCGACGAGCGATTTCTCGACAAACGCTCGCATCTGCTCGGCGTCGCCGGAGTTGAACGTGTGGAGGTATAAACCCGCGAGGCTCGCAGCCGGTGTTGCCGACCAATCGATGGCGCCAGGTGCCGATGCCGCCTGTTGCCGATGAAACGCCTGGAATGCCGCCGCGGCTTGATGGGCTTCTGCCGCGTTGACGGGTCCAGTCCTTCCGCCGGATAAGCGCTCCCAGTCAGCAAGCTTGAAGCGACCGACCATCACGACCTCGCCGTTAGGCGTCGCGCGCACGACGGCGGCCTCACTCTCACCTATCTCGCCGAGCTCGATGCCGGGGACGTAGCGTTCGATTATGAAGTGGTGTGTGACGATCACGCGGTTGGCGCCACTCCTGGGGGCTTTCGCGACGAGCGCGCGCTGTTCGGGGGTCGCGGTTAGCGACATCAGCTCAGAGCTGAGTGTGGGCTCGCCGAAGGCCATCTGCGCGGTCTCTTTCGCGCGGAACATTGGACTCGACACGATTTCGGCGAACGGAACGCCGGCCTGGCGCATAACGACCCCGATCGCCTTGGCGTCGGCGATACCTGCATCGCTCAGGTTCCTTTGCTTGGTGCGATCGTCGAGCGGAGCAGTTCGTGGATCGTCTCTGTAGCTGTGATCCGTGCGCGCGTGCCGCAACAGGATCGTATAGCCACCCTGCTTGAGCACTTTCAACAGCGAGTCGGCATTGAGCTCGGTTGTGTCCTGCGTCGCCGTCACGACGGCGATTGTCATTGCGAGCGTGAGCGATGTGAGCATTGCGGCAGTCTCCCGGTGCGCTCGGAGCGCGGGTTCAAGGCTGAGACGAAGCCTCTTGGGAAGGGCCGCGAGCGACAACGGCGCCTGGCACTAGCGGTCAGGTTTGGTTGCGAGCGGCGTAAGTCGTTGCGTTGTCTGTGGCGCAAGCGTTGCGCACCCAGTCGACGTGCTTAACCACATCAGCGCGCTGCTCATGCGCTTCGGCGAGCCACATGACCGAGAGCAGACGAGCCAAGAAGCGCAGCCGCTCGCGAAAACCTCTGTCGACAGCGAGCGGATAGCTCCCGAGAGCCGCCTCTGTGAAGTCCCAGCCTAACGAGGTAACGAGAACGGCAAAGTCGCGGGCCGGATCGCCCAGGATCGCATCGGTCCAGTCGATGATGCCAACGAGCCGACCCGTCCCGGGATCGACGATCAGATGGTCCGGCCCCATGTCGTGGTGGATGACGTGAAGCGGACCATCATAAGGGTGGAGTGGAAGCGTCAACTCGCCCATCCAGTGCACGGCCGCATCGACAACAGGATCGAGTCCGCGAAGCTCTGCCGCCAACACAAGTCCGCGATCGAACCACTCTTTCTGTCCCAAGTCATCCATAGGCATCTCGGCGACACCGCCGGCTCGAGCTGCTTGCTCAGGGATCGAGTGCAAGGCGCCGAACGCGGCGCCGATGTCACGCGCAAGCGCTGGGAGAAGGCGCGTGTCGAGGCCATCGGCCGCGATTCCGGGGATGAACCGGTGCCCCGCGAACCGGTATGGGAATTCTTTCGTTGGCTGTCCGATCAGCTGCACCCGCGGCACCGCGATCGTCGAGGGGAGGTATTCGGAAACGAGGCGATGCACATGTGCTTCCGGTTCGAAAAAATCGGCGCAATACGCCCGGCGTGGAAAACGGAAGACCCAATCGTCGCTCGTTAGGTAGGCGTCGAACTCCCATCCGGAGCCGATGTGCGCGAGCCCACGAGTGTCGATCTCAGGGAAACATGTGTTGATCGCGGAGCGCGCCCCTTCCAGCGTGAGCAGCCGATCCGGTTCCCAGGGATAAGAGCTCATTCACCACAATACTGTGTGGAGAGCGCAGTTGCTGCCTTGTGGGGTCTAGGTCGCAGCCACACTGTTGCCGTCAGGGTGCAGAAACAACTTACAGCTAACGGGACGGCACGAGGCCGCCGAGCACGAGCCCTAGTCGCCATCGGCGCAGTGCTCTGCGCGTCTGGCTTGGCGCCGGTCAGCGCGCAGGAACGCGTCACGTTCCGGCATCTGACGATCGCGGATGGGCTTTCACAGAATGCCGTCTCGGCGATCATGCAGGACCGGCGCGGCTTCATGTGGTTCGGTACCAAGGACGGACTCAATCGGTACGACGGCTACCAATTCGTCGTCTTCAGACACGATCCGTTCGACTCGACGTCGATTTCCGACAGCGAGATCAGTGCGTTGTTCGAGGATAGCCGCGGCAGACTCTGGGTCGGAACGCGAAACGGCGGCGTGAACCTGTTCGACCGCAATCGGGAGCGGTTCCAGCGTATCACGGCAGGTCCCACGAGGCATATCACTGCGTTCGCCGAGGACAGCGCGGGCGGGCTCTGGGTGGGGTCCTCCAGCGAAGGGCTCTTCCGCCTAACGAATAATGCCGGTGGCGCGGTGACAGCCGAACGATTCGCACATTCGGCCGCAGACTCGTCGAGTCTGGGTGACAATGGTGTCCTGGCGCTGCTGGTCGACAGGCACGGACTCTTGTGGGTTGGAACGCGAACGGGCCTCGATAGGCATGAACCCGGCGGTGGGGCATTCACGCATTTCACGGCAGGCCCTGACAGACCATTTGGGCTGATCGACAGCCGTATCAGCGCGCTGCATGAAGACAGTCGCGGCCGCCTATGGATTGCATCAGTGCCCGGCATCAGCGTCGTCGATTCCGCCAGGACGCGCATCGAGCACCACTACCATAAATACCGCACGTACCGGTACGGCTGGGGCGCTGCCGTTAGCCTCGTCGAGGATCGCTCCGGTCAACTTTGGCTGTCGACGGGCTCGGAGCTGATGCGCTTCGATCCCACGACCGGCGGATTTGCGTATTTCCGGCAAGATCCGCAGCACCCCGAAGGCATCA
>DATFBW010000287.1:0-3040 GCA_035253645.1 Gemmatimonadaceae bacterium | reverse complement strand
GCTGGTCCTTGTGTCGTCGAATCCGACGACATCAACCTTCGCGTCGCGGAGGCTGTTGCCCGGCTAGCCGAAGTGTTGCCGGGCGGTGTGATCTTCAAAGCGAGCTTCGACAAGGCCAACCGTTCCAACCCTAACGCGCCGAGAGGACCTGGCTTCGAAGCCGGTCTGCGCGCACTTGAGCGTGTCCGTCAGGCAAGCGGACTGCGCACGCTGACTGACGTTCACCTCCCGGATCAGTGTGCCGAAGTCGCGGAAGTCGTCGACGTGCTGCAGATACCAGCATTCCTCTGCAGGCAGACAGATCTGCTCGAGGCAGCCGGGCGCACCGGAAAGCCGGTGAACATCAAGAAGGGTCAATGGATGCACCCGGAAGGCATGCGTGGCGCAGTGGAGAAAGTGCGCGGCGCGCGCCCAATCAAGGATCCCACCACTGACGATGTCGCGATTACTGAACGCGGTACCTTCTTCGGCTACGGCGACCTTGTCGTCGACATGCGTTCGTTTAAGGCACTGCGAGAGGCAGGTGGCGCACCTGTGGTCTTCGACGGTACGCATTCAGTTCAGCAGCCGGGTCAGGGTAGCGATGGCTCCAGCGGCGGACTGCGCGAACACATTCCAACGCTCGTCCTCGCCGCGACAGCCGCAGGGGCTCAGGGTTTGTTTCTCGAGACGCACCCGGATCCTGCGTCGGCGCCGAGCGATGGTCCGAACATGCTGCCGTTGAATGAGCTCGGGCCTGTCGTTAGGCGCGCTGTCGCGGTATGGCAGGCGGCGCGATCATGACACTCGACTCGGCGCTCGCGAAGCGGATCAAGCTGATCGTTCTCGACGTGGACGGCGTGCTCACAGACGGCGGTGTAGTGTTAGGCGATGTGGGCGGCGAGCGGCTCGAGCTCAAGCGGTACGACATCCAGGACGGCCTCGGAATCAAGATGCTCCAGCGAGCAGGGATCCACGTCGCCGTCGTCACCGGACGCGTCTCCAAGAGCGTGGAGTTACGGGCTCACGAGCTTGGGATTGACGACGTGATCCAGGACAAGCACGCCCGCAAACTCAGCGCAGTGCGTCGACTCATCGCGCAACGCGGGATCGCCTTCAACGAAGTCGCCTGTGTCGGCGATGATCTGCCCGATTTGGGTCTTTTGCGGCAGGTAGGTCTCCCAGTAGCCGTGGCAAATGCGACCGCTGAAGCCGCGGACGCCGCGAATATCCGCCTAACGCGGAACGGCGGCGCGGGTGCCGTCCGGGAGTTCGCGGAGATCCTGCTCAAGGCACGTGGCGAGTGGGACGACCTCGTCGAATGGTACGTCGCCAGCCGTGACGCCGAGGAGATGTCGGCGTGAAGAGCGAAGACATCCTCGCCCAGGGACGCCGCGTCATCGAGATGGAGCGCGACGCGCTCGGCGAGACAGCGCGACGACTGGGCGACGGCTTCGTCAAAGCCGTCGATCTGATCGCGACTTGCCGCGGTCGCGTGATCGTCAGCGGAGTAGGGAAGTCAGGACACATCGGACGGAAAATCGCGGCGACCCTCACGTCGACCGGGACCGCGGCGACATTCATGCACCCGGTCGAAGGGCTCCACGGTGACATCGGCATCGTGAGCGGTGACGACGTCGCGATCCTCATTTCCAAAAGCGGCGAAACTGATGAGCTGGTGACCCTCCTCGGGCACCTGAAGCGCTTCGGGGCGAGAGTAGTCGCCATGACCGCCGTTCCCGAATCCACGCTCGCGCGGGAAAGCGACGCTGTGCTGGATGCGTGGGTGCGCGAAGAGGCTTGCCCGCATGACCTCGCGCCGACGACGAGCACGACGATCCAGGCCGCGTTAGGCGATGCACTCGCAGTGGTGATCCTCGAGCGGAAAGGCTTCCGCCGCGAGGACTTCGCGCGGCTCCATCCGGGGGGCACGCTCGGCCGTAAGCTGCTGACGCGCGTTCAGGACCTCATGGAACGGCAGCGTCTGCCGATCCTCCCCCCCAGCGCGACGCTGCGAGAAGCCATCATTCCATTGGCCGAGCGCCGCGGTATCGTCATCGTAGCCAATGGGGACGGGACAATTGGCGGCGTTTTCACCGCCGGCGACCTCACTCGCCTCCTCGAGCGCGAAGACAACTTCCTTCCCGTGATCCTGGAGGATGTGATGACCAGGTCGCCGAAGGTGGCGCGAGCGGAGGAACTCGCCAGCGCAGTGGTGTACCGGATGGAGCAATTTGGGATCATGGCCATGCCAGTTCTTGATGACGCAGATCGGGTAGTCGGCGTCGTGCACCTGCACGACCTGATGCGCGCGGGGGTCGTGTGACCTGCGCGCGTTTGTGGCGGCTGGCGGCCATTGTCGTAGCTGTAGGCTCGATCGCCGCCTGTCAGGACCTCAAGGAGCCCCTCGAGGTGCGGGCAACAACGCTTCCTGATTCCGCCGATCAGATGCTCATCGGGATGAGGGTCGCGCTCACGGACGGCGGAGTCCGGCGCGCCGAGTTGCGGGCGGATACTGCTCTCATGTACGACGACAACGCGCGCAGCGAGTTGCGGAGTGTGAATGCGGTGTTCTTCACACCCACAGGCGTTCAGGACGCGACGCTGACCTCGCGGGAGGGCACCTACAACATCCGCCTCGGAACGATGCAGGCACGCGGTGACGTGGTTGTCAACTCCACGGCCGGCCGGCGCCTAACGAGCCAAGAGCTGCGCTACGACCCTGGACGCAACGAGGTGGCGAGCGATAGTGCTTTTCGGCTGACGCTGCCCAACGGGCAAGTGATGCAGGGTGTCGGCTTCATTTCCGATCCCGACCTGAACAGCGTGCGCGTTCTTAAGGACCCCAAAGCCTCCGGCGCGCGCGTGACGATCCCGAAACAATGAGCGGCGTTAGGCACTGGGGCCCGCTCGTCTTGCTGGCCGGCGCGGCCTGTGTCGGCGGCCGCCGCGCGCGGCCTCCGCAAGCAGCGACACCAACCCCCGTGGTGCCTGCCGATACGGTAAAGCCGATCACGCCAGACACGACGCCAAAACCCGCCGAGCGTTTGCCGGCCATCGA
>DATFBW010000286.1:0-2769 GCA_035253645.1 Gemmatimonadaceae bacterium | reverse complement strand
ACGCGTGTGCGCCCAGTCGCGCCTAACAACTGCACGTACACCGAATCTGTACGCTGCCGCGTGCCGCGTGCCACGATCTCCCGGCCGCCAGTGGCGCTGAGGCGGAGTTCGTTGGGAGCCGCGTCGAAGGTCAATGTGTCGACGTACGTAGCGCACGCCACGCTGATCGAGGAGCACACGAAGATCGTGTCGATCGCGGATCCGGGCACGCCAACCTGCGACGCGTCGATGATCCAGCGCAGGCTATGGCCGCCGACGCCGCGAGTATTCCGCAAGCGATTGAACAGCCCACGGCGATTGATGGCAAACCACTCGAGTGTCGCGTTGCGCGGGTCGTCGAAGGTGATGCCAACCGAATCGCTGGCACCTAACGCGCCTTGTAGCGCCCGGTGCTGGCCACCGTTGCGCGTGAGCCGGATGGTGACAGACGGCAATGCATGCAGCGTGTCCACCATGCGCAGGACCACGGGTGCGTTGTCAGCAACCGTGATGGTCAGTGTATCGATCGTGATACCCGCGGAGCTTTCCGGACCTCGCCGGAAGTAGAGCCAGGTGCTGCCGGTGCCTGTCAATGCATCCGGTGCCAGATTGACGGAGCCGTTAGGCGATCGCACGCCAATGAGAAGGCGGCTCGAGCTCTGCGTTGCGGTCCAGCTAGTTGACGCATATCGCCCGCTCAGCGCGAGGAACGTCGAGTCGACCGCCGAGGTAACACCCACGCGCGCCGAATCGCGCCGCGCATAGATGCTCAAGGCAGCAACGTCGGTCGCCGGTGCGATCACGACTTCCACAACGTGCGTCGCGGGGATGGACGTCCCCGTCGCGGCGTATACGCGCACGGTATCCAGATATCTGCCCGGCGCGAGCGTTTGCATGTCGGCGGCGTAAGACAGGTGTTGACCATCGGTGCCCGACGCCCTAACGAGCGACAGCCAGGACCTCCGGTTCACCGCGCGCCACCCCGACACACCAGTCACGCGCACCGAGTCGCGCGTGAGGGTCCCTTCGGCAAACTGCCGTGCGATCGTCGCGCCGCCAGCTGACAGGGATGGTCCGCGTCCGGCGCCGTTGCGCACAGTCACGGCCACACCGTTCACGGTGAGCGAATCGACCCAGACCTGGATGCCTGCGGCTGGGTCGCTGAACGTCTCGCCGACAGTCCACGTGACGCCATCATCGTTAGGATCGCCATCACCATCCGCGTCGACGATCTGCGCGGGTTCAGGGCGGCCCGGTACCACGGAGTGGATCACCAACGCCGCGCGTGGCAGCCGGAGATCGTATCCCGTCTTGCCGCGCAATTCGAGGGTGTACGAATGACCGAAGCGCGCCGCGTCCGCCATCGGAAGCACCACGAGCACAGGACCGGTCCCGTTCCCGTTTCGCGCGTGGGGCTCGATCACCCCCTTCCAGTCGCCGCTCGTGACCGTCACTCGGCGGTTCGCTGGAATCAAGCCTAACAAGTTCTTGTGGTAGGCGATGAAGTGCGAACCACCGAATCCGAACGCTGTATTGAGGTACCGTCCGGACGTCGATGAGCTCATGACGTCCCATACCGAATCGTACGTGCGGCCGTACGGTCCGCCCGAGTGGGGCAGACCAACCGAGTGACCCATCTCATGCCATGACGTCCCCGAGCGCGCCCAGGAAGCGTTCCACATCGTTGCAAACGTCTTGGTCACGCCATCGAGCGAAGCAGTGCGCGACCCGCCCCACGAACAGCAGTCGAGAAACGCGTTGAAGTGCATCGCGACACCGACAACTTGCGCATAATCGACGTCCTGGTCTCCACGCCGAGTGCAATCGTTGAAAAGGGCGGTCAGGTTGGCGCGATCGTTTTGAACGTAGAAGGAACGTGGCTGCGGTAGTGTGTACCAGCCGTACACACGGGTTCCCGTTAGGTCGATACGGCCGTCCGAAACTTCTCGGTAGAAATCATCCGCGCCGCCAAACCCCGTCGCGTACATCGCTTCGTAGCTGCTGAAGCTGAGCGGTTCGTCCTGGATATCGGCGAACTTGCAAAGGAGAATCGCATATGGGCGTTGCTGCACTGGCCATGTCGGGGCGTTGATTGCCGCGCTGAACGAGGGAGTCTGAAGCGAAGAGCTGGGAGCGAGAGAGACTGCGCGAAAGACTGGAGTGGAGAATGGTGCGAGCAACGTAGCCGGACCGCTGCCGCTCATGCGGACGCGACGACCGTTGAGCGCGACAAGATCCCCGGCAGTCAGATCTTTGCTCAACACGGGGTCGACCTCCACGCTCTCGCCCGCGTCGGTCGTGAGAAACGCGCGATAGCTGGGCGCCGCCGACGCCAATCCACCTTGCACCGCTTCAGGATCGCCCCATACGAGGTGCAGTACCCCTTCGATGGTACGCAGCTCGGATGTCTGCGCGCCTAACGTGTGCGCCGCGAAGAGCGCCACAGCCAGGCGTATAACGACGCGCTTCATCGCGGTCCCCATGTGACGTAGGGCAACACCACGAGACCGCCCTTGAGCGAGGCACCAGACCGATCATTGATCTCGGTCAGCTCGAGCCGCAGAGCGTTGACATCGTCCGCCCGCGCTGCACGAAGCCGCAGAGTGAACAGCTCGCCGTTGCTCATGCCTTCCGGCGCCGCGCCCGCGATGCGAAACGTCTCATCGCTCATGCTGCTCGCGCGCACAACCTGCGCGTCGCTCGCGTCCGAGATGAAAGCAACTGTAGGTGCGGGGATCCGCACTGCAGCGACAAAAGACGCGGCACCTTCGACAGCCACACCATGGCGCG
>DATFBW010000285.1:0-2554 GCA_035253645.1 Gemmatimonadaceae bacterium | reverse complement strand
GAGGTCTGAGCAAAACTAATCCCTCCGGCTCTGTAAGCTGCACTCGTTGACGCTGCGACGAGTTATGCTCTAGGTTGACCGCCGCATGACCGACGCCCCTCGCGGTGCGCTAATCGAACGGTCGCGGCTCGAAGAGCTCCTCCGGCGCGCGCAGATCTGCCGCGTGCTCGTTATCGGCGACGCGATGCTGGACGTGTACCTGCGCGGCGACGTGGAGCGGATCTCGCCCGAGGCCCCGGTTCCTGTGGTTCGCGTGCGGGAGCAACGCGCGGCCCTGGGTGGCGCGGCGAACGTGGCGCAGAACGTCATCGCGGCGGGGGCGCGCGGCACGCTCGTCGCCACCGTTGGCCGCGACGCCGCCGGCGCGGCGCTCCGCGAGATACTCGTTAGGTTGGGCGCGAGCGATGAAGCGCTGGTACCCGTGGATCGTCCAACGACGCGCAAGACGCGCCTCGTCGCGCGCGCGCAGCAGGTCGTGCGCTTCGATGAGGAGGATGACTCGGAAGTCGATGGTTCGATCAGCAACCTGGTGCTCAAGCGGATCGAGGTGGCGATGGCGGACGCCGATGCCGTCGTGCTGGAGGATTACAACAAAGGCCTTTTGACGACACAAGTGATCCAGCATGCAATCGAGCAGGCGCGCGTGCGCAAAATCCCGGTGGTCGTCGATCCCAAGTACCGAAACTTCTTCGCGTACCGCGGTGCGACAATCTTCAAGCCCAATCGCCGGGAGCTGGAGTCGGCGTTAGGCGCGGCGGTGGACCTCGATCACGAGCCCGCATTGCCGCAGACCTTCGAAAAGCTGGGAGTGGAGCACATGCTGCTGACGTTAGGCGAGCGTGGCATGGTGCTGCTCTCAGCGGCGGGTGACATCCGCCGGATCCCGACGACGGCGCGCGAGGTATACGACGTCGTCGGCGCGGGCGATACTGTCACGGCATATCTCGCGGTGATGCTCGCGGCAAAGGCGACGGCGTATGAAGCTGCCGTCGTGGCGAACTACGCCGCGGGTGTCGAAGTCGGGAAGCTGGGCGCGGCGACAGTCTCACCCGAGGAGATCCTCAGTGCATTCGACGTCCACGGTGCGTCGGGGACCTAGCTCCAGGCGACGCGCAGGTCTCGTCACGTTAGGCAAGCGGCCGGCACTGACCAGCGCTTCGCTCTGAAACCCGCTGCCACATGGCGGCCCGCCGAGTTATGATTTCACGCAGGGGCCCTTAGCTCAGCCGGTTAGAGCAGCGGACTCATAATCCGACGGTCGCAGGTTCGAATCCTGCAGGGCCCACCTCCCGCGCCTCAACACGATCGATTGGTCCCGTTGTTGCCTGCGCGCTCCTATGGCACAACCCTGAGGCGCACATGACACCGTTCCAGATCTTCCGGCGCGCTCAGTGGTTCGCGGCCGTCGTCGCGTGCGCTGCAATCGGTGCATGCGGCGGCTATGACGACGGCACAGGACCGGATGGCGATCCCTATGCAGAGGCTGCGGGTTCGTACACCCTGGTCTCGCTCAATGGGCGAGCGCTTCCCGCAACGGTCTTCCAGAGCGGCAACGTCCGAATCGATATCACCGGGTCCACGTTGGTGATGCGAGAAAACCGAACGTTCACGGAAACAATCGACGCACAGAATTACGTCGGAACGGCTGCGCCAGTCGCCGAGCGTCAGGTGCATAACGGCACGTATGTCATCAACGGCACCTCTGCCACGTTCACCGTGCCCGCTGCTGGACAGTTTCCCGCCTTTTCGTTTGCCGGAACGCTCAGCGGAAACGTGCTCACGTACACGGACGAGAACGCCACCTATCGATATGAGCGCAACTAGCCCCAACCTCGCGCCCCGGTTAGAGTTGTCGGCTGTTCCGGTCGCGTAGCTCAGCTGGTTAGAGCGCTGGTCTCACATACCAGAGGTCCGGGGTTCGAGTCCCTGCGCGACCACCTTACCAAGTCCTTAGGCCGTAGTTCTGACCTCCCAGTGCTTGGCCTCGAGTAGGCGGTGGCGTGCGTCGCTCCATCTGCTCGGCCATCCACCACACTTTCCCCCGCCTAACGTCTGTCTAATAGCCTGCCGCCCGCCCACCTTCGTGGCGGGCTTTTTTTAGTTGACGTGCTCAGTGTTTTGGCGCTCCAACACGATGTGTGACGCGAAGCCCATGACTGAGGTTTACATGAGCGCCTGTCTCCGAGGTCGAGATGACTCCGATCGACACGATCCAGCGCTCGCGAACGTTCCCGTTATCAGTCGGCGCGTGCGCCCTCAGTCTCCTGGGTCTCCTCGCTCCCACGACATCCGCGGCGCAGCTCATCGTCGTCAAGACGATGCCAATCGCCGACTCCGACCAGTTCTCCTTCTTCCCTTCGCTGACTTTCGGTATGGGCGGAACGAGGATCGCAATCGCCGACTCCGTCCACGACCCGTTCGTGAATCCGGCACTGGGCGCGAGGATCCGTCAGTCGCACTTCTTCAGTGCACCGACGTTCTTCTCCGTATCGGGCAAGGCGGGGAGTGGAAGCACCGTTCCCATTGGCGCCTTGGGGAAGACTGGTTCGTCGTT
>DATFBW010000284.1:0-5077 GCA_035253645.1 Gemmatimonadaceae bacterium | reverse complement strand
CCTGTTGGGTTGGGTGGGGCTGACAAAAAGCAGTTCTCTGCGCCTTCCTCCGCGTTCTTTGCGGTCTCCGCGGTGAAAAGCTCATGAGTAGCACGCGAAACACGGGTCCTGCCACTCGAAAGCAACCGGAAGAGCCCTGTTTTTCTTCACGTCCCCTCCGCGAGCGTCGTGGTCAGGTCCGTGTCAATCTGCGCCGCTGTTGATCTTTAGATGAGGGCGAGCGCTCGATCGACCTCTTCCACTGTCTGATAGAAGTGCGGAGAAAGGCGGATCGCGCCTTCGCGCAACGAGTGCGTCACTCGTGCGTTCGTTAGGCGCGCGCTCACGGCTGCGGCGTCTCGTGGCACGAAAGACACCACCCCTGCTCGACGGGTCCGCTCGCTCGGCGTGACCAGCTGTATGTCAGAGCGGGACTGCGCCCAATCCACAATACGATCCGCCAGCAGCTCCACGCGCGTCGCCACCTCCGCGACGCCAACTTCGTGCAGCAGCTCGAGCGAAGCGTTCATCCCCCAGAAATCGTGGTACGGCAAGGTCACGACCTCAAAGCGCCTCGCGTCCGAGCGCCATGTAAGGTCATAGTCCAGCAACCGGGTAAAATCGTCCGTGCCTTGCGGCGCCATCCAGCCAACTTCGCGCGGCTCGAGCTGCTCGATCAATTCGCGCCGGACGTAGACAAAACCAGTCCCCCACGGGCCTAACAACCATTTCTGCGATCCGCACGCAAGGATGTCGATCGGCGTTGTACGCACGTCGAGTTGTGCGGCGCCCAGGCCCTGCATCGCATCGACGACGAAATAGACGCCTCGTGAGCGACACTCGGAACCAAGGCGCGCGAGATCGAGTTTGGCGCCGTGCTCGAATCCAACCCAGCTGACGGCGACTGCGCGTACGCGCGAATCCTCGAGCGCCGCGATGATGGCATTCTCGCTAGGCAGCCGCGTGGGACATTCGAGCTGGCGCAATGTCACGCCGCGCGTCGCGGCTAGCGCCATCCACGGATACACGTTCGCTGGGAACTCGCGTTCCACAGAGAGCACAATGTCGCCCGAACGGAACGGGAGCGCGCGCGCGGCCAGGTTGATGCCGTGCGTCGTATTCGTCATCACGGCGATTTCCTGAGGCGACGAACCGATCAGACGCGCGATCAGATCTCGTGTGTGCGCCAACACACCGAACTGATGATCCAACGTTAGGCGCCACGGCTCGGCGCGCAACTGATTCGCCTCGGCGAGCGCACGGACTGTACGCTGCGGTAACGGGCCTGTGGATGCGTGATTCAGATAAATCACGCCGCGTCCGTCCACCGTCCAGGGAAACTCTGCGCTGCGGATCGCCTCCAGGTTCATCCGTCTTCCGCGCTGACTGCCGCGACCGGATCGCGTAATTCGGCAGGTGTTTCCGGGGGCTGCCGGCGCCAGCGGCGGTGCAACCAGAAATACTGCTCGGGATAGCGCCTAACGAACGTCTCCAGGATCCTCGTATACGCCGCGACAGTCTCGTCGATGGCCACGTCACGGTCGCCGTTCCGCGCCACGGGAATCGCGCGCAGGTGTAGCCAATATTTCCCGGAAGGTTGCCGCATCGCCGCAAGGAAAATGGCAGGGACCTCGAATCGATAGGCAAACACCGCGGCACCACGCGGAGTCTTCGCCGGGCGTCCAAAAAACGGAACGAATGCGGATGCGAGCCCCTTTACGCCCTGATCGGACACCAGCGCAATCACCCGTCCTTCGCGAAGTGATCGCGGTAGGATGCGGACCGCTTCGTCATCGAACACGACGCGCATGCCGAACCGCTCGCGGCTCCGCTTGAGATAAGCATCGAAGAGCGGATTCTGCATGTGCCGCGCAACCGCGTCGACCGGATAACCGCGTGATGCGACGTATGCGGCTGCCATCTCCCAGCTCCCTACGTGTCCCGTTACGACGACAACGCCATTGCCCGCGCGTACCGCCTCGGTCAGCGGCGTTAGGTCATCGCTTCCCTCGAAGAGCTCTGGCACGCGCGCGGACCCCTCCTCACCGAGCACAGCGACTTCGGCAACGACGCGACCAAAGTGCTCATACGATGCCCGGGCAATGCGCTTCACTTCCGCCTCAGCGAGGCCCGGGAATGCGCCCTGAATCTGTCGCTCGACGACACGCCGCCTGATGCCGAGCGGGCGGTATGCGAGCAGGCCGAGGCGCTCGCCCACACTGCGAGCGGTGTCGAACGGCAGCCGGTCTAAAACCGCCACAAGAGCACGCACGCCGAGCATTTCGAGACGATGCGAAAGCCTGCTCATCGCGTGTGCGCGTCGCTTTTCCGATGGACGATCTGCTCGGCGAAGTGGCAGGTGTCGCGTGCCACACGGTCCCAGTTGAAGTGCGTCTCCACCGCGCGACGTCCGGCGCGGCCCAGCGCACGCCGGCGCTCCGGGTTGCCCAGGAGTTGCCGGAGCGCGGCGGCCGCTGCGTCTACATCGTTAGGCGGAACCACGATACCTGTCTCGCCGTCACGCACGGCAGAGCGCACACCACCGCTGTCACCCGCGATGACTGGAATTCCGCTGGCGCCTGCTTCTATGAACGAGATGCCGAACCCTTCGACTTCCACTCCGTGCAGCCGCGAAAGGCCGATGTACAGATTTGACGTCGCGTAGGCCTCGGCGACGTCGGCATCCGGGAGCGCACCAACGAAGGCGACCTTGTCGGCGATGCCCAGATCGGCGGCCAGGCGGCGCAACACGTCCTCGTTAGGTCCGTCACCGACGATGAGATAGCGTAACGCGGGGAATTCTCGCAGCACGGCGGCGATGGCCCGCAGCGCGACGTCATGCCCCTTGTGCGGCACGAGTCGGGCGACAGTGACCGCGATGCAGAGCTCATCCCATCCGAGCTTTGCACGGAGCTGACGCCGGTCGTTTTCGGGTCGGAACTGGTTCGGGTCGGTCCCCAGGTCGATGGAAGCGATCCGGTCCGCCGTGGCGATGCCTAACGACTCGCACAACGTCCACGCAGTTTCGGCGGTCCAGGCCGAATTGGCGACAATCCCCGCTGCCTGCTTGAAGAGGCGCCGGGCGAGCCAGCGCTTGGCCGCGCTGGAAGCAATCTTCTCGCGCTCGCGCAACAGGTCGCCGCCGTTGACATACAGCAGGAAGGGAACGCGCGCCTGGGCCCGCCGTCGCGCGGCGAGGACGGGATAACCGCAGGGACGTATGTTGCCGCAATGAATGACGTCGGCCGCCCGCGCGCGCTGCGCAATGTTGCGACCCCAGCGCCAGCGATTGAAGGCGGTACGCGCCCCGCGGAACGTGAAGGGTTCCCGCGTGATGCGATACGGTTCTTCGCGATCGAAAGTGTGTGCGTTCGGCGCATCGACGGTCGAAACGGTTACGCCGTCGGTGGCCAGCCTGCGACAGAGCTCGACGTGCCGCCGCGCCATGCCGCCCAGATCGGGCGGATAATCCACAGTGACGAACAGGTGGCGCACGTTAGGCAACTCCGGCGACCGGCTCCGGTGTGCCCGGTGCCAGTGTGCGCAGCACCTCTTCCAGGCCGTCGACGTACCCCGACTCCGCAAAATCGCGTGCTACTCTGGAACGAGCCACGTTCCCCATGGCAACACGCCGCTCGGAATCCGAGACGAGCGTCGCGAGCGCAGCGGCGCAGGCCGGTGCATCAAAGCGGTCCAGCAGGATTCCGGAAATACCGTTGGCTACATAGCGCTCGAACAGCGACGCTCGTGGCGCGACAACCGGAACGCCGTATGCCATGCCGTCGAGGGTGGCGAATATCGCCTCGTCTCCCCCCGCTGCGACGATGAGCGCAGCCGATTGCGCGAGGGTTTCGTTTACTGATCCGCGTGCATGAATCCAGCGCACGACGCGAGAAAGGCCTAACGCCGCCGCTTGCATCCGCAGGCGCTCGGGAACCTCGCCGCTTGCGATCATGCACAGGCTCAGCTCGCGATGGCGCTTCCGGAGCATGGTCACCGCCCGAAGCACACGGCTCGCATGCATGGTCGCCGCTGCGTCGTATACGCACGCCAGGAGGGGGGCCGCCGTGCCCGTTCGAATCGCGCTTTCGGGTGGGAGGGGCACGCCCAGCTCGACCTTGAACCGCGGCACCTCATCGACGGCCCGCTCGACGCCGGCGCGGCCGGTGAGCAGCTGTGTTACAGGGGCCAGCCGATCCGCGAGTCCGCCGACTCTCGTCGGACGCAGCCGCTCGCCGAGCGAGATGCGCCTAACGAGTGTGGGACGCTGCGACAGGGCGACCATCGCGAGCGCCACGAGCAGGTGGTCCGTGTCGGAGTGCACGAAAACGACGTCGACCGCATGATCAGCCAGCAGGCGGCGCACGGCGCGCATGCGGGCCGTGCCTGCTCCTCCATTGCGCGGAATACCGATCGCCTGCGGTCCGCCGGGCCCAGTTGCTGCGTGGTCCAACGCCGCGCTGCCCGGGGGGGCCGCGACGAAAACCGGGTGCCCCCGTGCGGCGAGGCCGCGTGCCGCAGAAACGAGGGCGCGCGCGCGTCCTGTCCAGGCGCGGTCACTCACGAGAAAGAGGCACCGGGCCATCGTTAGGCTCTCGTGACTTCTCCAGCCAGGACTTGCCGGTCGGCGAATTGCAGCGCGTGCAGCCGCCGATACATGCCGTTGCCCGCTGCCAGCAGCATCGCATGCGTGCCACGCTCCACGATCCTTCCACCCTCGAGCACCAGGATCTGACTCGCGTGCTGCACGGTGGACAGGCGGTGCGCGATCACGAAGACCGTCCGCCCGGCAAGCAGCCGTTCGATCGCCTCCTGAACGAGACGCTCGGACTCGGTATCCAGCGCCGACGTCGCTTCGTCGAGGATGAGGATCGGCGGATCGATCAGGAGCGCGCGGGCGATCGCCAGCCGCTGGCGCTGTCCGCCGGAAAGCCGCGTACCGCGCTCACCGAGAACGGTCTCATACCCGTTAGGCAGCGCCGCAATGAAGTCGTGCGCATTGGCGGCACGCGCCGCAGCTTCGATCTCCGCTGCGCTGTATCTGCCTCCGGAAGCGTACGCGATCTTCTGCTTCACCGTATCGTTGAACAGCACAGTG
>DATFBW010000283.1:0-21616 GCA_035253645.1 Gemmatimonadaceae bacterium | reverse complement strand
GAGGTCTGAGGTCTGAGGTCTGAGGCCTGAGGGCAAGGTCAAAGCATTCATTATCCCCTGCTTGCTTCCCGCTCCATGCTCCTCGGTTCAAATTAGTATCCGCGGGCACGGTCGACCGTCCAGCGCGGCAGCTTACCGCTTTCGAGCTCGCTGAGGCATTCGAGAAAGCCGTCCCCTGCCCCAGCGGTTGTCGTTAGGCCGGCGATATGCGGAGATATGATGACCCGGGGGTCGTCCCACAGCGGTGAGTCCGGCGGAAGCGGCTCGACTTCGAACACGTCGAGCGCCGCGCCGTTCAGCCACCCGCGCTCCAGCGCTTCGGCCAGCGCAGCCTCCTCGACCACGGGACCGCGGCCCACGTTCAGCAGCACTGCTCCTCGGCAAGCGCTCAATACCTGGCGATCGATCAAATGAAAGGTGTCTTCGGTCAGTGGCAGCGCGGCAATGACCCACTGCGCGTCCGCTACGGCTCGCTGAAGATCGGCCACGCGATGCATGACGGCAAAAGCTGCGTTCGGCTCGCCCGAGCGCGAGACGCCTTCTACGCGACAGCCCATGGCAGCCAGACGCTGCGCAATCTCGCTCCCGATCTCTCCCGTTCCTACGATCACGGCTCGCGTGCCGGCCAAGGTCCCGATAAAACGCGGCTCCCATTTGTGCTCGAGCTGCGACCGCTCGAACGAGCGGATGTGCTGGGTGAACATCAGCGCCCGCGTTAGGCAGTATTCGGCGATCTGCGGTCCGAAGGGCTCGTTTGTCCGCGTGACCAACACGTCGGTGGGAAGGTCGGTTCTAAAGATGAATGCGTCGACACCGGCACCCATCGAGTGGATCCAGCGGAGTTTGGGGCCCCAGTCGGTCACCGGAGGGCGGCGAAAACCAATGAAGGCATCAGCCCAGGCCATGTCGCCGTTCGTGATGTCCGTGAACAGCTTGCTGCGATACTCCAGGTCTGCGCGCCGCTCGTGCAGATACGACACGAGCTTATCGTGCACGTTGTATCCTATCAGTATCCTGCGCGGCTTGAAGGGGAGTGGGAACACAGTCGTTAGCTCTCAGGCGTGAGCTCTTAGGATGCTAAGAGCTAAGAGCTAAAGACTAACGACTAGAGGGGCAACTAGCCGAGGAACGACTCGAGCGCGCGCGCCCTGGAAACGTGCCGCAGTCTGGAGAGCGCCTTTTCTTTGATTTGCCGCACGCGCTCACGCGTGATGCCTAACAGCGCACCGATCTGCTCGAGCGTCATTGCCTCTTCGCCATCGAGGCCGAAATACAAGCGCAGGATCTTGGCCTCACGCTCCTTGAGGCTCGCCAGTGCTTCCTCCACCGATTCGGTGAGGGCCTTCTCGAACGTCTGCTCGTCAGGCGGCGGATTCAGATTGTCCGGGAGGTAGTCGAGGAGCTTGTTGTCTTCTCCCGGCGTGATCGGCGCGTCGAGCGACAGGTGCGCCTGCGAGATCGACATCGTTTTCGCGACTTCCTCGACGGTGATGTCCATGCCGTCGGCGATCTCGGCGTGAGTGGCTTCGCGCCCCAGCTCCTGCAGCAGCGCGTTGGCGCGTTTGCCTATACGGTGGAGCGTACCGGCGCGATTCAGAGGGACCCTAACGATTCGTGACTGTTCCGCGAGCGCCTGCAGAATTGCCTGCCGGATCCACCAGACCGCGTACGATATGAACTTGATACCTTTGGTCTCGTCGAACTTGTGCGCCGCGCGGATGAGACCGAGGTTGCCTTCGTTGATGAGATCCGAGAGCGAGACGCCCTGGTTCTGATATTTCTTCGCGACGGAAACGACAAATCGCAGGTTACTACGCACGAGCGCATCCAGTGCGTTCTGATCGCCGCGGCGTATCGCTTTCGCCAACTCCACTTCCTGCTCACGCGTGATCAGCGAGTAGGCACTGATGTCGCGCAGGTATTGATCGAGAGAGCCTTCGTCGAGTGTACCACGGCGCCCGCTGCGGCGCCCACGACCATTCGTCGCGACGCGCGCACGCTCGACGACATACTCCGCGTCAGACGCGGCGTCTTCTTCGGAGTAATGCGAAAGCTCGCTCACTGAACGCGGCTACCGAGTCTGCGCCAGCGGATGTGAGTGAGCCACGGAACTCGTGTCACGGTATCTGGCGAATAGCTGTAGTAAATGAACAGGGGCGCGCCTTTGAGCATGCTGTCCGGAACGAAGCCCCAATACCGACTGTCCAGCGAATTATCACGGTTGTCGCCCAGCATGAAATAGTGACGCGGTGGCACGACAATGGGCCCCCAGTTGTTGCGAGAGGGATGCACCTGGGAGCGCTCACTTGCTGCCGCACTTCGCACGACATAGTCCCGCTGCCACTCGAACTCCTCGTAGGCACGATCGACTCCCGGCTCGGAGTGATGTGCGTACCGTTCCTGCTTGACCGTTCCATTCACAAGAAGCACGCCATCCTTCATCGCCAGGGTGTCACCAGGCAGACCAACCAGGCGCTTCACAAAATGCTTACTCGGATCGCGTGGGTATTCGAAGACGACGACATCACCGTGCTGCGGCTGTCGGATCGCGGGGAGGCGCTTTCCCGAGAATGGGACTTCTGCTCCGTAGAGCAGCTTGTTTACGAGGAGGAAATCGCCCACGAGCAGCGTGCCCTCCATGCTGCCGCTGGGGATCTTGAATGCTTCGATGAAGAAGGTGCGTGCGAAGAGGAAAAGTACGATTGCAACCGAGACGGACTTTGCCCACTCGACGAGAGCATGCCAGACGCGCGCGCGGGGCCGATTGACCGCACGAAGCGCATCGGCGCGCAAAGCGTCGGGAAATTGCGAGAGGGGAGAAGTACTAGCTGGCGTGCGTGTGCCCTGCGATTCCGCCATCGGTCGGTCAATTAATTCCGCGCGTCGAGCCGGCGCAACTGGGCGGCCCTAAGTGCAGAGTTCATGCCTGATACGTGTCGATTTGCGCCCTTTGCAGAGCACCGGAGTAATCTACGTACCCCACTTTGGTCTCCGAGTAAAAATCATATACCTGCCAGCCCCCCTCGCGGTGCCCATTTCCGGTCTGTTTGATGCCGCCAAAGGGGAGGTGCGCCTCCGCTCCAATCGTGGGCGCATTGATGTAGGTAATCCCGTTATCCAGCTCCGCGAGCGCTCTGTACGCCACGTTCACATTGCTCGTGTAAAGCGACGACGATAGTCCGTATTTCACATCATTGTTGACGGCGATCGCCTCGTCAGGCGTTTCCACGCGGATGACGGAGAGCACCGGTCCAAAGATCTCTTCCTGCTCCAGACGCGATCCGGGCCTAACGTCAGTGAAAATAGTCGGCTCGAAAAAGTGACCATGGGCAAGCGCGTCGGAGGACGCGCGAGCGCCGCCTAACGCGAGCTGCGCACCTTCGCTGGTCCCGATATCGATGTAGCGCTCGACCTTGTCCACCGCGGCTCCGTGTATCAGCGGCCCCACGTCGGTTCCGGCTTGCCGGCCATCGCCGAGCCGGAGCGCTTGCGCCCGCTCGCGCAGCCGCTCGATGAACCGGTCGTGGATGCCCGCCTGTAGAATCAGACGACTAGTAGCAGTGCAACGTTGCCCCGTCGTACCGAATGCGCCCCAGAGCACACCTTCGAGCGCAAGGTGCTCATCCGCGTCGTCCAGCACGATCTGGGCATTCTTGCCGCCCATTTCCAGGGACAGACGCTTATGCAAACGACCACAAGTCTCACCAACGATGCCCCCGGTCTCTGTCGAACCTGTGAACGAGATCACGGGAATCGCGGGATGCTCGACGATCGCTTTTCCAACTGTTTCACCCGCGCCATGCACCAGCTGGATCACTTCGGGCGGCAGGCCCGCTTCGAGCAGCGTCTCCACGAGCACAGTCGATGTATGTGGAACGTCTTCCGCGGGCTTGAGGATCACCGCGTTACCACACACGAGCGCCGGGAACATTTTCCACGTTGGAATCGCCATCGGAAAGTTGAATGGCGTTATGAGACCGCACACGCCAATCGGACGGCGAAAGCTCATCGCCCATTTGTTGCGCAACTCGCTAGGCACCGTATGGCCGAACAGCCGCCTCCCCTCCGTGGCTGCGTAGTACGCCGTATCGATCCCTTCTTGCACGTCGCCGCGCGTCTCCGCGAGCGGCTTGCCCATCTCCCGCGTCATGAGATCGGCGATCATTTCTTTGTTTGCGGCGAGGAGATCGCCGACCCGGCGCAGGACTTCGCCGCGGAGAGGCGCTGGCGTCGCCCGCCATTTCGCGAAGCCGCGTTGCGCGGACTGCACGGCGCGCTCCACGTCCTTGTCGCCAGACAACGGAAACAAGCCGATCACGTCACGCGTGTCAGCGGGATTGATGTTCTCGAAATACTGACCGCTGCTCGGCGCTACCCACTCGCCGCCTATGAAATTGGCGAACTTTGTCATTTGCTCTCGTTAGGCGTACCAGCTCATAGTCGTTAGCTCGTGGCTCTTAGGCAACCGCACATTCGAAGCCCTAAGAGCCAACGACTAAGAGCGAAAGACTAAGAGCTAAGAGCTACTCACAGAACCATATCGCCGGACGCGCTTCCGTGGGGTTGGCGTACCCAATACGCGGCAGGATTTCGCGCGCAGCGAGAATTCCCCCCCACGCGACGAGCAGGAGCGCCAAGGCGTGCCCTCGCGCGGAACGATGGCGCCAGGTCCAGATGCTCGCCCAGAGCCCTGTAACCGAAACCATCGCCGTCGCGCTGAGGTAACCGAAAAGTCCCAGGCCACAGCGCGCATCATATGGCCAGAAGATGATCCCGACGCCGAGCGCCGTCGCAAGCAGGAGTCGGAGCATGACGCCGAGCGTGCGCGTGCCCTTCTGCTTCTCGACGGCCTGCGCCTTCTCACGCGGTGTATCGGCCGTCTTGGTCGGTAACAGCGCTTCGTCGGAAACCGATTCGAGCACACGATCGACCTTCTTGAGCTCCGCATCCCAATCGCGGCTCACGACACACCCTCTCTCGTTAGGCCGTATTTCTCGATCTTCTTGTACAGGTTGGATCGCGGCATATCCAGCAGTCGCGCCGTCTCCGACACGTTCCAGTCGAACTCACGCAGCTTGGCCACGAGAAACGCGCGCTCCGCGGCGTGTTTGAACTCTTCGAATGTCTTACTCTCGAGCAGGGAACCGAGCCCGGACGTTTCAGTCGGACGCGCGCCAGTCAGTCGTGTCACATCGGCGGCCGTTATACGCGAGCCTGATGCAAGGATGAGCAACCGCTCGATCGTGTTGCGCAGCTCACGTACGTTGCCGGGCCAATCCATGTTCTGCAGCAACTTCACCGCTCCCTCATCAATCGATCGCGGCGGCGCGCCGTCACGCTGCGCGAACTGTTGCAGGAAGTATTGCGCGAGCAACGGAATGTCGTCGCGCCGCTCGCGTAGCGGCGGCACGTGTAACGGAACGACGTTCAAGCGATAAAACAGATCCTCGCGAAAACGTCCGGCCGCGATTTCATCTTCGAGCCGCTTATTCGTTGCCGCGAGCACGCGTACATCGACCTTGATGTTCTTCGTGCCGCCGATACGTGTGACCTCGCCATCCTGCAACACACGCAGCACCTTGGCCTGCGCGCTCAGCGACATATCGCCGATCTCGTCGAGGAAAAGTGTTCCTGTATGCGCTTGCTCGAACTTCCCCGCTCTGTCGCCGACCGCACCAGTGAACGACCCCTTCATGTGACCAAAGAGCTCGCTCTCGATCAACTCTGACGGAATCGCCGCGCAATTCACTTCGACGAATGGACGTTGCGCCCGCGGCGACATGCGATGAATCGCCCGGGCAACCAACTCTTTCCCCGTTCCATTTTCACCCGTGATGAGGACACGCGCGGGGGTCGTGCCGATCTTCTCTACTTGATCGAGTAGCGCGCGGATGGCGTACGACCTTCCCACCATTTCATACCGCGCCTCGATCGTCTCGCGCAGGCGAGCATTTTCTTCTTGCAGCGTGACGTGCTGCAGCGCGTTGCGCAGGAGGACAAGTATCCGATCCGTATCGAGCGGTTTCTCCAAAATGTCGTAGGCGCCTAACTGCGTAGCCTCCACCGCCGTTTGAATCGTCGCGTGGCCGCTGATCATCACGACAATCACACTTGGATCGATCTGCTTGATGCGCTTGAGCGCTTCGATGCCATCCATCCCTGCCATCTTGACGTCCATGAATACGAGCTCTGGACGCCACTTCTCGAACTCGGCCAGGCCTTCGGGCGCGCTCTTCGACGTGCGAACATCATACCCCTCGTATTCGAGGAGTTGGCCGAGAGCGGCGCGGATTCCTTGTTCGTCGTCGACGACGAGGATGCGGGGGCTAGGCAATGACGACAGGTCTGAGGTCTGAGGTCTGAGGTCTGAGTCAAAGCTGCAGATTTCAGCGAGGACCGTCTACCGTCTTGTAGAGGGTGATGCGGCCGTTCGCGATGCGCACGTCTCCGATATATGGCGGAACGGGGAACGGGACGCCGTTCGCGCTCACGCCCGGTGGCCGTTCGCCGCGGTAGATCTGGGCGATGAGTCGCGGAATGGCTGCCGAAGGAAGAGAGATATCGCGAACCTTGAACGCAGCGACGCGAAACTGCGCCAGCCCGGGTTGCACGATGTCGAGCGTGCCGCGCAATTCGACTTCCTCTTCGTCGCCTAACAACACTCCGATCGTTCCGAGCGCACCCTGTGCGCGCAGCTGCCGGAGGTCGAGTGTGCCGCGTAGCCACAGGCGATCGCCGACCACGCCTGCCGTTGCGTCCTTGAGAGGCAGCGGCGTGCGCCCGGCTTCACGGACAATCAAGGCGGCCAAATCTTCGGGTGTGATGTTGACGTAGGCCGGACCCGTAGCCTGCCCTAACGAGCGGATGCTGTTTTCGGCGCGCTGCGCGCCGCTGTCGCTCAGGCTGTTGCCGGACGCTTCGACGACGACGGCAGAATCGCGTCCATCGCGGAGCTGCGGCCACCAGCGGTCGCGCGTCAACCACGCTACGCCGACTCCGACCACAAGCAGAGTCCCGCATCCTATGGTTCTCAGGCAACCGCCAAGCATCGTGTGTTACCTCGTGTGTGGTGCGCCGCCCAGCGCGAACGATTCGACCACTGTGTACGTTGGCCCGGACGGTCCGAGCTCGCTGCTCATGAGTTCCACCGACTCTACGTGCCAATGCAGCACTTCGTGTCGGCCTTGCGCGGCTTGCTCGAGCTGACGCCGCTCTTCACGCGGAAGCGGGCGCCGGACTCTGCCTAACGTGATATGCGCCCGGAACGGCCGCTGCTCGGGCTCCACCCCGTACCCCGCGCACGCTTCGTCGACGGCTGCCGCGAGAGCCGACAGGCGCTGCGGCAGGTCTCCACCTATCCATACCACACGCGGCTCGCGAAAGTTCGGGAAAGCCCCGTAGCCGTGGATCCGGATGTCGATCGGCTCTGCGGCTGCGCTCAGCGCGCTCAGTGATCGAGAGAAGTCAGCTACGCGGCTGGCCTCCTGCTCCCCGACGAACTTGAGCGTCATGTGGAGCAGCTCCCGCCGGACCCAGGCGACGCCCGGCGCGGCGTCCCGCAAGCGCGCCGCGCCTGCGTGCACCTCATCGCGCAGCACGTTGTCGAGGTTGGCGGCGACGAACAGGCGCACCGAAGCTCAGTCCACGAGCTCCAGCGCCACGTGCGTGTAGCCGCGCTCGGCCGCCAGAGCGAGCAGCGCGCGACGCTGCTGAAGGCTCGTTAGGCTCGTCACGTCACCGCGTGGCGTGAGCAACACGAGCCGATCGCGTATCTCGACCGCCACGTCCAAACCGGCATTAGCGAACGTCCGGGAGAGGTCTTCGCTCACGGCGCCATCACTCCGCTCAAGACATTGAGTGAGCCGCTTCGGAAGCCACGAAGATCGAGCGCGACGCGCGCGAAGCCACTCGCTGCAACGGCCGCGCGCAACGTGCGAGCACGGTCGGGCGACAGCCAGGTTTCCAATTCGACCGGGTCGAGCTCGATGCGTGCCAGGTCGCCGTGGTGACGCACGCGCAAATCGCGGCGGATGCCTAACGAACGCAACGCCGCTTCCGCGCGCTCCACCTGGCCGAGTCGCTCAAAGGTCACCGCAAAACCGTACGGGAGGCGCGACGCCAGACATGGCGATGAGGGATTGGCCCACCCTGGAATGCCACGTCGTTCGGAGAGCGAACGGATCTCCCGCTTCGTAAAGCCTAGCTCGGCGAGCGGAGAGCGTACGCCGTGCTCGAGCGCCGCGCGATGCCCGGGGCGGTAATCCGAGCCATCGTCCGCATTCGTTCCGTCCACGATTACGGCCATCCCGCGCTCGGCGGCGATTGGCACCAGCGTGCGCCATAACACGGACTTGCAGTGATAGCAGCGGTTCGTGGGGTTGGCTGCATAACGAGGATCCGACAGCTCGTTCGTCGGAACCTCGAGCAAAGGAATATCGAACGTGCGCGCGATCAGGCGCGCATGATCCCATTGTTCCTGTGGATACGCCGCGCTCAGGCCAACGACGGCGAGTAGTCGGTCGCGGCCAAGCACCTCGCGCGCTAATGCGGCGATGTACGCGGAATCAACGCCGCCGGAGTAGCCAATCAGGACCGAGGGCTGCGCGCGCAGCCAGTCAGCGAGCGCGCGCTCCTTGGACAAGGCCGGGCTCAACGCGCTGTCGACGGCGTCAGTCATGACGTCAAAGATACTGACTCGGCCGCCGATGTGGCGCGGCCCGCGATCGTCAGCGCTTGAACGATGGCAGGAACTCGTAATTGACGGCGCTGCTTTGCGCAGGATCGTTAGGCGACCGCCTGCTCCGCGCTGTGTTACCGGACCGTAACGACGCCGACCTCTCCGCCGAATTCGTCATGCAGGCGCGGCAGACCCACCGGAGGCCTCCACTCCGCACCATCGATGCGGATGATGATCCGATACACACCGAAGGGGAGCACCGACGGAAGCCGCCAAACACCATTATGCCGCTCTAGCGCCACCGGCTGCCAATCGGTGAAGTCGCCAGCGATCTCGACCGTATTCGCCGTCGGTGGAGCCCGCAGCTCGACGAACACACCACCGCGTGCATCCGCGAAACCCATCTCGCTCATCGGCGTGGTGGCTCCGCCGCGTCCGTCCCGTGCAAAAACGATCTCCGAACGACGCGTGGGGATGGGCTCCCGCGGAGCGGTCATGTGCGCACGGCTCCCAGCGCTGCGCGCCGCGATCCGCAGTCCGATGCTCGCGTAAACCGTGCTCGCGGTGCCTAACGCGGGGTCGGCGAGTTGCCGGCCGACGAGTCCCACCAGCGCGTACCGCGAAGTGAGCCAGAGGGCGACGTCGCCGCTGAAAGCTCCCGAACCGCCGAGAACTTCGCTGGAGCCGATCCGGTAGCGCGCGTCCATCGATAGCTCCACCCGGCGGTCGACGTGCCGCAGCGCCGCCGCGAGCTCTCCGAAGCGAGCCGTGTGCGGAAGGCGAAACTCGGCTTCCGGCGCGTCCGAGTACTCGTAATACAGGAAATCCCCGGCTTGCGTCGCCGAGGCGGTAAACATGAGCGTGGTCGCCGGCGCGACACTGCGCCAGAAGCTTGCCTCTGCGGCCAGAGAACCAAATTGCGTCTGATCCTGAGTGCGCCCGCCTAACGTGACGCCGAGCCAGGCGCCTTGGTCGTCGGCCATCCAGTGTTTGCGGCCGCGCAGGCTTGCGACGCCGATAGCCTGTGTCGCTCGCGCGCTCAACACGGTGGCCGTACCGGCCAAGTCCCAGGCGCGCGAACGGCTCGTCTGCGGCGTGAGCTCCAACCCCAACGTGCCGTAGGCGGCTTCGTAGCCGTTCTGCGTTCCAGAAACGGCGCCGCCCACATAGAAGGCGCCTTCGGACGTGGCAGTGCGCCAGTGCGGAACGACGCTGACGGCGCTCCGCCAGGGCTCATCCCGCCGGCGCAGCGCAATGCCACCGACATCCACGCTCACATCGTGCAGCCGCTCGTTCTGCGGACGTACCTGCGCACTGGATTCGTTAGGCGCGAACCCGGCCAATGCCATACCGATGACAAGAGGCCGCAACGTCCTCATGGCTTGCGCGGCCTCGCTCGTGTGGCGCCCGATGAGCTCATGCTCTGCGGCGCCGCGTCGGCTGCGGAACGGCCCACCGGCGATTGTAACTGGAACGTCAATCCGCGTGTCCGCTGCTGAAGCGCCACGGGTGGGGCGACGCCGGACTCCACGTCCTGCCTAACGGACGCATCGAGCGCGATCAGCTGTGCCGCGGTCGCGCCTCCCGTGACGGCGCGCGTGATGGCATCGGCGGCCTGATCGGGTGGAACACCGCGCCAGGCCATGTGCGCCATGACTTCCAGCGGCATGGCCGCGGTGCCGCGCGGGCGATGCACACGAATCGTCCGCAAGACCTGGCCCGAGACGCCGACCGCCAGCGCTTCTGCTCCGGCGATGACCTCGTGCTCGGTCGCGTTAGGTGCCAGCTCCGCGCGTGCGGCACGCATGCGATCGGCCAGAGCGGCGACCGCACCGACGATCCGCTCACGCGGGGCGCGCTTGAGGACGCCTTCACGTGCCTTGGCTAGCAGCGGCTTCTCGGGAAGCCCGTCGGTGCGCGCCGCTTCGAGCGTGGGTCGCAGTGCCACAGCCAACGCGCTGTCCAGCGTTGTCCCCTGCTGGGCGGAGAGCGTGGGAGCAGCGCCTAACGCGATCAGCAAGAGGCCCGCGAATACCCGTCGCATCATTGCACCAGCACCAGCGAGCTCGTGACGCCGAAGTCGCGATCGATCGTGCGCACTGCGCTCGGATCCGGCGTCCACACCGAGTCGTTCACGATGAAGGCGTACTTATGGAGCCCCGCCGGCAGCTGGACTTTGATGACCCAGCGTGTCCGACCATCGCGGTGCAGCCGGTGTCGCCTCGGATTCCATTGATTGAAATCGCCAACGAGCGCGACCTGCCGCGCCTGGCCGTTGTCGATTGTGAACTGCTGCTCAACCAGGCGGTCGGGGCCAAGCTCCGTTGGGTCGAGGCTGGCCTGAACAACAGACGTCTCGGAATCGATCGCGATCGGTTCTGGAGTTTCCGCGATACGCGGACCCAGATCGGCGCGCATGAACAGCGTCACACCGGCCCCGAAGACCAGCACAGCGGCGGCTGCCCACCACCCAGCGCGCTGCGCAAAGTGGCGGCGCAATGCCCGGCGACGTGCGCTGGGACGCCCATCGTCCTGCCTGACTCGCGCCAATACACGCTTCACGGCCCGCGGGTCGCTCTCAGGCAACTCGCGGAGCTTCTCAACTAGCGGGGCTAATGATCTATCGAGCTCGTCGTTCTGCATCGGCGTCAGTGATGGCATCGCGCAATCGTCCGCAAGCTCTACTTACTCGCATCCGGACGGCGGTCACCGCGATCCCTGAGATGGCGGCTATTTCCTCGTACGACAAACCCTCAACGTGGCGCAAAAGAAACGCCTCACGCTGCTCTTCAGTCAGCTCGGCAAGCGCGTGGCGGATCTCATCGCGCGCCACAAAACCGTCGACACGTGCCGTGGACGTTGGGGTCACCCGGTCGAGATCGGCGCTGTGAAACAGCTTCCACCGAGCCACGCGGCGGCGCGCAGTGCGGCAGCGGTTGGCCAGGATACGAAACAGCCAGGCGTCGAACCGCTCGCGCTCCTCATAGCGGTGCAAAGCGCGATGGACCCGCACGAACGTGTCCTGCACGCACTCCTCTGCATCCTCGCGGCTCGATAGGAGGTGCTGGGCGAATCGCAAACAGCGCGGATAGTAGGTGCGAACCAGCTGGGCAAAGGCCACCGGGTCACCAGCGCGCGCGCTCCGTAACGTCTCTCGCGAGACGCTGACCGGTATGTCGACCGGGCGTTCGGTAGGAATGGCGCGCAGGAAGCTGTGCCTTGCAGTCATCTATTGAGCCTACTCCATGGACCCGCGCGGAACACGTTATCCCCTAAACTGCCGCGGATGCCTCACTATAACTGTGGGCTCCCGATCGCGTCATACCCGCTACGGTCATGAGCGAGCCAGCGATACCGGACCGCGGCTGCGATGTGCTCCACTCCTACCTGCCCTGCGGACTCGAGATCGGCGATTGTCCGAGCCACGCGCAACACCCGATGGTATCCGCGCGCCGAGAAGCCGAGACGTTCGGCGGCTTGCACGAGCGTTGTGCGGGCGGCTGGCGCGATCGGCGTGTGCGCGTCGAGCCAGCGCCCGGAGACATGTGCGTTGCAGAACACCCCCGGCAGGCGCCGATACCGCGCACGCTGAATCTCGCGCGCCGCTTCGACACGGGAGCGCACGTCGCACGAGCGTTCCCCTGTTGTGGTGGCGAGGTCCGCGGCATTGGCTGCTGGAACGTGCACGCGCATATCGAGCCGATCGGCCAACGGTCCCGAGATGCGCGCACGATGCCTAACGAGATCAGCTGCGCTGCAGACGCATGGCCTGGTGGGGGAGCCCGCGTAGCCGCAGGCGCAGGGGTTCATGGCGGCAACGAGCGTGAAGCGCGCCGGAAATGTCACCGTGCCTTGCGCGCGGGCGATCATCACGCGTCCGTCTTCCAGCGGTTGACGCATGCTGTCCAGCGTTAGGCGCGGGATTTCCTGCAGCTCGTCCAGAAACAGCACCCCATGGTGCGCCAGGCTGACTTCCCCAGGGCGCGGCGGACTGCCCCCGCCGACGAGTGCGGCCGACGAGAGCGTGTGATGCGGCGCGCGAAACGGCCGTTCCACGCTCAGCGGCTCACCTGGCGCGAGCAGCCCGGCCACGGATTGAATCGCGATGACATCGAGCGCTTCATCTTCCGTGAGCGCCGGGAGGATTGTCGGCATGCGGCGCGCGAGCATCGTCTTGCCGCTGCCGGGCGGACCCACCAGCAACAGCGCATGGCCGCCGGCGGCGGCGACTTCGGCGGCCCGCTTGGCGTCTTCCTGCCCCGCGACGTCGCTGAGGTCCACGGCGTTAGGCGTTGCGCCGTTCGGTGAGAGCCGCGGCAATGGCGGCCAGCTCCGCGTGCAAAGCGCCTGCACGACCTCCGCGATGGTGCTCGCGGCAGCAAGGGGAGCTGACCTGACGAGCGATGCTTCGACGACATTCCCTGGCGGCAAGATGAGGGTCGCAACACCGGGCGTGCGCGTGACATGGCGTGCCACGGGCAAAACACCGCGCACCGGACGCAGCGTTCCGTCCAGTCCCAGCTCACCGATAGCCAATGCGCCTTGCACCGCCTCCACCGGCAGCTGGCCCGTCGCCGCCAGGAGGGCGAGCGCGATGGGGACGTCAAAGGCCGTCCCGTCCTTCCGGACATCCGCCGGCGCGAGGTTCACGGTGATCCGTTTGGGCGGCAGCGCGAAGCCGCAGTGCGCCAGGGCAGCTGACACCCGCTCGCGACTCTCTTTCACGGCTCCTGCGGCCAAACCCACCAGCGTCCACTGAGGAAGTCCTTGAGCAGCATCGACTTCCACGAGGACGCGGAAAGCCTCGATCCCCAGAACGGCGGCAGATTGGACGGCGGCGAGCATCGTTGTGCCGCCACTATGGAGGCGCTACTCGCACCTCGCGTGATCGAATCATCGCCGATGACAAGAAACGGCCCCGGAGCGGCCGGCATTCCCCTCACATGTGAAGCGGGTAACCCCTTGTCGGACAAAGTCGTCCGTTCATTTGCCGGTCCGTTGCTCCACGTCCACTCAACCGCATGACGGAACGCGAATCGTTCGCTGCAACTGAACGCGCGCCGAACCAACACGAACAGATGCTCGTGGAGTTCGCGACGTCGTTGCAGAAGCACACGTTCTATCCCAAAGGGCATCCAATGGTGAATGCCTCGGCGGAGCGTTTGCATGCGCGGTTGACCGAAACGTTGGCAGAGCGCGGCTCTCTCTCGATTGGCGTCGCGCGGCGGCAGCTCGTCATCGATGGCGAGAGCACAGATAGCGCGCATCCCATCCTGCGTGACCTCGCGTCCTTGCTGCACCGACAGCAGATCGGCGCGTTGGTGCTGAGCGCCGGCATCGCGCTCGAGGAGCTGAGCGACGTCCTTTCCACGTTAGGCAGCGACAACGCCAGTCAGGCGGATGCCGGCGAACACGTCGCGCTGCTCTCGCTCGAAGGCCGCTGGCCGCACGCGCAGTTCATGCGCATGTCGTACGATCGTCTGCAGCTCGGCAGCGATGACGACACAGCAGACGATGCGCCTAACGATCGCGTTACGCAGTTGTGGCTGGGGCTCGCGCGCGCCGCTCTCACCGGCGGCAATGAAGACAGCGGACGCATCGTCGGCAACGCCGAGCAGATGGCAGGGGCGATCAACGCCAAACGCGGCGACGACAACTATGAGCACGTCATCGCGGGATACTTCCAGCAGCTGGCCGCCGAGCTCGATCACGCGGGACCACGCCGGCACATGCAAGTGCGCGCGCAGCTTTCTGACTTGTTAGGCACTCTGCAAGGGGAGACGCTCGAGCGCCTGCTGCACATGGGTGGCGACCAGCGCAAACGCATGGAGTTCATGCGCCACGCGACGTCGATTCTCGCCGCGCCGGCTGTCGTCGACCTCCTGCGATGTGCCAGCACGGCCGCGGGTCGCGGCATTTCGGATTCGATGGTGCGCTTGCTCGCGAAGCTCGGGCGTTACGCTCAGCAAGAATCCGGAGCGGGCTTCGATCAAGAGCTGCGCGACCACGTCCGCGACATCGTCACGAAATGGACCTTGAACAGCCCGAACCCTGAGGAATACGATGCCGCGCTCACGGCGCTCGCGCGTACCGGTGACGCCGGTGCCGAAGACGATCGCGGCCGTTCGCGTTTGGAGCCCGAACGTTTGATCGCCATCGCGCTGCACGTAGGCGAGGGCGGGCCTTCACTCACGCGCGCGGCTCGCGCGCTCGCGGCACGGAGCGACTGGACCGAGATCCTTGCAGACGTCGAAGCGGCTGAGCCCTCGCGTGCGCGCGATTTGCTCTTGCAAGAGCTGGTAACGCCGCGTCAGCTGTCGCGTGTCCTTCCGCGCCTTCCAAAGTCCCGGGACATCGCCGAGCGGCTCGTGATGCGCCTGGGCCCGAGCGCCGTGCAACCGTTGATCGAAGCGTTAGGCGAGCCCTCATTGAAGGATCACGAGGATTGCGTTGCGTTACTTGAACAACTGGGCGTTGCCGCGGTTCCCGGGATTGCGAGCCGGATCATGGAGGAACGTCCGCAGGTTCAGGCGCTTCTGCTATCGGTCCTCGCCGCCGTCGGCGTCGTGCCGGCGAACGTCGACGTCTTTGCGCTCGCACGACACGCGATGGGTGACATCCGACGGGAAGCCATACGCCTGCTGCTGACGGCCGACGAGCATCGCGAGAAGGCAGTTGCTCTCGCCATGCAGGACAGCGATCCGCGCATCCTGCGCGACGGCCTGCGTGCCGCCCCCCGTCCACTGGCGCCGGCGCTGGCCCATCTCGTTATGCAGCGCGTCGATCGGCAAAGTCATGGCATGGCGCTCGAGGAACGCGTCATGGCCATCCACGTCTTGGCTACGTGCCGTGTGCCTGCGGTGCGCGATTGGCTCGCGCGCGGCCTGGTCCGCAAGCGCTTCTTTGGCGGGCGCAAGCTCGTCGACAAGTCGCCCGATATGCTGAGCGCGCTGCGCGCGCTGGCGACGACGTGGCGCGATGATCGGACGGTGGCCGACATCCTGGCACTGGCTAACAAGCACCGCGACGGCGAAGTCCGTGCCGCCGTGCACTTTGCCTAACGCGATGAGCACCCCTGTCCGCTTCCTCACCTCACTCGCGCAAACCCTGTCGAAGATGGGTCTCTATTCGGCGGGCCACCCATCGCGCGAGCGAGCGGTAGATGAGTCGTTCGGGCACCTGCTGCGCTTGTGCGAAGAAGAAGCAGCGCCCCGGTTCTCGTTCCTCAGCTCGGACGTGATCTTCAACTCACAGACAATCCGCGAGCTGCGCGATTGGGAGTGGTCGGCGCGGCTGGCTGGGGTCGGTATCCAGCGGCTGGAATTCTCGCCGACTGTGACGCGGGAAGAATTCGAAGACTTCCTCATCCTGGCGCTCGCGCGCCTGGGCCTGGGAAGCAGCGGCCCGGACGCCATGTCCGCGAGTGCGCGCATCGAACGACCCAGTGGGGTTCGTTTCGGCATGCTGAGCGTGCGTGGGGCCGCGATACAGGACGAAGGCGGCAGCCAGATCATCACGTTAGGCGACGCGCCATACTCGTTGTCCGAAGAGATCGAGACCGTGCAATGGCTGCACGACGAGGTTTTCAACGGGCATGTGGTCGAAGCAGGCGAAGCAGACGCCGTCGTGCGCTCGCTCGCCCTCGCGATGCACGCCAATCAGGGAATCAAGATCCCCCTGCTGCAGCTGACACGTTATGACCAGTACACAACGACGCACTCGCTCAACGTATCGGTTCTCGCGATGGCGTTAGGCGAGCGTCTGGGGCTCGCCAGGAACGAAGTTCGTGCGATCGGCGTGTCGGGGTTGCTGCACGACCTCGGCAAAGTGCGCATCCCGCCCGAAATCCTGCAGAAGCCGGGTCGCCTCACCGAGTCGGAATGGGAAGTCATGCGCCGCCACCCCGAAGATGGCGCGCGCCTCATCCTCGCGAACGAAGCGATCCCCGAGCTGGCCGCCGTGGTTGCATTCGAGCACCACATCATGCTCGACGGCGGGGGTTACCCGCACCGGCGCAAGCCGTGTGACTGCCACACGATCAGCAAGATCGTGCACGTCTGCGACCTCTATGACGCCCTGCGCACGCATCGCCCGTATCGACCCGCATGGCCAGCGCAGAAAGTTTTGCAGTACATCGAGGAACGCATCGGCACCGAGCTCGATGGCGACGCCGCCCGCGCCTTCATCGCGCTGATGCGCGAGAGCGATGCGGTCGAAGTGCCGTTCGAGGCCGCGACACCCGCGCGGGCCTAACTCGCGCGCTACAGAGCGCGGCTTGGCGGCGCCGCGGGCACTTCTTCGCGGAGCGGCGCCTCGTCCGGGGTGAAATCCTCCCCCGGATTGATAAAACGGTCGCGCTCGAGCCCATACTGACGGTCGTACAGCTGGCGGTAACGCCCGCCTAACGCGAGCAGCTCGCGATGGGTGCCACGCTCCACGATCTCCCCGGCTTCCAGTACGAGGATTTGATCGGCGCTCTCGATCGTCGACAGGCGATGCGCGATCACGAACGTCGTGCGGCCGTGCCGGAGGGACCGCAGGCCATCCCGGATCATCGCTTCGCTTTCACTATCCAGGCTGGACGTTGCTTCATCCAGAATCAGGATCCGCGGGTCGGCAAGGATGGCGCGCGCAATGGCCACGCGCTGCCGTTGGCCACCCGAGAGCTTGACGCCGCGTTCGCCCACGACCGTGTCGTACGTCTTTTCGAACTTGTCGATGAACTCGTCCGCGTGCGCGATGCGTGCGACCTCTTTGATCTCCGCGTCCGTCGCGTTAGGCCGCGAGTAAGCGATGTTCTCGCGGATCGTGCCGTCGAACAGGAAATTGTCCTGCATAACGACGCCCAGTTTGCGGCGATAATCCCCCAACCGAAGCGTCGTGAGATCGCGCCCGTCGATGAGCACGCGTCCACTGCGCGGCTTGTTGAACGCCATCACGAGACCGATGAGCGTGCTCTTTCCGCCTCCGCTCGCCCCAACCAACGCCGTGGTCGTCCCCGCCCGCGCGCGAAATGAGATGTTCTTGAGCACGTCCACACCTTCGGCGTATGCAAACGTAACGTCTTCGAATGCGACGTCACCCTGCACGTCCGTGACCGCGTCGCGCGAGGCCTCGTCCGCTGTTTCGGGCACCGTATCTCGGATCTCGCGGATCCGATCGAGTCCCGCGAAGGCTTCGGTGATCTGCGTCCCGATGGATGCCATCTGCACGAGCGGCGTGGCTACTAGTCCGATGAAGAACGTATACGTGACCAGACCGCCTAACGTCATCGTCCCGGCCAGCACCGCGCGGCCGCCTATCATGAGCAACAGGATGCCGATCACTCCGGCGATGATACCGGTGGCCGCTCCGACGAGCGAGGTGGCGGTGATCGTCTTGGCGATGTTCCTGAAAAGCTTCTCCACGCCCTCTGTGAAAATGCTGCGCTCGCGGTCTTCCGAGGTGTACACCTTCACAACGCGGATACCACCGATCGTCTCCGCGAGCCTGCCGGACACTTCGGCGTTGATGACGGAACGTTCGCGAAAAACAGGACGCAAACGTTTGAACGCGTAGGCCATCATGACCCCGAACCCCAACAGGATCACGATCGTGATCAGCGTTAGGCGCCAGTTCAGCACGAAGAGAACGATGAGAGCACCTGTCGCCGTCAGAAGCCCGCCCACGAGCTGAATGATGCCAGTGCCCACGAGATTGCGGATGCCCTCGGCGTCGCTCATGATCCGCGAGATGAGCGCACCCGTCTTCGTCCCGTCGAAGTATCCTACCGGCAGCTTGAGCACATGCGACTGCACGCTGCGGCGCATATCGGTGATCGCACGCTGCGCGGCTACGCTTACGACCTGAGAGAGTGCAAAGCCGGAAAGCGCCTGAACGAGCGTAGCACTTCCCACGGCCACGGCGAGCGGGAGCAAGAGGCCGGGCTGCTGTTTGCCGACGACATCGTCAATGAAATATTTGGTGCTGCCTGGCAGCACGAACCCCGCTGCGCGATTGACGATCATCACGAGAAAGCCTAGCGACAGCGAGCGCCGGTGCTGCCACATCAACTCGCGCGTTTCCGCCCACGCGCGTGAGAACGTGATCTTTTTCTTTTCTGGCTTACTCTCGGGCTTGGCAGACGTGCTCATTAGAAGGAGCAACTTAAGCAGCGTGCGTCCTTCCCGTCGTTTCACGTGTGTGCCTGTTGATCCTGCGACGCCTGCCATAGCTTCCATCGCGAGTACACCCTCCGGATCCTTTGACGGCACATCCCCCATCTGCCGAGGAAGCAGTCCCGCGCGCGCCGGTTGACGGCGACCGGGTAGAAGATGGTGAGCGGTTGCGGAGGGCCACTGAGCGCGCGAGCGCGTTGCAACACCTCACCGAAGCGCTCGCGCGGCCGCTCGACTACGTCGAAGTCATCGAGGCCATCGTCCGCGCGAGTTCACAGGCCGTTACAGCTCGCGCCGGAGCGCTGTTCGAGCTGAATCTGGATGCGGCGTCGTTCCATGTCGCGTGCGCGATCAACTACCCGGATGACCTGATTCAGGAGGTCGATTCCTTCGCGGCAAGCGACCTTCCACATTCGAGCGGCGAAGTGGTAATACTCGACGCGGCCGGTACGGCCGGTGACTCCGCCGCATTGCGTGCGCTCCGCAGCATCCCGGGAACCCATCTGCTGCTCCCACTTTCGGCGGCCGATGAGCTGATCGGCGTGCTGGCGCTCTCGTTAGGAACCGACCGGCGCATTCTGCCTAACGAGCTTGGGTTCATTCGCGCGATCGCGCGCCAGTCCGCTGTGGCACTCGAGCGCGCGCGCCTGTACCAGCGGGAACGACAGGCGCGCCGCGAAGCGGAATTTGCGCGCGCTCGTCTGGAAGAGACGCTCGATGCTATCAGCGACCAGCACTTCGTCTGCGACGCGCAGGGCCGTTACGTCCGTTTCAATCGCGCGGCACGCGACTTCTTCCGCCGCAACGGTTATGACCCGGACGAGCTGATCGACAAAGTCATTTGGGATGAGTTTCCCCGGCTCGTTGGTGGGCCGATGCACCAGGCGGTGCAACGCGCGTTACGCGAGGGCATCCCGGTGGCGTTCGACGCTCGGAGCCGTTACACGAATTCATGGTACGAGGGGCACGCGTATCCCGTCAGCGAAGGCATCGCCGTCTATGCTCGCGATGTAACGGAGCGGCGGCAGGCGGAGGAAGTCACCCAGTTCCTCGCTGACGCAAGCGCTGCGCTGGCGCAGTCGCTGGAACCCGATCTGGCTGTTGCTGAAATCAGCCGCGGACTGGTTCCCGCATTCGCGGATCTATCCGCCGTTTTTGTGCGCGGCGACGACGGAAAGATCAGACCCGTCGCTTTTGCCGGCGATGCGCACGTCGTGCAGCGACTTTGGGAGAAGGAACGGCGGCGTCCCATCGCTACGATCCCATCGCATCCCGTGCACCTCGCGCTGGAACAAGGAACATCGATCCTGGTCGACGATGTATCGCGCGAGTCGATCACGCGGCTCATCCCCGAAGAACCGCGCATCGCCGATCTGGCGCTGGAGCTCGGCGTCACGAGCATGCTGTATGTGCCCCTCATCGCGCGCGGGCGCACGTTAGGCGTTCTTGCGGCCGCCACGCGCAACGAGCGCCGTCGCTTCACGCCGCGTGACCGTGAAGTTGCGGAAGAAATCGCCCGCCGTTCCGCGATCCATCTCGATAACGCGCGGTTGTTCGCGGCGGCGGAGCGCGCCCGCGCGGAAGCCGAACGCGCGAGTCAGGCCAAGAGCGACTTCCTGGCGGTCATGAGCCACGAGTTACGCACGCCGCTCAACGCCATCGCCGGCTACACGGAGCTTCTCGAGTTGGGCCTGCGTGGCCCGGTGAACGAACAACAAATCGAGGACCTGCGCCGCGTCAGGCAGAGTCAGCGCCACTTGTTAGGGTTGATAAACGAGCTGCTGAACTTTGCTCGGTTGGACGCTGGCGGCGTACGATTCGAGATTCACGATATCCCCGTCGCGCCATGCGTCGCGGCAACGCTGAGCCTCATCGAGCCGCAGATGCGTGCGCGCGGGCTCCGCTGCGACGCCGATGCGATCGACGGGACGCTGCTTGTCCACGCCGACGCCGAGAAGCTGCGTCAAATCCTGCTCAACCTCTTCAGCAATGCCGTGAAGTACACGGCTACGGGTGGCCGCGTCGCCATCCAGGCGGACACCGATGAAGAACGGGTGCGCCTGTTGGTATCCGATACGGGCGTCGGCATCCCGGCCGACAAGCTGGAGACGATCTTCGAGCCTTTCGTGCAGGTAAATCGTACGCTCAGCACCGTGAACGACGGCGTGGGACTGGGGCTGGCTATCAGCCGCGACCTCGCCCGCGCGATGGGTGGCGATCTGACGGTCGAAAGTCAGCTCGGACGCGGCTCCACGTTTGCGGTGCATCTGCGGCGCGTTCATGCCAGCGCGGAAAACACTTTGGCGCGTTAGGTTTCCGATGGCCTAACGTGCCCAGGATGTTTGCTCCCAAGCTCCTTACAACACTAAAGACCTACGACCGCCAGCAGCTCGGCGCGGATCTCGTCGCAGGAACGATCGTCGGGATCGTGGCGCTCCCGCTGGCCATCGCGTTCGCCATCGCGAGTGGTGTCTCGCCGGAGCGCGGCCTCATTACCGCGATTGTCGCCGGCTTTCTTATCTCCGCGCTCGGCGGCTCGCGTGTACAGATCGGCGGACCGACGGGAGCGTTCGTCGTCATCGTCTACGGGATCGTGCAGCGTTATGGCCTCGAGGGCCTAACGGTTGCTACGCTGCTCGCGGGCCTGATGTTGATCATCATGGGTATCGCGAAGCTCGGCCAGGTGATCAAGTTCATCCCGCATCCGGTCGTGATCGGCTTTACGAGCGGGATCGCCGTCGTGATCCTGTCGAGTCAGGTCAAGGACTTTCTGGGTCTTCGC
>DATFBW010000282.1:0-8368 GCA_035253645.1 Gemmatimonadaceae bacterium | reverse complement strand
GTTCGCGCGTCCGTTCTCATCGACAGCGACAATACCCGCCGATTCCTGCCCGCGGTGCTGCAGTGAGTACAATCCTAGTTGGGTGAGCGCCGCTGCTCCTTCATGACCCTGGACGCCGAAGATGCCGCACATGATACGTATCGTTAGGCAGAAGTGAGTGCTTCTGGCGAGTCCGCCGCCGTCGCGACGCGTGTCATGAGCCGTGGTATCGCCTCGTGAAAGGCAGCCGCCAATCGCTGAACGTCAGTCGCATACTCCCGCGCGCCAACGCGGATCGTGAAGGGAGTGCTCGCCGCCGTAACGCGGCCGATCGCGCGCACCGGAACGCCGCGTTCCCGCGCGATGCGTTCAACGTCTGCCGGGCGCTCGCTCGATACGACGATGCGTCCCTGGGCCTCGCCAAAGAGGAGCGCCCGGAGCGGAAGCCCGTCCCACCCGCTCAGATCGATCGTTGCGCTCAGGAGCGCAGAGTTCCCGATGCAGCACTCAGCCAGCGCGACGGCCAGGCCGCCGTCACTCACGTCGTGCGCCGAGGACACGGCACCGTTTCGAATCGCTTCGAGGAGCGCGTCGATCAGCCGCTTCTCGGCGATAGGGTCGCACGCTGGCGGCGCCCCGATCGTCAGGTCGTGAACGCGGCGCATGTATTCGCTGGCACCCAACTCGTCTGTACACTCGCCCAGGAGCAGAACAGTGTCGCCGACTGACACGAACCCCTGGGGCGTGACGTGATCTACATCCTCGAGAAGACCTACCATGCCAACCGTCGGCGTTGGGAATACGGCGCCACTCGGGCTCTCGTTGTAGAACGAAACGTTGCCTCCCGTTACGGGAGTGCCTAACGCAACGCAAGCTTCGCTCATCCCCGCGACAGCTTCGCGGAATTGATAAAAGACCTCTGGCTTCCGTGGATTCCCGAAGTTGAGGCAATTGGTGATCGCCAGCGGAAGAGCGCCGGTGCAGGCGACGTTGCGCGCGCATTCCACTACGGCAATGCGGCCCCCAACACGCGGATCGAGATAGACGTAGCGGCCGTTGCAGTCTGTTTTGAGCGCGAGCGCTTTCTGTGTCCCACGTAGACGAACAACCGCCGCGTCGGACGCCGGGCGCGGGCCGGCGACTGTGTTCGTCCGCACCGACGAGTCGTATTGCTCGTACACCCATTCCTTACTGGCGACGGTGGGCGAAGCAAGCAGCTGTTCCAACGTCCACATCGGGTCACGCTCTTCCGGTCGCTCTGCGATCGTTAGGGGGTCGCGTGCGCGCAAAGCACGGATCGCTTCACTCTCGCGGGCTTCCGGCGAATACACGGGACAGTCCGTCACGAGACGAGAACCCGGAAACTCGGCGACCACTCGGTCACCTTCCGTTACCCGATAGACGGGTTCCGCGATCACCTCGCCGATGACCGCTGCGTTGAGGTCCCACTTCTCGAGTATCGCAGCGACGTCCCGCTCGTGCCCGCGCCTGGCGACGACCAGCATACGCTCCTGCGATTCGCTGAGCAGGATCTCATACGGCGTCATGCCGCTTTCGCGCACGGGGACCTTGGTCACGTCGATCGTCACGCCAACATCCCCGCGCGCCGCCATTTCCGCCGAGGAGCTCGTTAGGCCGGCCGCCCCCATGTCCTGGATGGCGACAATGTGCCCGCTCCGTATCAGCTCGAGTGAGGCTTCGAGCAGCAACTTCTCCGTAAACGGGTCGCCTACCTGCACGCGTGGCCGTTTGGCGTCGCTTTCGTGCGTTAGATCCTCGGAAGCAAACGACGCTCCATGAATTCCGTCGCGGCCGGTGCGCGCGCCGACGGCGATGATTGTGTTGCCGACCCCTTCGGCCTTTGCGCGGATCAGCTCATCTTCACGCATGAGTCCAACACACATCGCATTGACAAGCGGATTGCCTTCGTACGCCGAGTCGAACACCACGTCGCCAGCAACGGTCGGGACTCCGACACAGTTGCCATAATCGCCGATCCCCTTCACGACGCCCGCGAACAGCCACCTAACGCGGGGAGAATCGAGCGACCCGAAGCGCAACGAATTGAGGAGCGCGATCGGACGGGCCCCCATCGTAAAAACGTCGCGCAGGATGCCCCCCACCCCCGTTGCCGCGCCCTGATACGGCTCGACTGCAGAAGGGTGGTTGTGCGATTCGATCTTGAACGCGACGGCGAGGTCGTCACCCACGGAAATGACGCCGGCATTTTCGCCGGGTCCCTGCAACACGTGCGGGGCGGTTGTGGGCATCGTGCGCAGCACAGGCCGCGAATGTTTGTACGAGCAGTGCTCGCTCCAGAGCGCGCTCACGATTCCCAGCTCGGTGAAGGTCGGCGTGCGGCCGAGCATCGCCGTTAGGCGCTCGAACTCCTCCGTCGTCAAACCGTGTTCGGCGACGAGTGCAGGCGTGATGACCGGATCGCCCGGCCGCGGCTGAGCTGCCATCAAATCACCATTTGAGGCCGAACATGGATCGCATGAACTGCCGTACATTGCTCTGATCGACGTGCTCGAGCATCTCGATCTCGCCCTTGTCGAACCAGATACCGCCGCAGTCCGGGCATTTATCGATTTTGATATGATGGAAGTCGGTTTCAACGAGCTGCCCGCCGCACTTGGGGCATCGCATGAAGTGCGAGGCGCGCTCGGCCTTGGCCCGGTCGCGGTCGAGGCGCGCGCGCTGCTCTTTGATCAGGTCGGCGTCCTGTTTAGCGAAGTATTCGTCTTCATTGCGGCTGGTTTTGTCCATTTCAAAAACAGGTCAAAGGTCAATGGTCAAAGGTCACAGCGGGCGCTGACTATGCTCCAACCCGTGCCAATAGGCTCTGGAACAGAGGCAAACCGTCGGTCGAGCCTAACAAGGGGTCAACGGCGCGTTCGGGGTGTGGCATCATACCGAGAACATTACCGGCTTCGTTGACAAGGCCGGCGATGTTGTCCATGGCTCCGTTCGGATTGACGTCGGCGAAGCGGAACACGATCTGCCCGCGGTCGTGCAGCTTTTCCAGGCCTTCGGGGTCGATCGTATAGCGGCCGTCGCCGTGAGCAATCGGAATACGGAGCAACTGTCCGCGTTCGTATTGGCTCGTGAACAGCGTGTCGGCATTCTCCACGCTGAGCGTGACTTTGCGGCAGATGAACTTGAGCCGCTCATTGCGCAACAGCGTGCCGGGAAGCACTCCGGCTTCACACAGGATCTGAAATCCGTTGCAAATGCCCAGCACGGGATAACCTTTGCGCGCGTGGTCGATCACCTCACGCATGATCGGGCTGAAGCGCGCTATCGCGCCCGGACGCAGGTGATCCCCATAGCTGAATCCGCCCGGCAGGATGATTACATCCGCTCCTTTGAGATCGTGATCCTTATGCCACAGGCGCACGGCTTCCGCGCCTAACGCATCTACCACAGCATGGACCGCGTCCTCGTCGCAGTTGGAGCCCGGGAAGGTGACAACGCCAAATTTCATTGGCGCGACTCCGCGTAGAGCGGCTCGATGCTGGCGATCTCGTAATCTTCCGTAACCGGGTTTGCGAGCAGCCGGTCGCACATGCTGCGCGCGGCGTGTTCCGCCTTCTCAGGCGACTCGGCGTCCAGCTCGATGACGATGTGCTTGCCGACATGCACGTCGGTGACGACCGAGAAGCCTAACGCGTGCAGGGCATCGGCGACGGCTTTCCCCTGGGGATCCAGAATACCACGGCGCGGGACGATATGAATGGCGACTCGGTACTGCGTCATTCACTGAGCTCCTCGGGTTTCAGGGAAGGAGAGGATTGGGGCGTGCTGCGACCGGGCACATCGGCGCGGCGAGGGTAGTCCAAGCCGCGGCGGCGCGAGCGACGCCGACGACGGAGAAACTGCCTGCCGTTAGGCGAGCCGGGCAGTGCATCCTCCTCCGCGTCCAGACCTCCCGGCGGAACACGCGCCAACAGGCCAACGAGCACGGTACGGCCAAGGCCATATAAAACGTACGCCATCAGCGCCGGGAAAAAGAATTGCCGCGGCAGGAAAATGACGCCGACGATCGTTCCCAGCACGACGAGCGAGCCGACGATCTCGCGCAGGCTCTTGTAGCCGACCACCGGCACCGCGGCATACGAGACGTTGCTGATCATGAGAAAGCTCAGCCCCAGCATGATGTAGCGTACCAGCACATGCCACGGCAGATCGGCGATGACCGTCTGCGTGTAGAGCGGTGTGTTGCTGAACCAGAGGTACGTCGCGAGAGTCATCCCGGCCATCGGGCTCGGCAGGCCATGAAAGTGCGTCTTCGCGCGACCGGCTTGCTCGATGTTGAAGCGGGCCAAGCGAAGCACCGCGCAGGCGACAAACAGGTAAGCGAAGAGCCAATCCCAGCCACCGCGATTGAGCACCGCGAAGTACACGAGAAGGGCAGGCGCCAGGCCGAACGAAATCGCGTCCACAAGCGAGTCCAGCTCCGAACCGAAGCGACTCCCGGTGCGTGTGGCACGGGCGATGCGCCCATCGAGGCTATCCGAAACGCCGCCTAACACGATGTACAGCGCCGCACTGTTGAAGTCTCCGCGCGACGCTTCCACGATGGCGAACACGCCGAAAAACAGATTCGCCAACGTGAACCCGTTCGGCAGCAGGATAAGGCGTGGCCGGCGCTCGGGAGGCATCATGCGGGGAGCCGCGCGACGATGGTTTTCCCCGCCCAGGTACGTTCGCCAGGGCGGACGAGTATTTCCGCGTTAGGCGGCAGCAGGACGTCGACCCGTGAGCCAAAGCGGATGATCCCCATGCGTTCGCCCTGTTCCACGGATTCTCCCTCGCGCGCGTAGTTCGCGATGCGGCGCGCGATGAGGCCGGCGATCTGGCGGACCAAGATGCGGTGTTGCCGCGGTCCGGTCACCACGCCCACGGACATCTGCTCGTTTTCGAGACTGGCCTTTTCCGCCGCGGCATGCAGAAATTTGCCACGATTGTAGTGCACATAGCGAACCGTGCCGCTCACAGGATAGCGGTTGACATGGACGTCGAAGACGTTCATGAAAATCGATATGCGTTTCGCCGGGCTGTGTAAAAAAGCCGGCTCGTCCACGTCCGCGACGCTCACGACACGGCCATCGGCCGGCGCGACCACGACCTGCTCGCCGCGTTCCCCGGCGCGCTCCGGGTCCCGAAAGAAATACGGGACCCAAACCGCGATGAGTGTGACCACAATCGCAAGCGCGAGCCACAGAATGCCGCCGCGCGCGACGACAGCCCCCCATGCGACCACGGCCAGGAGGACGGCGATCGCGATAAAAGGGCGGCCCTCGCGCGCAAACTTCATGCGATGGGCGATACGTCGAGCGCGCTGCCCGTTAGGCGGCGGAAGGCGTCCAGGTACCGCTCGCTCGTGGCATCAACGACATCAGGCGGCAGGGAGGGTGGTGGAGCGTCGCCATTCCAACGGCCTGCGCGTTTCTCTCCCTCCAGATAGTCGCGCAACGGCTGCTTGTCGAAGCTCGGTTGCGTGCGGCCGGGTTCATAACGATCCATTGGCCAGAAGCGTGAACTGTCCGGCGTGAGGACTTCATCGGCCAAGACAAGCTCATCGCCTAACGTGCCGAATTCGAACTTGGTGTCGGCGACGATGATTCCTTTGGCCTCTGCAACACGGCAGCCAAAGTCGTATACGAACCGCGACGCTTCCTCCAGCTGGGCCGCGCGTTGCGGTCCAACCAGCTCGCGCACGGCTGATTGCGTGATGTTCTCGTCGTGGCCTTCGACGGCTTTCGTTGCGGGGCTGAAAAGCGGAACAGGCAACCGCACGCTCTCGGTTAGGCCCTGCGGAAGCTTTTCACCAGCCAGCGTGCCGGACTCCTTGTACTCCTTCCACGCTGAGCCTGCGAGATAACCGCGCATCACGCACTCGATAGGCACGATGTGTACACGGCGGCACAACATCGCGCGCAAGCGAATGGCGTCCCGGTGGGCATCCAACCCCGGTACCTCCCGCGCAATTTCATCGGCGTCCGCTGAGAGCATGTGGTGTGGGACATGTCGCTCCAGCTGGCGCAGCCACCACGCCGTGAGCTGTGTGAGCACCGCGCCTTTGTACGGCACCGTTTCGTTCATAACGACATCGAATGCCGAAATGCGGTCTGTCGTTACCAGCAATACGCGAGCGTCATCCACGTGATACACGTCGCGCACTTTGCCGCGCCACGCCAGGTGCAAGGGGAGAGTGCTCGCGGCAATCGTTGTCATACGCGTACCTCTTCATGAGCGTGTGTGGTGACAGCTCCGGCCAGGATCGGAGCGATGACTTCATCAAGAAACTCATCGACTTGCTCGGGGGCGCGGCCCACGAACCGCTCGGCTTTGAGCACCGCGCCAATCTCGTCGAGCGGCACCGGGAACGCGCGATCCGCAGCCAGGCGCTGAAGCAGATCGTTAGGCTTCCCCTCATCCTTCACGGCGCGCGCGGCGGCGATGCTGTGCCGCCGGATGATCTCATGCGCGTCCTGCCGGCTCATCCCCGCGCGCACGGCGCGGACGATGAGCTCCTCGGTCGCCATGAACGGGAGCTCGTCACGCACGCGATGCGCGATGCGCGCCGGGTGCACCTCCATTCCCGCCGCGATCGATGCGTAGAGGATGAGGATCGCGTCGCACGCGAGAAACGCTTCGGGCAGGACGAGCCGGCGATTGGCGCTATCGTCAAGGGTACGCTCGAAGTACTGCACAGCGTGCGTCTGATTGGCGTTAGGTTCCAGTGACAACACGAAACGCGCCAAGCCGTTTATGCGCTCGGCGCGCATGGGATTGCGCTTGTATGCCATCGCCGACGAGCCGACTTGCTCGGATTCGAACGGCTCCTCGATCTCGCCGAAGGCCTGCAGCAAACGGACGTCACTCGCGAACTTTGCTGCGCTCGTAGCCAGGCCGGCGACGACACCTAACACCTGCGCGTCAACCTTTCGCGTATACGTCTGACCCGAAACCGCAATCGCCGCGTTGAAGCCCATCGCGCGCGTCACGCGCTCTTCGAGCGCGCGGACCTTGTCGTGGTCCCCCTGAAAGATTTCCAGGAAGCTGGCTTGTGTGCCCGTCGTCCCTTTGATCCCGCGGAATGGGAGCGTGCGGACCCTGTATTCCAGATCCTGGAGATCGAGCACGAGATCCTGCATCCAGAGCGTCGCGCGCTTCCCGACAGTCGTGAGCTGGGCGGGCTGCAAATGCGTATAGCCTAACGTGGGTTCAGCGCGCCAGCGGCGCGCGAAGTCCGTGAGCGCCGCGAGCACACGCACCGCTTTCTGGCGCAGGACTTCGAGACCCTCGCGCAGCAGGATCAGGTCAGTGTTGTCGGTGACAAACGCGGACGTCGCGCCGTAATGAATGAACGGCTTGGCGGCCGGAGCTACGTCGCCAAAGGCATGCACGTGCGCCATCACATCGTGCCGGAAGCGGCGTTCGTATTCCGCTACGACGGCGAAATCGATGTCATCGAGATGCGCGCGCATCTGCGCGATCGCTTCGGCCGGCACGTCGATGCCGAGCTCGCGTTCGGCCTCAGCCAGCGCGAGCCACAAGCGACGCCACAAGCCGAATTTTCTTTGCGGCGACCATAGCTCCAGCATCGCGCGTGAGGCATAACGCTCCCCGAGTGGCGATGTGTAGCTCGAGTGAGACGTCATCGCGTGACGGTGAAGAAGTCGGTGGTGTACACGAACCCGCGCCGCTCGATGAAGAGGCGCATCTGCATCCCGCGCTGGCTGTAGTACGAAACTGCGCTTTCCACGTCGGCCGCGGTTCCAACAGGCGTGTTGTTGACCTGCACGATGACATCGCCCGCTTCGAGACCGATCTCGCTGCGTACTTGTTCGGTCACATTTACAACGAGCGCGCCTCGCGGAGCGCGGATGCCGCGGTCGGCTCGAATTGCTGGTGTGAGCGTGACGAGCTCGATCTGGCGTAATACCGTGACGCGGGTGGCGCTTACTTCAGGTAAATCGCCGACAACCACGTTCAGGGTGACCTGACGTCCACCGCGCTCGACGACGATTGGCACGCGGTCACCCACGCGCAGGTTGAGGCGCTCGGCCTCCCACTGAAAGACGTTCCGAACCGGCTTGCCGCTGACGGATACGATACGATCGTTAGGCTGCAACCCCGCTGCGGCCGCGGGTGAGCCCGGAACCACCTGACTGACGACAACGCCGGCGGTCAATACATCGCGGGGATTTGTCGACGTGACCTGTCGCAGCTTTTCACCGATGTACGGGCGCCGCACGCGCCCGTGTTCGACCAGGTCGTCAACCACTCGCCGGGCGCGATTGATCGGAATCGCGAACCCGAGGCCCACCGATCCGCCGGTCGGTGAGTAAATGGAGCTGTTCACTCCGATGACCTCACC